>CAYPYY010000051.1:15062-17652 GCA_964414995.1 uncultured Gemmatimonas sp.
GATGCCGCACGGCAGCGCCATCGTGAACATCGCCGACCATATGGCCGTGGAGCCGTGGCCCGACTACAGCGTGCACGGCATCGCGAAGGCGGGCGTGATCGTGATGACGCGCCACCTCGCGGCGGCGCTCGCCCCCGCAATCCGCGTGAATGCCGTCGCGCCCGGATTCGTGCTTGCGCCGCCCGGGATGCCCCCAGAGCGCGTCGAGGCCTTCGCGGCGGAGACGCCGCTCCAGCGCATCGGGGCGCCGAGCGATGTCGCCGCGGCCGTGCGCTATCTGGCCGAGGCGACGTTCGTGACCGGCCAGACGCTCTTCGTCGATGGCGGACGCAGCGTTCGTCCCTGAGGCCGCGCCGCAGCACTACGGCGACATCGTCGTCGTGGGCGGCGGCTGCTACGGCAGTTACTACGTGCGGCAGCTGCGCCGCGCCCGCGCCGCGGGCGCGCTCACGTGGTCACGCCTGATCGTGGTGGACCGCGATCCCCAGTGCCGCGTCGCCGCCGACGCCGCGGACATTGACCTGCGCGCGCGCGAATGGGAGTCGTTCTTCGCCGAGTATCTCGGGGAGGCGGCAGCACGCCCCGCGCACGCCTCGGTCCCCGATGCCGTGGTGCCGTCGCCGTTGATGCCGCACCTGATGGCGCGCTGGGTGATCGCCCGTGCCCGCGCGCGCTGGCCAGGACGGATGATGCGCCTCGCGCCCTTGAACGGCGCGCTCGACGTGCCCTGGCAGCGCAGTGGCGACGACCACTCGCACTACGTGAGCTTCGCGACCTGGGAGTGTCCGATCAACTGCATCGAGCCGCGCACCTGTCCGCACACGCGTGGGCCGCGCGCGTGGAGTCTGCCGCCGACGGTGCGCGCCTTCGTCGAGACGGAGCGCCTGCGCGGCCGACGCCTCGATGGCCCCGCCGTGCTGCACTGCGTGCATCGCGCCTTCGGCGTCGGGATGTTCGGCGTGGACGAGGTGCTCGCTGCCGATGCACTCGTGGCGCAGGTCGCCGCCGCACGCGCCGCCGAGGTGCTGATTGGCACCGTATCGCACTGTCACGGTGCGCTCGCCGTACTGGAACTCGCGGCTCCGTGATGGGATTGCTCCGCCAGCGGGGCTCGCCGGTGGAATCACTCTCGTGCACGCCCTAGATTTCGCGGTTTCGTAACCGACGAGTGGAGCGATCGTGGCAACGCACGAATACGAAGTGGTGATCATCGGCGCCGGGCCGGCGGGAATGTGCGCCGGGCTCTACGCGGGCCGCTCGATGCTGAAGAGCGTCGTGCTGGAGCGCGGGTTCCCGGGCGGCGAGCTGCTGAACACCGAGGTCATCGAGGACTACATCGGGTTCGAGCACATCCTCGGCCACGAGCTGGCCACGAAGTTCCAGTCGCACGCGGAGAAGTTCGGCGCCGAGATCCTCACGTCCACGCCGGTGCTCTCGGTCCAGAAGGCCGCCGATGGCGTGTTTGACGTGGCCGTGGAGAATGGCGACGTGTACCGCGCGCCCGCCGTCATCGTGACCGCGGGCGGCACGCCCGTGAAGCTCGGGGTCCCCGGCGAGATGGAGTACGCCGGCAAGGGCGTGTCGTACTGCGCGATCTGCGATGGCGCGTTCTACAAGGGCCACACGATCGTCGTCGTCGGCGGTGGAGACGCGGCCCTCGAAGAGGCGGACTTTCTCACGCGCTACGCGGCGAAGGTCTACCTGGTCCATCGCCGCGACACGTTCCGTGCCTCGAAGATCGTGCAGCAACGCGCCTTCGCGAACCCGAAGATCGAGCTCATCACCGACACCGTGGTGGACGAGATCGTCGGCGAGGCGGGGCTGATGACGCACGCGCGCATCCGGAACCTGAAGAGCGGCGTCGCGTCCGACCTCGTCGCCACCGGCATCTTCATCTTCATCGGCTTCACGCCGAACACGGGGATGATCAAGGAGCACGTCGCGCACGACAGCGCCGGCTACCTCATCACGGATGCGAATATGCGCACGTCGGTTCCGGGCCTGTACGCGGCCGGCGATGTGCGCGCGCAGCTCACGCGCCAGGTCACGACCGCCGTGGGCGACGCGACTACCGCGGCCATCGCGGTCGAGAAGTACCTCACGGCGCGCAAGAACGGACAGGACGCACCGGCACCCGTGCCGATGCTCGGCGTCGGCGCGGGATGAAGACGCACGCCCTCACCGTCGGGGCGTTCGAGGAGAACACCTGGTTCCTGCACGACGCCGTGCGCGGTGAGGTCGTGGTGGTCGATCCCGGCGACGAGTCGCGGCGCTTGGCCACGGAGATCGAACGGCTGGGCGCGCGGCTCACGGCGATCTGGGTGACGCACGCCCACATCGACCACATCGGTGGCATTGCCGGCCTGCGCGCCCTGTGGCCCGAGGTGCCGGTGTACGCGCACCCGCTCGACGCCCCGCTGTGGCAGCACGCACCGCAGGTCGCCGCGCGCTACGGCCTGCCGTTCGATGCTCCCGAGCCGCCGACGCACGCGCTCGCTGAGGGGGATCGGCTCTCATTGGGCGACGAGACCTTCGAGGTCTGGCATCTCCCGGGGCACGCGCCGGGCCACGTTGCGTTCATCGGTCGCGA
>CAYPYY010000051.1:17752-19291 GCA_964414995.1 uncultured Gemmatimonas sp.
TTCACCTATGACCCGGTCGGCGACCCCGCCGAGGCGCAGCCTCTGCAACTGACCTGGACTCCGCCGCCGGCACCCGGTGCCCTGATGGTGTTCTCGCTGCGCCTGAACAGCACCGGCGTCTCCGTGATCCCAGACGCCCAGATCTACTGCGTGTTCAACGACGACGGGTCTGGCAACGTGCCGGCACCGCTGGCGGCAGTGTGGAAGGCGGCCTCCGTGCCCAGCCGGCAGGTCGCGGCCTCCCGCGTCCGCCTGGACGAGCACGTCTTCGACGGCAACACCAAGGTGACGTTGCTCTCGTTCTTTGACCGTCCGCTGCAGCCCGTCCCGGCTCCCTAGCCGACATCTCTTGTCCCAATAGGCCCGCGGGGCGATACTTCGCCTATGCGGATTACCACGTGGGCCGAGTACGGCGTCATCTGCGCGCTGCATCTGGCGCGCCGCACGGACGAGGGGCCGGTCACGGGCCGCGACGTCGCGGCGCGCGAGCGGCTCCCGGGGGACTACGTCGAGCAGATCCTGCTGCGGCTGCGGCGCGCCGGCATCGTGCAGAGCACCCGCGGGGCCAAGGGTGGCTACGCGCTCGCGCGTCCGTCAGACGAGATCACGGTGCGCGAGATCATTGCCGCGGCCGAGCTCGTCACCTTTGATCTCCACTGCGAGACGCACCCGCTGGATTCGGAGCGCTGCGCGCAGTCCTGCGACTGCAGCATCCGCCCCGTGTGGGTGATGCTGCAGCACAAGATTGACGAGGTGCTCGATTCCGTCCGCCTCTCGGACCTGCTGGTGGGCGAGCCGGAAGTGCGGCAGCGCGTCGGCCTTCCCGTCCTGCAGGCCTGAGGCGACTCGCGATGGCGCTCCCGTTCACGGCCGCGTGGCGGACGGAGCGCGAGCGGACGCGTCGCGCGGCGCTCGTGGCGATTGAGCTGCGGCGCGAGCCCGACGAGGCCGACGTCGCGTGGCTGGCCGAGGCCGCGGCGAATGGCGACGAGGATCACGCCCGCTGGGAGCTGCGCTACGCGCGCGCGGCGCTCGGGCTCCTCGTCGCGCAACGGGACTCGCTCGATGATCGCACCTCGGCGGACATCGCGGCGGCGATCACCGAGTCCCTCGCGACGGATGCCCGCATTGCAGAGGATCGGCGCGAACTCGCCCTGCGACAGTTCAACGAGCGCCTGCTCGGCTACCGCGAAGCGATGGCGGTGCGAGGCGGCCCCATCAGCGCGGAGAATGCGACCGGGCGCTGCCTGCTGGCCTTCGCTAGCGATGGGGCCCGCACGGCGGGTGCGCCATTGGCGTACGCGGTGGAGTTGCTCGGTCGCTACGCCGACGACTGCGCGACGTCGCTGCGACGCATCTACGGCGAGGCCAAGTTGCCCGAGGACGTCCCGCCCTCGGTCCTGCGGGCGACCTGAGGCCGTGGCGTCCGGACGCACGAAGGGCCGCCCACAGAGGCGGCCCTTCGATTGTTGTCCTATCCGAGGAGTGCCGAAGGGGGGACTCGAACCCCCACGGGCTGTCGCCCACTGCACCCTGAAT
>CAYPYY010000052.1:0-19050 GCA_964414995.1 uncultured Gemmatimonas sp.
AGTACGGCGAGAGGTAGCCGCGGTCGAACTGCATACCGTCGACCGTCTCGAGCGTGGTCTCGAGACCCTTGGCCTCCTCGACCGTGATGACGCCGTCCTTGCCGACCTTTTCCATCGCCTCGGCGATGAGGTCACCGATCTCCTTGTCGTTGTTCGCGGAGATGGTGCCGACCTGCGCGATCTCCTTCTTGCCCGACGTCGGGACGGAGAGCTTCTTGAGCTCCTCGACGATGGCCGTGACGGCCTTGTCGATGCCGCGCTTGATGGCCATCGGGTTCGCGCCGGCCGTCACGTTCTTGAGGCCTTCGCGGAAGATCGCCTGGGCGAGCACCGTCGCCGTGGTCGTGCCGTCGCCGGCGAGGTCCGAGGTCTTGGTGGCGACCTCCTTGACCATCTGGGCGCCCATATTCTCGATCGGATCCGCGAGCTCGACTTCCTTCGCGACCGTCACGCCGTCCTTGGTGACCGTCGGGGCGCCGAACTTCTTGTCGATGACGACGTTCCGACCCTTCGGGCCGAGGGTGACCTTCACCGCCTCGGCGAGCTGGTCCACGCCGCGCTTGAGAGCCGCGCGTGCGTCAACGTTGAAATGGAGTTCCTTCGCAGCCATTTGACTCGGCTCCTATTGGTTAGTTGTTGACGATGGCGAGGATGTCGCTCTCGCGGAGGATGAGGAGCTGCTCACCCTCGATCGTGACTTCCGTGCCGGAGTACTTGCCGTAGAGCACGCGGTCGCCGGCCTTCACTTCCATCGGGACGCGCTTGCCGTCCTCGGTGCGGCCCGGGCCCACGGCGATCACTTCACCCTGCTGGGGCTTTTCCTTCGCGGTGTCGGGGATGTAGAGCCCGCCACGCATCGTCTCGGTCTCCTCGAGCGCCTTGACGACGACGCGATCGGCGAGGGGCGCGACCTTCTGGCCGGCTGCAGTCTTCGCTGCCATTGGTATCCGTCCTCCTGCTACTGGTGAGAGTGGTTGAAGAGCAACACGCTGGCACTCACGCAATGTGAGTGCTAACAACGCCCAATGATACGTGCAAACCACGTGCCAGTCAACTCTCAACCACCTACGCTAACTATTTCGGAATAAAGAGCTTACGAAGACAGCAACCCCGCCAGAATGACAAAGGCCCCGTGCCAGTTTTGGCGCCGGGGCCCGTCACTCCGACAGGGCTAGCGTGCTCCTCGACCGAAGGGACCGGCCCGCGCCCCGCTCGTCGCGGCTACGCGCGCTGGAGCATCGCGTGCGCCATCCGCAACCCGTGCAACGTGAGGTCCGGCTCCACCAGCTCGATCACCGGACAGTGCGCCTGGATCACAGCGGCCAGCCCGCCAGTCGCGATCACCTTCGGCGTCCCGCCCCCCGGCCACGAAGCGCGAATGCGGTTCACGATCCCCGTCACCGAGTCCGCCGCGCCGAACACCACGCCCGCCCGAATGCATTCCTCGGTCCGCGTCCCAATCACCTTGGCCGGTGCCACGAGCTCCGTGGCCGTGAGCTTGGCGGTGCGCCGAAACAGCGTCTCCGCCGAGGTCCGCACGCCGGGCTGGATCACGCCGCCCAGAAAGACTCCGTCGCGGGTGATGCAGTCGTAGGTGGTCGCCGTCCCCAGGTCCACCACAATGCAGTCGCTCGCATACATCCGGCTCGCGGCGAGCGTATTGATGATGCGGTCCGCACCGACGGTCATCGGCTCATCCACGGCGAGCGTGATGCCAAGCGGCGACCGCGCGTCCACGATCACCGCCTCCGCTGCGCTCAGGCGTCCTACCGCCTCGGCCAGCGCCGCCGTCACGCCGGGGACGACCGAGCCGATGGCTGCGCCCGAGAGACGCTGCGTGCCCCGCCCCGAGGCGCTCAGCAGGTTGTGCAGCAAGAGGTGCACCTCGTCGGGCGTGCGCGAGGCTTCGGTCGTGACTCGCCAGTGCGCGACGATGCGCTCGCCTTCGGCGAGGCCGAGCGTGGTCTCCGTGTTGCCGACATCCGCGACAAGCAGCATTGCGACCTCAGGTGGAAAACACGAGTGAGCCGGCGCGTACGGACGTTAGCGCCCCCCCAGATTCTACGAGCAGGGCGCCATCAGGGGAGATGCCACGCGCGATCCCCACGGCCGGCTGCGTCAGCGCCCGTCCTGCGGCGAGATCGCGGCGGGCGAACTCGGCGCGCTCTTCGGGGCTGAGCGGCCCCCGTACGAAGGCGGCGGCCCGCAGGGCGGGCACGCACTCGGCTACGACGGTCGCGGCATCGGCTGCGCGCAGGGCGGCCGCCGGCACGCCGACTGGCGGCTCCGTGAGATTGATGCCGACACCCACCGCGACCCAGTCGAGTCGCTGGTCGCGCCAGCGGGCCTCAATGAGGACGCCCCCGAGCTTGGCACCGCGCACAAACAGGTCGTTGGGCCACTTGAGTTGGATGGGCTCCGCGGTCCAGCGCTCGAGCACGGGGGCGAGGTGCAGGCCCACGCGAAGCGAGAGCACCTCCAGCGCCGCCGAATCGGTCGGGCGCTCGACGAGCGTCATCCAGACGCCGGCGCGCGGCAGACTCAGCCACTGATTGCCGCCTCGTCCGCGGCCGCTCTCCTGCATTTCCGCGAGGACCAGCGTACCCGCGGGCGTCCCTCCGGCCGCGAGCGCGTGCGCCGCATCCATCGTCGAGCGCACGCGTGCCTCGGCGACCACCCGCGGCAGCCCCAAGGCGCGCTCGAGCGCTGCGGCCTCGTGCCCGAACCAGCTCACCAGCCGCCCCGCGATGCGATCAGCCACAGCGTGAGCGCGCCGAGCGCGAAGCGGTAGTACGCGAACGGCGCGTAGCTACGCGTCTTCACGAACCGCAGCAGCACGGCAATGGCGAGCCAAGAACTCACCGCGGCGGCGGCGATGCCCGCGAGCAGCGCCGGTGAGAGACCGTTGTCTCGCAGCGCCTCCGGCACTTTGAGGATCGCCGCCGCGCTGATGATCGGCAACGACATCAGGAAGGAGAATACGGCGGCCTCGCCGCGCTCGAGGCCGAGCGCGCGCGCCGCCGTGATCGTGGAGCCCGAGCGCGAGAAGCCCGGCACAAGCGCGAAGCACTGCGCAATCCCGATGAGCAGCGCGTCGCGCCAGGTCATCGTCTCGCGTGTGCGCGCCTGCGCGGCGCGTGCGTCCACGATCCAGAGCAGCCCGCCCATCACGATGAGGGCGATGGCCGTGATGATCGGTGCCCGAAACACGGTCTCGGCATACTCGGCGAGCAGCAGCCCTGCGAGTCCAGCGGGAATGGTCGCAATGATCACAAACAGCGCCTGCCGCGACGGGGCGTCCACCGCCCCGCGGGCACGCACGAGCGTCAGCGCCCCGCCTGCCAGCCGCACCCACTCGGCGCGGAAGTACCAGACCAGCGCGAGCAGCGTGCCGATATGCAGCGCCACATCGAAGGCCAGTCCGGCGGGCTGCCAGCCGAGGATCCACGGCGTCAACGACAGATGTGCGGAACTGGAGACGGGGAGGAACTCCGTCAGTCCCTGCAGCGTGCCGAGGACAATGGCCTGCCAGATGCTGGGTTCGTGCATCCGCGAAACCTAGTGCTGCGCGACGGCTAGCGGGCCGCCTCGAGCGCCTCGGCGTAAATGCGTTCGTACTGGGACACCACATCCACCGTCGCGAAGCGCGCGCGGGCATCGGCGGCCGCGGCGGCCGACGCGGCCGCCCAGCGGGCGGGCGCGAGCAGCTCCACGGCCCGCGCGGCCATCGCGTCCACGTCGCCGAGCGGCACGAGCGCGCCGGTGACGCCATCGCGCACGACCTCCGGAACGCCCCCCACGCGCGAGGCCACGACGGGCGTGCCGCTGCTCAACGCCTCGAGCGCGCTGAGGCCAAAGCTCTCGGTCTCGGACGGAAACACGTAGAGATCAGCGGCCGCGAAGAGCGGCGCCACGACATCGATCTTGCCGAGGAAGCGCACATCGCTGGCCACGCCAAGCGCGCGCGCCTCTTCTTCGGCGGCGTGACGATCCGGCCCATCGCCGACCATCACGAGCACGCTGGGGACCTGCGTGCGCACCTTCGCGAACACGCGCACGACGTCGCGCACGCGCTTGACCGGACGGAAGTTCGAGATGTGCATCAGGACGCGGCGCCCACCGCCGAGCTCCTGTCGCAGCGCATCACCGTAGCGTGCGCGGTCGAACACCGTCGGGTCCACAAAATTGGGCACCACGTTCACACGGCAGTTCTCGCAACCGAACGCCTTCACCGTCTCGTCCTTCAGCCACTGCGACACGCTCGTGATGCGGTCCGAGCGCTCGATGCTGAACCGCGTGATGGCGTGGTACGAGTGATCCTGTCCGACGATGGTGATGTCGGTGCCGTGCAGCGTGGTCACGACCGGAAGGCTGCGCCCCTGGGTCCTGAGCATCTCCTTGGCGATCCACGCGGAGGTGGCGTGGGGAATCGCGTAGTGCACGTGCAGCAGATCGAGCCCTTGGGAGAGCACGACATCGTGCATCCGGACGGCGAGCGCGAGGTCGTAGGGCGGATACTCGAAGAGCGGGTAGTTCCCGATGTTGACTTCGTGGAAGGAGACGCGCGGCACGAAGTGCGGCAGCCGGAAGGGGTGCTCGTAGGTGATGAAGTGCACCTCGTGGCCGCGCCCCGCGAGCGCAATGCCCAACTCCGTGGCGACGGCGCCCGATCCGCCGTAGGTCGGATAGCAAGTGATTCCGAGCTTCACGTCACTCCTCGAGAAACCAGCGTTCGGCCGCGCGTCGTGCGTCGGCGCTCGTCGGATCGACGCGCGTGACCGCGCCGACCCCGTCCAATTGATTACGGAACCAGGTGCGTTGGCGTTTGGCGTACTGCCGCGTGGACACGCGCACCGCCTCGAGGGCGTCGTCCAGCGCGCGGTCGCCGCGTACCACCTCACGAATCTCGCGATAGCCGCAGGCGTTCCACGCGGGCGCGTCGGCCGGCACGGCGTCCGCCAGGGCACGCACCTCATCCAGCCAGCCGGCGTCCAGCATCGCGGCGCGGCGGGCGTCGAGCTGGGCCCCGAGTCGAGCGAGCGGGTCCACGACGAGCCAGCGTGCCCGCAGCGGTGGCAGCGGTGAGCCCCGTGCGTGCCACTCGGAGATCGGCACTCCGCTCAGTTCCGCGACCTCGATGGCCCGGAGCAGTTGCGTGCGACCCAAGTGTGCGCGCGCGGGATCAACCTTGCGCACACGCGAGCGAAGCTCGTCGGTCGGCAACGGGGCGAGCGCGGCGTGCAGTGCGGCGCGCGCGGCCGGGTCGAGCGCCGGCTCCGCCGCCAGCGGCAGGACGAGCGCGCGGAGCCAGAGCCCCGTTCCGCCGACGACCAGACTCGGCCGAGCTTGCGCACGGTCTTCGGCGAGCCATTCGCGCGCGCGCTCGGCCCAGCGCGCTGCGTTCCAGCGCTCCGTCGCATCAGCGAGGTCGAGGCCCGCGTGCGGCACGCGTCGCCGCTCCTCGGCAGACGGCTTGGCCGTCCCGATGTCGAAGCCGCGATAGATCTGCCGGGAGTCGGCCGAGATGATGCGCGCGCCGTGTCGTGCGGCGAGGTCGAGTGCGAGCGACGACTTCCCCGCCCCGGTCGGCCCCGCGATGATGCGGATCTCAGCGTCGGCCAAAGCGGCGGTCGAGCTCATCCCAAGCCAACTGAAGAATCGTGGCACGCCCGTGCACATCGTGCGCGGGCAGCGTCGTGCGCGCGAGCGCGATGTAGAGCGCGCGCATCTCGTCGCCGGAGAGTACATCGCCGGACTTCACGGCGGCCTTGCACGCAATGGTCGCGATGAGGCGGGTGTGCTGTGCGTGCGCGCTGGGCGCACGGTCGCCGGTCAGCGCCGCGAGCGTCTCGCGCAGACAGCGCTCGGCGTCGAACCGCGGGTGCGGTGCTGGCACCGCGTGCACGACGACGGCGGAGCCGCCGAAGGCTTCCGCTTCGTATCCGAGCCGGGCGAGCGCGGCCGACTCGGCCTCGAAGACCTCGGCCTCGGCCGGACTCAGGTGAAGCGTGAGCGGAAAGAGCAGACGCTGCGAGGGCATCGCCCCGCCCTCGAACGCGCCAAGGAAGCGTTCGTAGAGCACGCGCTCGTGCGCTGAGTGCTGGTCAATGAGCACCAAGGCGTCGGCGCGCTCGAAGGTGATGTACGTACGGTTGAACTGGACCAGCGGCGGCACGACGAGCGACGCGGCCGGGTCGGCAGCCTCGTCGAGCGTCGGCGACGTGACGACGGCAGCGGCGCCCTCAAACAACGGCGTGCTCGCGTAGGAGGGTGCGGACCGCAGCGCCTCGACGCCAAGCGGCTGGCCGAGCGGCAACACGGCGGACAGTTCGCCGCGCGGCGCGCCCACGAAGGCCGCCGACTCCTCGGTGCCGAGTGCGCGACGCACCGCACGCTCGACGGCACGCTCGACCGTCCAACGGTCGCGAAAGCGCACCTCGGCCTTGGCCGGGTGCACGTTGACGTCCACTTCCGTGCCCGGCAACTCGACCTCGAGCAACAGCGACGGCCGCACACCCGAAGGAATCGTAGAGTGGTACGCGGCCTCGGCGGCGCGCACGATGCCCGCGTCGCGCACGGCGCGTCCGTTCACGACGAGGAGCACGCGGCGCGCGTGGCTGCCGACCTCAGTGGGACGCTCGACGAGTCCAGCAACCCGGAACACGCCGTCGAGGTCGTGCACCGTGACGAAGCGCTCGGCTTCGGCGTTGCCCCAGAGCGCGGCGACGCGCGCACGCAGGTCCGGCGCAACGGGAAGCGCCAACTGCTCGCGACCCTCGTGCTCCACGCGGAGCCGAACGTCGCGGCGCACGAGGGCCATCGTGCTCAAGAGCTCGGAGATCGCGCGCCATTCGGAGCGCGCGCCGCGCAAGAACTTTTGCCGCGCCGGCGTGTTGTGGAACAACGACTCGACGGTGACCGTCGTCCCCCGGCGGCGGCTGGCGGGCGTAACCCCACGCAGCGTGCCGCCCGAGACCTCCACGCGCACGCCGGCCCCATCGTCGGTGGCCGTCTCGATCGTGAGATGCGAGACCGACCCAATGGCCGGCAGCGCCTCGCCGCGGAAGCCAAAGCTCGTCACCCCCACGAGATCCTCGGCATCGCGGATCTTGCTCGTGGCGTGCCGCGCGATGGCGAGGGTGGCGTCATCGCGCGACATCCCGGAGCCATCGTCGCTGACGCGGATCAACGCGCGCCCTCCGTCGCGGATCTCGACGTCGATGCTGGTGGCACCGGCATCGAGCGCATTCTCCACCAGTTCCTTGACCACCGAGGCTGGCCGCTCGACGACCTCGCCGGCCGCAATCCGGTCGGCGACATCGGGCGCGAGTACGGCGATGCGGCTGGTCGTCATCCGGGGAATCTCCCGGAAAGCGCGGAGGGAATCAATCGCGCGCGAGGCCGTGCGTGCGCTCGGCGGGATACCAGCCTTCGCGGCCGGCGTCGAGCTCGAGCAGCAGCCAGACCCCTTCGCGCCGCAGCACGCGAGCGATCTCGCCGGCGAGCGGGACGGCGCCGGGCTCCGCGCCGAGCGCGGGTAGTGCCCGTAGCGGCCGGGGCTCGACGATGACGACGAGGTCGCGCGCCGCGAGCGTCGCATCGAGCCGCCAGGCGAGGGCCGCGAGCGCGACCGCGGGGACGAGGACCACGGAGGCAAATCGGAGCCGCCCACCAGACAGCGCCGCGCTGAGCGCCCAGGCCCAGCCGGCGAGCCACAGCACGAGCGCCAGCAGCGCCACCAGCATCGGCGCGACGGGCCACACGCGCGCGGCGCCACGGTGCTGTGGTGCGCGCACGAGATTCAGGCGCGCACGGAGCTCGCCATCCGCCGGCGCGAGTCGCAGCGCCCGCTGCCACCCGACAACGGCCATCGCGGTATCCGCCGCGCCCCAGGCGGCGGTGCCGAGGTTGGACCACGCGGCGGGGTCGCGAGGCGCGGTCACCACGGTGCGCGCGAACTGCGCGCGCGCACTGGTGAAGTCGCCCCCCTGATACGCCACCACGCCTTGCGAGAACGAGGCGAGCGACTCCGCGTCGGAGGTCGCCGCGCCGGCGCAGGCACCAAGCCCCAGCAGCGTCGCAAGGAGTAGGGCGTGCGCGTGGCGCCGCGCCTCGGCGTCAATGCGCTTCAGCAACGCCTGTGCGCGCTCGCGCGCCGTCGCGCCTACGCTGCGCCGATCGCGTCTGGCGAAGGCGTCACGGTCGCAGGCGTCGCGGAGTTCCTCGACGTCCCGCGCGGTGGCCTCGGTGACGCCCTCGAGTCGCAGGGCGGCGGCGAGCGCGCCGGGGGCGGTGTGGGCGGCGAGGTCGATGCCCGTGCGCGTGCGCAGTCCCGCCTCGAGCAGCGCACGCGCGGTCCCCTCACCGCGCCGATCCTGCGCAGTGCCACGCCGACGCCGCGGCCGGAATCGCACGACTAAGGCGGGCAGCGGCGCGAGCAGCGCGATCCAAATTGCGACCGACGCGAACGGCAGCGCCGTGCGCGCGGGGCCGGCGAGTGCGGTGCGAATGGGCATTCGCAACGAATCCGCCCGCGAGCCCGCCCTGGTGGGCAACGCGACGAGTGTGCCTGGCCGCACGCGGAGCGTGAGCGGGGCGCTGCGCGCCACCGCATAGGTGCGCGCCAGTGGGTCAAAGAACGGGTACTCGAGCGACGCCAGCACCTGTGCGCCTTCCACGCGCGGCGTGAGGATCCAGCTGAACTCCTTCGCGCCGCCAAGCATCAGCGGCGCGGCCTCGAGCACCACCTGCTCGCCCTGCGGCACCACGTCAGCCCACGGAATGCTGATCGTTGGTCGCGGCAGCACGGTGGGGTTGCCCTCGCCCTCCAGCCGTAGCGTGAGCACGACCGGATCTCCCACCCGCGGATCCGTGGGCTCCACCCGCACGCTTGCCCGCCACACGCCGACGGCGCCGGTCCACGTGGCTGGCCGCCCGGCGCTCGGCGGGTCCACCGCGACGAACGCGACGCTTGGCGAGCGCAGCGTGCGCTCCTCCTCGCGACTGAAGAAGCTGGTCGTCTGCGGCAAATAGTACGTGAGTCGCGCCGAGGGAATCGTGTAGCGCCCTGGCGTCAGCACGAACAGCGCGCGACGGAACGTGTGTGTCTCGATGCCCTCGGCGTTCCCGGTCTCGCGCGCGAGCGGCAGCTCGTACGCCAACATCGCGCGCGGTTCCGGCGGAACGAACTCTGGATTGCGGCGCAGGCGCTGGCGGATCTCGGCGGGGATGCGCACGGTCAGCGAATACGTGGCCTGCTGACCGACAAAGACCGTCTCCGGTACGACGGCGGCGGCGAAGCCGACGGGATCCGCGCCCTGCGCACCGAGCGCCGAGGCGAGGACGCCGAGGGCGGTGAGAACCGCGACGGCGCGCGAGGTCACCAGTCGCGCACTCCCGTGCCCGGCGCGCGGCCCTCGCCGGGACGTCGTCTGGCCTGCACCTCGCGCTCCTCGCGCGCGGACGCATCGAGCAGTGCTTCCGCCTGTTGCCGGTTCATCCGGCCCGGTGGTGGCGGTTCTTGCGCCTGCGGTGGCGGCGGTGTGTTCCCACGTCCGCCGCCGCCCCCGCCCTGTGGCGTGCGCATCGCGAGCTCGTAGTTCCACTGTGCATCGGCATCGCCCGGACGCTCAAGCAACACGGTGCGGAACGCGCGACGCGCACTCTGCAGCGCGTTGCTGCGCGCCTCGCCTTCGCCGCGCAATCCACGCCGCAGATACGCAAGCCCGAGGTTGTAGCGCGCATCGCGCCGCAAGGCGGGCGCGACCGTGAAGGACGCACGCTCGAGCGCTTCGATGGCGGCATCGAGCGAGTCCGCCGCCAGCAGCGAGGTTCCGAGGTCGTAGAGCACGACGCCGCGCGCATCGCCGTTGGCGACCAGGTTGCGATACACGCGAATCGCGTCCACATAGCGTCCGGCCCGATGCAGCGCAATGGCATCCTCGAGCGTGCCCGCCTGCGCCCCGAGCGCGGCCGGCGCGGCGCAGGCGGCAAGCAGCAGCGCCGCCACCGCACGGCGGCGGCGCCACCACAGACGCACGCCGTCCGCGTTCAACGCATCCCACAGCAACAGGAGGAGCGCGATGGCAGCGAAGAGCTGGTAGCGCGCGGGTCGATTGGACTGCGTGCGTTCGGCGCGCGCGGCCGCCTCGAGCGTGGCCAGTGCCCGACGCACGCGATTGGCCTTGTCGGTCGCGTCGGCCGGGATGTGCTCGCCGCCACCGGCCGCGGCAATGGCCTCGAGATGCGCCTCGTCCGGTCGCGACACTACTACCTCGCCATCCTCGTCGCGCTTCACCTCGGCGCCGCCGGTCCCGGGCAATGGAATCGTGCCGCCGCCCGGCGAGCCGAACGCCACCGTCACGACCTTCACGCCGGCGTCCTTCGCGGCGGCCGCGTACTGCACCGCAAGTTCGTGATCGTCGAAGGCCTCGCCGTCGGTCATCACAACGAGTGCGCGGTCGGCGTCACCGCGACTCGCCAGCAGCAACTCCAGCCCCTGCTGCAGCGGCGGCGCGAGCGCCGAGCCCTGCCGACTCACCATCTCAGGGCCGAGGTTGGAGAGAAAGAGCTCGATCGCACCATCGTCCGAGGTCAGCGGCGAGAGGATGTAGCTGCGGCCGGCGAAGGCGATCAGCGCCATTCGGTCGCCGGGCGACGTCGCGCGCAGTCGGCGAACTTCCTGCTTCATCCGCTCGAGGCGGCTCGGCCGCACGTCCTCGGCGAGCATCGACAGCGAGACGTCGAGCGCGATGGCGATGTCCACGCCTTCGGATTCGATCACGCTCTCGCTCTCGCCCCAGCGCGGGCCGCCGAGCGCGACTGCGATCAACGCCGCCGCCACGGCGAGCCGCAGGGCGCGTCCGAACGGGCGGCGAGCGACGTCTGCGGGCGCGAGCCGCGCCACTGCCTCAGGCGTGCCGTAGCGGGCGAGCCGCGTACGGCGCCGCGCGAAGCCGAGCAGGATGAGCCCGGCGGCGAGGAGCCCGATCCCCGGTGCCGCGAATGCCATCCAAGGGTAGTCGAAGCCGATCACGGCACGGGGCTCCGGCGCCAGAGGACCAGTAACTCGAGTAGCAACGCGCCCAGCGCGATGCCGAGCGGCCACAGATACCAGTCGGTGAACCGCACGGCGCGTTGCTCGCGCATCGGCGTGCGTTCGAGTGCGTCGATGGTGCGGTAGGTATTGCGCAGCGCCTCCGCGTCGCGGGCGCGCTGATAGCGACCACCGGTGGCCCGCGCGATGTCCTCGAGCAACGGCTCGTCAATGCGCACGGGCCGGTTCTCGTAGCGCAGCCCGAAGACGCTGCGCCCCACCGGCACCGGCGCCACGCCTTCGCTGCCGATGCCCACCGTGTGCACGCGAATCCCGAGCGCGGCCGCCGCCTGCGCCGCGGTGCGCGGATCAATGTTGCCTCGGTTGTTCTCGCCGTCCGTGAGCAGGATGACGACGCGGGAGCGCCCGACGGCATCGCGCAGGCGGTTCGTCGCGGTCATCAAAGCCGTGCCGATCGCCGTGCCGTCCTCCAGCTGGCCGGGCTGCAGGTTATCCACGGCCGCGAGCACCACGGGATAGTCCAGCGTGAGCGGCACCTGCGTGAGCGCCTCACCCGCGAAGGCCACGAGGCCCACTTGGTCGGCCTCACGCCCCTGGATGAACTCCTTCGCCGTGGTCTTCGCGACGAGTAGGCGATTGTCTGGCTGAAAGTCCTCGGCCAGCATCGAGCTCGAGACGTCCAGCGCGATGACGATGCTGATGCCGTCGCCGCGGATGGTTTCGGAGCGGGCACCCGTGCGTGGTCGCGCGAGCGCCACGAGCAGTGCCGCGAGCGTGAGCACGCGCAGCGTGATGAGCACGCGTGCGGTCCAGCGCCCGCGGCGGGGGCCGCGTGCGAGCAGCGACGCGCGAGCGTGGAGCAGCGCCGCCGGCCTGCGACGGCGGCGCCACACGAGCCAAATGCCCAGCGGCAGCACTCCCAGCAGCGCCAGCGGCGCGCCGAAGGAGATTGCGGGCAGTGCCAGCCAGTCCGGAATCACAGCGGCTTTCTCCGAATGCGGCGCGGCGCGTTGGCCTCTGCCTGCTCGCGGCGCGCCTGCCAGACGCGCTCGAGGTCGCTGACAATGCGCTGTGCCTCCTGCGCCATCGCCTCGGCATCGCTGGCAGCGATCGCGGCGCGGGCATAGGCAACCGCTTCCGCGCGCGCGGCGAGCGCGACGACACGCTCGGGCAGAATCGGGAAGTCCGCGGCGGGCAACTGTGCCGCGAGTTCCGACGCCGTGAGGTCCACGCGCGCGGCGGGCCAGCGCTCGGCGAGATAGCGTCGCAGTACCTGGACGTGCAGCAGGGCGTGGCGTCCGTGCTCACCGGCGGCGACCAAGCCCAACGCCGCCCCGTGCGCGAACCCGTCGCGGGCCCGAGTGGCCGCGTCGCCGCGCGGCGTGCGCGCGGCTGCGCGCGCACGTCGGAATCGGCGCCAGCCCCAGACGGCCAACACGAGAATGACGGCGAGCGCCACCCACAGGCGCCAACGTGCGGTGGGCTCCTCGATCAGGTCGCGTGCAGGTCGCGGGACGCGCTTCGACGTGTCCGGCGGAAGCAGCGAGCGGATGGCGAAATCCGGCAGCACCACGGGGTAACGACGCTCGGCGCCCTCGCGGGTGAGTGTGATGTCGCCAAACGGCACGCGGACCGCCCCGGTGTCCCAGGCGATCAGGCGATACACGGCCACCTGATCGAGCTCTGTGCGCGTGGAGTTGTCACGAATGACGCGCGGATCGAGCGGTTCGATGCGCGTCCCGGTGTCGGGGAGCACCGGAAACCGCACCAGCGTGCCAGCGGGCGCTCGGACACGAAGTTCGATGGTGATGGCCTCGCCGATGGCGGGCTGCTCCGGCGTGCGCCGCACGGTGACGGTGGGCGCCTGCACTGGGGCGGCGACCGCCTGCACGAGGAGGATGAGGCCCGCAAGCGGAATCACCGCCGGCGGGCGCGCGTCTCGCGCGTGCGGAAGAAGCGCAGCAGCGGTTCGGTGTATCCGCGTTCCAGTGGCACCTCGACTTCGTCCACGGCGAGGCGGCGGAGGAGTTGGCGCCGATCGGCGCGCTCGCCCTGCACCGCGTCGTCGTACCGGCGCCGCACGCGCGGATCGCTGGTGTCCACCTCGGCGATCTCGCCGGTCTCGGCATCCACGAGCCGCGCCACGCCGACATCCGGCAGACTGCGTTCGGAAGGGTCATCGAGCACGACAGCCACCACGTCGTGCCGGCGCGAGAGGCGCGTGAGCGCCTGGTCGTAGACCGGCGCAACAAAGTCCGAGATGACGAACACGATGCTGCGGTGTGGCAGGAGACGCGCGGCGTAATCGCAGGCGGCGGCGAGGTCGGTGCCGCGCGGCTGTGCGCGCGCCGCGAGCACGTCGCGCACGAGGCGCAGCGCGTGGCGGCGTCCTTTGCGCGGCGGCACGATGTGCTCGACGCGATCCGAGTGCAGGAGCAGGCCGACGCGGTCGTTGTTGCGCGTGGCGGTGAGGGCGAGCACGGCCGCGAGTTCCGCCGCCATTCCCTGCTTGTCGCGCTCCAGCGCGCCGCCGCGCGCCGAGCCCGAGGTGTCCACCACCAGGAGCACCGTGAGCTCGCGCTCCTCGACAAAGCGCTTCACGAACAGCCGGCGCATTCGCGCGCTCACGTTCCAGTCGATCGTGCGCACCTCGTCGCCGGCCTGGTACTCGCGCACCTCGGCGAACTCCATCCCCATCCCCTTGAAGACGGAGTGGTAGTCGCCGGTGAAGCGTGAGTTGACGAGACCGCGGGTGCGCAGCTCGATGCGGCGGACCTGACGGAGGACCTCCGCCGGTACCGCCTCCCCGCGGCCGCCGTGGGCCGCGGCGCGCGTCACGGCGCCGCGACGCGCTCGAGCACGCGCGCGATCACCGCGTCGCTGCTCACGTTCTCCGCCTCGGCCTCGAACGTCAGGAGCACGCGATGGCGCAGCACGTCCGGGGCCATCGCCTTCACGTCGTCGGGCGAGACGAACTCGCGGCCGCGCAGGTAGGCGTGCGCGCGTGCCGCCTGCGCGAGCGCGATGGTCGCCCGCGGCGAGGCGCCGTATTCCACCAGCGGCGCGATGTCGGCGAGTCCTGCTTCCTTCGGTGCGCGCGTGGCGTGCACCAAGTTCACGATGAAATCCACGAGGCGCTCATCGAGATGGATGGCGGCGATCGCACGGCGCGCCTCGAGCAGTTGGTCCGGCCCGGCGACGGCGTGGATGGGGATCTCCACCCCGCCCGCCATCCGGCGCATAATCTCGCGCTCTTCCTCACGGGTCGGGTATCCGACGCGCAGCTTGAGCATAAAGCGGTCCACCTGCGCCTCGGGCAGCGGATACGTGCCCTCCTGCTCGATCGGATTCTGCGTGGCCAGCACCAGAAACGGCTCCTCGAGCGGAAAGCTCGTTCCGCCGATCGTGACCTGCTTCTCCTGCATCGCCTCGAGCAGCGCCGCCTGCACCTTGGCCGGCGCGCGATTGATCTCGTCGGCGAGCACGATGTTCGCGAAGATCGGCCCGCGCTTCACCGAGAACGTGGACGACTGCTGATCAAACACCTGCGTGCCGATGACGTCGGCCGGCAGCAGGTCGGGCGTGAACTGGATGCGACTGAAGCTCGTCCGCACCGTCTCGGCGAGCGTGCGCACCGACAGCGTCTTCGCGAGGCCGGGGACGCCCTCGAGCAGCACGTGGCCCCCGGTGAGCAGCGCGATGAGCAAGCGCTCGACCATCGCCTGCTGGCCGACGACGCGCTGCGAGACCTGCGACAGGATGTCGTGCGTGAGCAAATTCACCGACATTGCGTGAGCGGGATTAGTGATGACCGACGAGCGTGTCGAGCTGTGTGCGTTCCTTGGCGGAGAGGGCGCGCGCCGCGCCGGGAGCGAGCGCGCCGAGCGTCACCGGGCCAAACGACGTGCGTACCAAGCGCAGGACCTCGAGCCCCACCGCCTCGCAGAGCCGACGCACCTCGCGCGTGCGGCCCTCGCGAATCGTGAGCGTGAGGTCCCAGGTGCGCGGATGCGGACCGTCGGTCACCTCGACCGACTCGGGATACACCGGACCGTCCTCGAGATCCACGCCGGCGCGAATCTCCTCGGCGGCGGCCTTCACAGAGCCCTTCACCGTCGCCACGTAGGTCCGTGGAACCTGCGAGCTGGGATGCGTGAGCTTGTGCGCGGCATCGCCGTCGGTCGTGAGTAGGAGCACGCCCTCGGTCATATAGTCGAGGCGACCGACGTACGTGAGGCCCGGCTCCGGCGGCACGAGGTCGAACACCGTGCGACGTCCCTCGGGATCCGAGCGCGTAGTGAGCACACCGGCCGGCTTGTGCAGCACGATCCACTTGGGCGGCGGCGGGACGCGGACCTTCTTGCCGTCCACCGTGATCTCGTCCTTGCCGAGTTCGACGCTCTGCCCCGTGCGGGCGACGGTGCCATTGACCCGCACGCGGCCCGCCGCGACCAACTCCTCCGCCTTACGCCGCGACGCGATCCCCGCTCGCGCGAGCGCGCGATGGATGCGCATCGCCGATTCGCTCACGCGGTCGGCGCGTCGGGCGTGGCATCGGCGGCGCCCGCGACGGCAACCACGCCGTCCGCCGCCGCGATGACGTCGGCGGCGAGCACCGGCTGCTCGCCGTTGCGCCGCAGCGCGATCGAGAGCTCGTCCACGCGCGGCAGCTCGCCGAGGTGCCGCAGGGCGAACTGCTCAAGAAACAGCATCGTGGTGCCGTAGAGCAGCGGACGGCCCAAGCCTTCGGCGCGCCCCACGACGTCAATCAGCCCGCGCTCGTGCAGCGACTTGATCACCGCCCCCACGTCCACGCCACGGATCTCCGCCACCTCGGCGCGGCCGATCGGCTGCCGGTAGGCAATGATCGCGAGCGTCTCGAGCGCGGCCGCCGAGAGCTTCTGCGGGCGCACGGCCATCTGCGCGCGTTCGATGGCCTCGGTGTACTCGGGCCGCGTCAGGACCTGCCAGCCGCTGCCCACTTCCACGAGCTCGACGCCGTGACCGTCCACATCGTAGTGCTCGCGCAGCTCGTCGAGCGCGCTCTGCAGCGCGGCCGGCGAGGCCTCGGGGTCCAGGGCGGCAAGCTCTTCGGTCGCGATGGGGCGCGGACTCGCGAAGAGCGCGGCCTCAAGCAGCTTCGCCAGCGGATTCACGGCGGATCTCCACGTCTGCAAACGGTCGGGGTTGGGTCAGGTGCACTTCGTTGCGCTTGCCGAGCTCGAGGAGCCCGAGCAGCGCACTGAGGATCTCCCACGGCTCCGCATCGTCGCGGACGAGCTCGCGGAAGCGGGTGCGCGCGCGGAGCTGCAGGATGGCGCGGACGGTCTGCATCGCCCCATCCACGTCAAGTGCACGGGGAATGACTTCGTGAATGGTCGGGCGCTTGGCAGCGCGCAGCACGCGGTCCACGGCGATGAGCAGGTCGCCGAGCGAGAGCGCGAGCGGCGCTGGCGGCGGCGCGGCCGCCTGGGCGGTGTAGGTGCGCCCAAAGCGGCTGCGCCGGTCGTCGCCGAGCCGCTCGAGCAGGTCCACCACCTCGCGCATCTGCTGGTACTCGAGCAGGCGCCGCACGAGTTCGGCGCGCGGGTCCTCCCAGTCGTCCGTGCCATCCTTGCGCGGCAGCAGCATCTGCGCCTTGATGCGGATGAGCCGCGCGGCCATCTCCAGATACTCGGCGGCCTCATTGAGCTGCAGCTCGTGCATCCGCCCGAGGAACTGGTCGCAGATGCGGGCCACCGGGATGTCGTAGATGTCCACCTGCTCGTCGCGAATCAGCGAGAGCAGCAAGTCCAGCGGGCCATTGAAGCCCGTGAGGTCGACGACGAAGGCCGAAGCGCCCGGCGCGTCGCCGGCAGGAGTGTTGAGCAAGTCGGTGCGGCTCTGGTGAGGCCCGTCACGGGCAGTCGCGGCGAAAGGTAGTCGTCCCGCACCGAGAGTGAAAGCGTTGCGATGCTTGACCTAAGATGCCGTCGCGACTACACTTCCGTGGCTGTGGAACGGGGCGCAGTGACCCCATTCCGACCACCATTTCTGCAGAGAGCCCGTTCAGTGCCGAGAATCGCGTCCGCGAAGAAGAATATGCGTAAGTCGAAGGCGGCGACCGCGCGCAACCGTGCGCAGCGTTCCGCCCTCCGGACCGCGCTCAAGACCGCCAAGTCGGAGTCGTCGAGCCCGGCCGAGAAGGCCAAGGCCGTGCAGCTGCTCGACCGTGCCGCGCGCAAGGGCCTGATCCACAAGAACAACGCCGCCCGCCACAAGTCCACGCTGGCCAAGGCGAAGTAAGCGTCGGGGCATTCCGAAACGCTGACGGGCCGCGAACGAGAGTTCGCGGCCCGTTTCTCTTGCCAGTGCGCGCCGAGACTAGAGCGCGGCGAGCTCTCCCCCGCACCGCTCACAGTACCACTCGGTCGGGTAGTTCATTGACCCGCACTCGCCGCACTTGAGTGTCTTGATTGCCTGCGAGGTCCGTGGCGTGGGGCGGCCGAGTGCGCTCGGGGGCTCGTCGATGTCGTCCAGCGGTTCCGGTGAGGCCAGGCCCGGCGGCATCACGAACGACTCCGCCGGCTTGGCCTCGGACTTCGCCGAGGCGCGCGGCGCCGGCTCAGCCTTGGCGGACTCCGACTTCCGCGGGCGCTCCGGCTCGGCCGCGGCATCCGGGGTCGGTGCCGGCACCGGATCGGCCGCGGCGGGCTCTGACTTCGACTCGGCCTTGGGTGCCGCGATCGCGTCTGGCTTTGGCGCGGAACTGGGCTCTGGCTTGGGCGCGGACGACGGCTCAGGCTTCGGCGCGGAAGCTGCCTCCGGCTTGGGCGCCGACGACGGCTCTGGCTTCGGCGCGGAGCTGGGCTCGGGCTTGGGCGCCGAGGCAGGCTCCGAGAGCGGCAGCTCAGGGGCGATATCGCTGACCTTCGGCGCCGGCACCGCAGGCGACGACTCGCGACCAACCACCGACTTGAGGAACGCCAGTTCGTCGAACGATGGTCCGCCGGTGATGGTCGTGGTCGCGCGGGTCTTTCCGCTCGACGGGCCGGAGGCAGAAGGAGCAGACGGCGCTGACGGTGCAGAGGGAGCGCTCGGCGCTTCACCCTCTGGCAGCGCGTATCCCGCCTCCTCGAGCATCGACCGGATGCGTTCGGCGTTTGACCGAAGCGCGTCTCGCTCCTTCTCGGCCATCGAGATGCCGGCCGTGAGCTGGGTCAGCTTCTTCTGCCAATCCTTGCCATCGTACTCGCCGACTGCCGCGCGCAGTTCGCCCTCGACCTTCTCCTCGGTCAGCTGCGCGAGGCGCGCCTCGACGTCGCGAACCGCCGACTCGTCGAACTGCAGCGCGCTGGCGACCTGCTCGGCCTCGGCGGCCGCGCGCACCTGCGCGTCGGTGAGCTTGGTGAGGTACTCATCCCGCAGGCGCGCGAACACGTGCTCCGGCGTCCCGGCGCGGCGCTCTTCGAGCTTGGCCAGGTAGCCTTCGTGCTTTCGCTTCTCGGCGAGGAGCGCCTCGAGGGTGTCCAGCCGGGGGGAGTCGCCTTTCTTCATCAGCCCAAAAGATACCGGAGAAACCGTGTGGGTGCGGGCGCGGGAATCGCGTTACCCCGCCAGGGCGTAGACGATCTTCCCACCCACGATGGTACAGGTGGCACGCCCGGTCAACGCGTGGCCGCCATAGGGTGTGTTGCGGCCCTTCGACTTGAACGCCTTGGGGTCCACGCTCCAGCGCGCCTTGGGATCGAACACCGAGACATCGGCCACGCTGCCCACGGCCAGCGTGCCACCGGGCAGATGGAAGATCTTGGCCGGCAGGCAGGACATCCGCAGAACGAGATCGTTGAGCGAGAGAATGCCGCGCTCCACCAGATACGTGATGTTCACGCCGAGCGCGGTCTCGAGGCCGACGATGCCGTTGGGCGCGTCGGCAAACTCGCGCTCCTTTTCGTCATAGTGATGCGGCGCGTGGTCGGTCACGAGGATATCAATCGTGCCGTCCTTGAGTCCGA
>CAYPYY010000053.1:0-18757 GCA_964414995.1 uncultured Gemmatimonas sp.
ACGACACAGGGGCACGCGCCATCCCTTGGCAGGGGCTGATTAGGTTTCGCCTATGGGACGACATTGTGCGCAGTGCGGCGTCGCGCTCGGGGAGCGCGGCTCGTTTTGTCATCGATGCGGCGCGCCGCGGGATGGCCGAGCCGCTGCGGGGGCCGGCGTCCGTTCGACCGGTGGCGTCGCGGTGATTCTGCCCTGGGCCATTGCGGGCGTCGCGGTGCTCTCTTCCGTCGCCTTTCTTGTGGGGCAACGCTTTGGCAGCACCGGCACACCGCCCGCCGCGATCGCTGCGAATGCCGCGGGTGCCGCGCCCTCGGGGCGCGCGCCCGACATCTCCCAGATGGGACCACAGGAACGCGCCGACCGACTCTTCAACCGCGTGATGACGTATGTCGCCGAGGGTAAGAGCGATTCCGTCAGCTTCTTCGCACCGATGGCCATCCAGAGTTTCGAGGCGCTGGCTCCGTTGAACGCCCACCAGCGCTACGACCTCGGACTGCTCGGCGTCGTCAGCGGCGACGGCGCGATGGCGCGCGCGCAGGCGGACACCATCCTCGCCTCACAACCGACACATCTGTTGGGTCTGATCCTCGGGATGCGCGCGTCAGGTCTGCTGGGTGCGACCGAGGCGCGCGCGGCGTTCGCGACGCGACTCTCGAGTGCACTCGAAGCGGAACGTCGGAAGGCGCTTCCGGAGTATCAGGATCACGCCCCGGACATAGATGCGGCGATACGCGAGGCAGACGGTAGGACACCATTACGACAGTAACGCGTCTTTATTAGGGCCTTTCGTCGAAAAACGGCTAAGTTGGTCGCCAACAAGTTCGGTCACACCTCCTAGCCGTAGGCTTGGCGAGTCGCGCGGGACCAGGAGACCGGCGCGGCGCCACGTGCAGTCTCTCGCGTACTCGACGCGACCCCACGCGAGAAAGCAGCCCGCCGCACCAGTGGCTTTCGTCGGCGCCGCGTAGCACCTTATCGGACACGCTTCTCCCCCTCGCCCGAATGACCGCTCCGCGCACTACGTCTGCAGGCCGTCTCACCACGGCCGTCCGCGCCGCCGCCGAGCCGATGACGCGCCGGCTTCTGGTCATCGACGACGAAGAAGTCATTCGCACCGCACTCGCGCGCTTCCTGCGCGCACGCGGGTTCGACGTGACGACGGCCGAGTCCGGAGCGGCGGCGCTCGATGCCATAATGCAGGAGAAGTTCGTCGGCGCGCTGTGCGACATCCGGATGCCGGGGATGACCGGACTGGAGCTCGTGCCGAAGCTGCTCGCGGTGGACGCAGACCTCGCGATCATTATGCTCACCGCGGTGAACGATGCGCCCACCGCCACCGAGGCCCTCGGGCTCGGCGCGATGGACTATATGATGAAGCCCGTGGAGCTCGCGGATCTCGCCGCGGCGCTCGAGCGGGCATTGCACAAGCGCCACCTCGCCATCGAGCAGCGCAAGGTCGAGCGCCTGATTCGCGAGGAGGTCGCCGCGCAGACGGACGAGCTGCGCGCCGAGCGAGAGAACCTCCACCTGATGGTCATCGCGACGGTCAGTGCGTTGGTCCGTGCACAGGAAGCCAAGGACCCGTACCTGCGCGGCCACTCCGATCGGGTATCTGATCTGGCTGCGTCGATCGCCAGTGCACTCGGGATGTCCGACGATGACGTGGACGCGCTCCGCCTCGCCGGGCGCGTGATGGACGTCGGCAAGATCGGCCTCCGCGAATCCGTGATGCACAAGCCGGCGGCGCTCACGCCCGAGGAGTTCGAGCACGTGAAGAGTCACGTGACCATCGGACTCGAGATCCTCTCGGGCATCAAGCCGCTCGCGCACATTCTCCCGTGGATCGCGGACCACCACGAGCACTGGGACGGCAAGGGCTATCCCAAGGGCCTCGCGGGCGAGGACATCTCGATCGGCGGTCGCATCCTGGCAGCCGCCGACGCCTACCACGCGCTGACGGCGCGGCGTTCCTACCGCGAGCCGATGAGCCAGGAAGATGCGCTCAAGCACCTCGAGGGCCTCGCGGGCGTCCTCCTTGAGCCGGCCGTGTTCGCGGCGCTCCGCAAGGTCGTCAGCCGCCGGCAGACCCTGCAGTTCCTCGATCCGACGACCTAGCGCCGCGCGGGGCGCCGCGCTGAACGTTGCCTCGCGCCTGTACGTTGATACCGGAGATGCCTGACCTTCCGCGCCCTCTGACGGCGGCCCTCCTGGCCGCCGTCCTCCTTTTCGTCCACGGCCCGCGTGCGCTCGCCCAAGAGCGCGACTCGGTGCGACTGACCATCGCCGATGCCGTGCAGCGCGTGCTGCGCGCCTCGGATGAGAGCCGCATCGCCGATGCGGCCGTCGAGATCGCCGATGCGCAGGTGACCGCCGCGCGCGCCACGGGACTCCCGCAACTGCGGCTCAATTCGAATTACCAGCAGGTGTTGCTGAACGCGCGCGCGGATATCGTCGGCGCGGTCTTCGGGCAGAACTACACCTACACGACGAACCTCAACGTGCAGCAGTCGCTCTTCCAGGGCGGCCGCATCCTCGCCGCGTCGCAGGCGGCGTCCCGCGTGGAACAGGCGGCGCTGCTCACGCGCGAGGAGACGCGCGCGCAGCTCGCCGTGGACGTGCAGCGCGTCTACCTCAACGTCGTCTTCACGCAGCGCATCCTCGAGATCCAACGCACCAACCTGCGCCTCGCCGACGAACGACTGGCCCTCAGCGAGCAGCTGGAGCGTGCGGGCCGCGCCTCGCGCTACGAGGTGCTGCGGGCCCGCGTCGAGCGGGCCAATCTCGATCCGCTCGTACGGCAGGCCGAGAGCGATCGTGCCATCGCCGACCTGGACCTGCGTCGCCTGCTCGACCTGCCCGTCGGGCAACCGATTGCGCTGACCACGGTCCTCGACCCCGAGGCGGTACGGGCTCTCGCCGCCGCGGCCGTCGCGAACGCGGCACCCGCCGGACAGCGCCCCGCGGTGCTCGCCGCCGACCTCACCACGCGCGCGCGCGAAGCCAGCATTCGCGTCGCTCGTGCCGATCTGCTGCCGACGTTCAATCTGAGCGCCAACGTGGGCTACCTCGCTCTCCCCTCGCGCAACGGATTCCCGACCGTGATGGGCGCGCGCTCCAATGCGTTCTGTCCACCCGGCACCGACAGCACGCGCACCTGCCAGAACAACGGGTGGTTTGGCGATCGCAACTTCGGGTTCCAGTTCAGTTGGCCCCTGTTCGACGGCCTGCGTGCGAAGGGCCAGATCGATCTCGCCCAGGCGCAGGCCAAGGCGGCCGCGTATCAGGCGCGGCAGGTGCGCGAGCAGGCCGAGATCGACGTTGAGCGCGCGCGCGCCGAACTGGAGCGGGCCCGCGCCGTTGCCGCCGCACGCGAAACCACCGTCCGCGAAGCCGAAGAAGCGTTTGAGCTGGCCACGTTGCGCTTGCAGCGCGGCGTGGGCACCCAGCTTGAGGTCTCCGACGCGCAACTCGCCCTTCTCACGGCGCGCTCCACCGATGCACGCGCGCTCTTCGACCTCTACCTCGCGGTCGCCGAGCTCGCACGGACGCGCGCTGAGCCGATCCCGCTTCCCGACGGCGGCACCGTGCCGCTGCGCCCCTTCCGATGATGCGTCCCTCCTCCTCATTGCTGCTGCTCGCACTGTCCGCCGCCCTCCTTCAGGCTTGCGGCGGCGATGCGGCCGACGCGAGTCCCGCCGCGGGCGCGACCAAGGCGCCGGGGACCGCGCCGGCGGCTGGGGCGCCGGGGGCGGCGCGCGCCGGGGGCTCCGTCGTGCTCTCGGGCGCCGACCTCTACACCCTGAGCCCCGGCCTCATTGAAGAGGGCGTGGCCATCAGCGGTGGGCTGCGGCCCATCGAGACCATCGCCATTCGCGCGCGCGTCGAGGGCGATGTGCTCGACGTGCCCGTGCGTGAGGGCGATGCCGTCGAGCGCGGCGCGCTGCTGGCGCAGTTCGAAAGCAGCGAGCAGGAGGCCACGCGGAAGTCCGCGGAGGCGGATCGCCTCGCGTCGGAGCTCGAGGCCAACACCGCCAAATGGAGTTTCGAGCAGACCGCCGAGCTGTATCGCGCCGGCGCCATCCCGGAGCGGGAGTATCGCGTGGCCGAGCAGGCCGCGGCCGCAGCGGCCGCCCGCCTCGCGGCCGCCGACGCCCGACTGCGTTCCGCGACCCTGCTCGAGCGTGACACGCGCATCGTCGCGCCGGTGGCCGGCGTCATCGAGCGCCGCAACGTCGAGCGCGGCGTGCGCGCGCTCCGCGGCAGCGAGCTCTTCACGCTGGTGCGGACCGATATTCTCGAGCTCACCGCCGCGGTGCCCGCGCGCCTCGCCGGCGGCGTTCGTCGCGGGCAGGTCGTGCGCTTCACCGCCGATGGGAGGGCCATCGAGGGCCGCGTCGCCCGCGTCAGCCCCACGATCGACCCCGCATCGCAGTCCATCACCGTGTATGTGCAGGTGCCCAACAGCGACGGCACCTTGAAGGGCAATACCTTCGCCACGGGTCAGATCATCGAGCGTGCGCTTGCCAATCAACTCTTGATTCCGCAGCCGGCGGTGCGGCAGCCCGTGGGCGGCGCCGGCGATCCGTTCGTGTGGCGGGTGGTCGCCGGCAAGCTCGAACGCGTCAGCGTGCAGCTTGGTGTCGTGGACGAGGGTCGCGGCGTGGTGCAGGTGCTCGGCGGCCTCGCTGCCGGCGATCAGGTCGTCGTGGGCAACGTGGGAATGCTGGGCGCCGGAATGCAGGTCCAGCTCATTGGCGGCGAGCCCCGCGCCCCCGCCGGAGGCCGCTGATGTTCCTCTCTGACATCTCCATCAAGCGCCCCGTCTTCGCGACGATGATGATGGTCGCGCTCGTCGTCATCGGGACCGTGTCGTTCTACCGGCTGTCCGTCGACGAGTACCCCGATATCACGTACCCCGTGATCATCGCGCAGACCGCATATCCGGGCGCGTCGCCGGAAGTCGTGGAACGCGAGGTCTCGAAGCCGCTCGAGGAAGCGCTCAACACCACCGAGGGCCTGAAGGAGATCTCCTCCACCAGCACCGAGGGCGCGTCGCTCGTGCGGCTGCAGTTCCACCTCGGCGTGGATGTGCAGAAGATGCAGCCGGAAGTGCAGGGCAAGATCGGTCGCATCCGACGCCAGCTGCCGCGCGACATCGAGGAGCCGATCGTCATCCGGTTCGATCCCAATGACCGGCCGATTATGAGCGTCGCGATGCAAAGTGACGCGCGGCCGATGCGCGAGCTCACGGACCTCGGCCGCGAGGTCATCAAGCCGCGCTTCGAGGCCATTCCCGGCGTCGGCGGCGTGCAGCTCGTGGGTGGCGCCACACGCGAGATTCGCGTGGAGCTCGACCCGGCTGCGCTGCGGGCCTACGGCCTCTCGCCCGCCGAGGTCGTCGCGGCGCTCGACCGCGAGAACCAGGAAGTCCCCGCCGGCCGCATCCAGCGCGGCGACTCCGAGCGGCTCGTGCGCATCACGGGCCGCATCCTGGATCCGCTGGCGTTCGGTGACGTCACCGTCGCCGTCCGCAACGGCGCCCCCATTCGCGTGCGCGACGTTGCCACCGTGCGCGATGGCGTGGCCGAGCAGCGCAGCGCCTCGCTGATGGGGACCGATCCCGCACTCGCGCTGGACGTCCTCAAGATCTCCGGCGCCAACACGGTGGAGGTCGCGGACCAGGTGCGCGTGGTGGTCGCCGAGCTGTCCCGGCAGCTCCCGGACGACATCAAGCTCACCATCATCCGCGACGACTCCTCAAAGATCCGCGAGGCCCTCTGGGACGTCGAGCTCTCGCTGCTGCTCGGTGCCATCCTCACGATCATCATCATCTACTTCTTCCTCGCGTCGTGGCGCTCGACGGTCATCACCGGCCTCACCCTGCCGGTGGCGATCATCTCCAGCTTCTTCGCGATGTGGGCGTTCGGCTTCACGCTGAACACGATGACGCTGCTCGCCCTCTCGCTCTCGATCGGCCTGCTCATCGACGACGCCATCGTCGTGCGCGAGAACATCGTGCGTCACGTGGCGATGGGGAAGGACCATTACACCGCCGCCCGCGAAGGCACGAGCGAGATCGGCTTGGCGGTCTTCGCCACCACGCTCGCGGTCATCGCCGTGTTCATCCCCGTCGCGTTTATGGGCGGGATGATCGGCAAGATCTTCTTCCAGTTCGGCGTCACGGTGGCCTTTGCCGTCAGCGTGTCGCTGTTCGTGAGCTTCACGCTCGATCCGATGCTCTCCAGCATCTGGCACGACCCCGATGCCGAGGAGCACGCGCGCGGCGCGCACGCCAAGGTCGGTCCGATCCGTCGCCTCGCGCTCGCGTTCGACCGCGCGTTCGAACGGATGGCTGATCGGTATCCGCCGCTTCTCGCGACGGCGCTGCGCCACCGCTGGGTCGTCCTCGCCGGCGGCGGCATCTCGGTCGTCGTCGCGCTCCTCATTGCCGCGCGCATCGGCTTCACGTGGATGCCCGACTACGACGCCGGCGAGTTCAACGTGAGCTACCGCGTGCCGCCCGGTGCCCGCGTCGAGTACACGACCTCCAAGGGAATGGCGCTGGACACCATCGTTCGGCGGATTCCCGAGGTCGAGTTCACCACGCTCACTGTGGGCTCGGGGTTCCGCGGCACGGTGAGCAACGGGCAGCTGTTCGTGAAGCTCAAGCCGGCGCACGATCGGGCGCGCTCGATGGCCGAGATCCAGAACGAGCTGCGCCCGCTGCTGCGCAACATCTCGGGCACACGCGCCAGCATCGATGGCACCCGCTCGATATTCGGTGGCTTCCGCCAGCCCATCATCGTGAACGTGCAGGGGCCCGAGCCGCAGCGCCTCAAGCTCATCGCCGGACAGGTGAACGATGTGATGCGCGGTGTGCCGGGAATGGCCGAACCCTTCTCGAGCGACGAAGGCGACATCCCGCAGCTCGACGTCCGCGTGGATCGCCAACAGGCCTGGGCCGCGGGCCTCGGCATCGGGAGCATCGCCGGCACGCTGCAGCCGCTGTTCACAGGCGCCCGCGCCACGCGCTGGCAGGACGAGCAGGGCTACTCGCACGACGTGCGCGTCGTGTATCCCGACTCGCTGCGCGCGAACGCCGAGGATGTGTCCAATATCCCAGTGGCCGCCGGTGCGATGGATCCGCGCACGGGCCGTCCCGTGTCGATTCCGCTCGCGCAGGTTGCGGACGTGCGCGCGGGCGTCGGACCGCAACAGATCGAGCGCCGACAGCTCGAACGACAGGTCTCGATCTCGGCAGGCGTGTTGCCCGGCGCCGCCGTAGGCGACGTCGCGACCCGCACGGCGGCGGCGCTCGATTCCATCGTGCTGCCGCCCGGCTATCGCACCGTCTTTACCGGCGACGTCCAGAACTTGAACGAGACCAAGGGCTACGTCCTCGAGGCGCTGCTGCTCGCGGTCGTGTTCATCTACCTGATCCTGGCCTCGCTGTTTGGATCGTTCCTGCAGCCGATGGCCATTATGTTCTCGCTGCCGCTGTCGTTGCTGGGCGTGTCGCTCGCCCTGTGGTGGACCGGCGGCACCATCAACGTGATGTCAATGATCGGCATCATTATGCTGATGGGCCTGGTCACGAAAAACGGCATCCTGCTGATCGACTTCGTGAACCAGGCGCGGGCGCAGGGCCAGGCGCGCACCGCGGCGATCCTCGAGGCCGGACGCATCCGGCTCCGCCCGATCATAATGACCACAGCGGCGATGATCTTTGGAATGCTCCCGCTTGCGATGGCGATCGGTGAGGGTGCGGAACAGCGTAGCCCGATGGCCCACGCGGTGATCGGCGGACTCATCACCTCCACCATCCTGACGCTGTTCGTCGTGCCTGCGGTCTACACCATTCTCGACGACCTGTCCGCGTGGTTCGGCCGCCGCCGCACCCAGGGCGCCGCCGAGCACGGCGAGCATCGCGGGAAGGGGGCGGAGGAGGCACCGGCGCTCGCCGGACAGCTCGCGAGTACCGAAGCCGGGAACCCCGCTTGACGGGAGTGGGTTACGCGGTGTATTCAGCGGTCTACGCGCAGCGTGTTTAACCGTCTTAAGGGGGCGAACAATGCCTGGCAGGGAGCTTCTCGATAGCCTGTTCTCGGATCGTGACGATGACGAGGAGGCAGGTTACGGCGGAGGCGGCGGAAGCGCCTCCTACGACGACGAGGACGAGGATGGCGGCTGGGTGAGCAACAACGACAACTCCGACTCGCTCTGGGACTCGACCGAGGAGTCTGACGATGACGAGGAGGAGGGCAGCGCGGCGGTTGCCGACTCCGGCGAAGATGATGAGGAAGGCGATCTCTTTGGTGAGGCGCCCGCGCCGCGTCGTCGCGGCCGCAAGCCGGCGGAGAAGCCGATCGTTCGCAGCATCTTCGAGACCACCGGCGAGATGCCCGTGCCGGCGGCGGCGCCCCCGGCAGCTCCGGCAAAGCCCCCGGCTGCCGCGAAGCCCGTAGCTGAGGTGAAGGACAAGGCGGCGAAGGCGGTGAAGCAGGTGGCCGTCAAGGTCGAGAAGGCCGCCAAGACTGCCGTTGCGACGGGCAAGAAGAAAGTGGCCGCCGCCAAGAAGGTCGCGGCCAAGAAGGTGAAGGCCGTGAAGAAGCAGGCGACCAAGGCGGCGAAGAGCGCGAGCAAGAAGGTCGCGAAGAAGGCCGCAGCCGCGAAGAAGTCTGCGAAGGCTAGCGCAAAGAAGGTTGTGAAGAAGGCCGCCGGAAAGGCGAAGGCGGCCAAGCGCGCCGCAGGCAAGGCTGTGAAGAAAGTCGTGAAGAAGGCGGCGAAGAAGAAGTAACGCCGCCGAGCGGGCACGGGCGAACTATCCGCGCAGGGCGTTCCGCGTTAGCATTGGCGGAACGATGTCGGAGTCGCCCGTCGCCCTGCTCCGTGCCCACGCTCGGCACGCCCCGTGGAATGCCCGCGGCCTCGCCTCACACGCGACGGCGCTCGTGGATGCAGCCGGAATGCGTCCCACCAACACCTCGGCCCGCGCGACACCCAGCGCACGCGCCATTCGGTTCTATGTGGCCAGCGGCCTCCTCGATCACCCCGAGGGCAAGGGCACCGCAGCGACGTATCACTATCGCCACTTGCTGCAGCTGCTGGCCATCAAGATTCGCCAACGCGAGGGGCAGACGCTGGACCTGATTAAGGCTGAGCTCGCCGAACTCCAAGGCGATCAGCTGGAGCGGAAGGTTGCGGCGTCGCTCGCGCCCGCGCTGGGACACGGGCTCGCGGCGAACGGACGCAGCGACGACACCGGGCCAATGACCTGGCGACGTATGCTCGTCGCAGACGGCATCGAGATCAGCGTGCGCGAAGATCTGCCGGTGGCGCGCGAGTCTGCGCTGATTGCGTTGCGCGAAGCGGTGCGCGCGGCAATCGGCCGCGAGGACCTGCGCAGCTAGCTACGGCGCTCGGGGCGGCGCTGCGCCTCTTGCCCGCAAACACGTGGGACACGACATTCTCACCTGATGGCCTCCGCCTCCCGGCGGCGACCCCCGGCGCGCGCCATCCTCCTCGATCGCGCGCTCGAGGGCCTCCCGCTCTTCCGCCTCTCCGACAGCTCCGAAGACTCCGTCGTCGCGTTCGCGCCCGACTCCGGCGGGCGATGGCGCGTCCTCCCGGCGCCCGGCGAACGCATCCCCGGCACCTTCGACCAAGACGTCTACGTCGAACTCCTCCGACGCTTTCAAGAAGCCGGAGAGCCCGCCGACGGCACGCTCTCCTTTACGCTCCACGCCTTCCTGCGCTCGATGGGACGCCGCGTCGACGGCCGCACCTACGAGCAGCTCCGCGGTGCCCTCGCGCGACTCGAACGCACCGTCCTCGAGAGCGATGGTGCGTGGTTCGACGCCGCACGCCGAACCCGACCCCACGCGCGCTTCACCCTGCTCTCCGCCGTCGCCATCGACCGACGCCGTCTCACCGATCGCGATCAACTCGCGCTCTTCCCCGCCCTCGCGTCCAACGAGCCCGGCGATGCCCGCGTGACCCTCTCCACCCAGATGCGCGGCAATCTCGCCGCCGGACACAGCGTCTCGCTCGTCGCCCCCAAGTACGTCGCCCTCTCGTCGCCCGTCGCTCGACGACTCTACCGACTCCTCGAGGCGTTCCGACCCGAGTCGCCCGGGCCGACGTGGGTCCTGCCCCTCGAGCGCCTCGCCGAGCTCCTGCCCCTCACCCAGCGCTATCCCTCGCATCTGCAGCGCGTGCTGCAACCGGCCCACGAGATGCTGGTCGCCGCCGGCATCATTGCGCGTGCGCGATTCCTGCACGAGGGCCGCGCCTGGAGCGTTGCCTATGAGTGGTAGCGCCGCAGGGTCACGATGCGGTGACCCGACGGCGCGGGTTTAGGGGAACCGACCATAGCCGCGTGCGTATTGGCTGAGTACGTTCCAGACTCCACACGCACAGGCCCATTCGAATGTCCCGTCGTCGGCTTCTCGCCCTCTCTGCGCTCGTGCTCATCCCGCTGGCTGCGGGTGCCTTCGTCGTGCAGGAACGCGCCACACTGAACAGTGCGCGCCTCTTTGACCAGGTGCTCTCCCTCGTTGGCGAGCGCTACGTGGACTCCCTCGGCGCCCGCGAGCTTTACGAGCGCGCCGCGCGCGGACTCGTACAGGAGCTGCGTGACCCGTATAGCGAGCTCTACACGCCCAAGCAGCTCGAGGACTTCAACACCAACACCGGCGGCTTCTACGGCGGCGTCGGAATGCTGATCGAGGATCAGGAAGGCACGATCATCGTCAGCCGCGTGTACCCCCACACGCCGGCCGAGGAAGCCGGCATCCGTGAGGGCGATCGCATCATTGGCGTGGACACGAATTCCACGCGCGGTTGGCGCATCGACCAGGTCTCCGGCGGCCTGCGGGGCGTGCCCGGCTCCAAGGTGAAGGCCCGATTTGCCCGCCCGGGCGTGCCGCAGGCGTTCGAAGTCGAGTTCACGCGCCGCACCATTCGCATTCCCGCGATTCCCTTCTCGCTGATGCTCGAGAACCAGGTCGCGTACGTGCCCATCCAGCAGTTCAACGAGACGACGACACGTGAGTTTGCCGCACTCTACGAGACCCTGAAGCGCGATGGCGCGAAAGGCCTCGTCATCGACCTGCGCGGCAACTCTGGCGGCTTCCTCGATCAGGCCCTCGAACTGACGAACTTCTTCCTGCCGCGCGGCGTCGAGATCGCGTCGGTGCGCGGACGCGCCGGACAGGTGGAGCGCTATGTCGCGGAGGTGGCGCCGCTCGCCCCCACCATTCCGATGGTCATCCTCACCGACGGCTACTCGGCGTCGGCGTCCGAGATCGTCGCCGGCGCGCTGCAGGACCACGACCGCGCACTCGTCGTCGGCTCGACCTCGTTCGGCAAGGGACTCGTGCAGTCGGTCTATCGACTCGACGGTGGCTACGCCATCAAGCTCACCACGGGGAAGTGGTTCACGCCGAGCGGGCGCTCCATTCAGAAGGAGCGAGTGCTCGACTCCAACGGCCGACTCATCGAGGTCCGTCCGGATTCTGTTGAAAGCGACTCCGTGCGTCTCGCCCGTCCCATCTATCGCTCCACGGGCGGTCGGCCGGTCTACGGCGGCGGCGCCATCACGCCGGACGTCATCGTGCCCTACGACACGATCACCACGGCCGAGCAGCGGCTCGCGCGCACGCTGGTACCGCGCTCGCAGGATGTCTACCTCGCGTTATACGACTACGCCTTCGGAATGAAGGACAGCGTGCGGCCGGACTTCGTCGTCACCGCCGCGATGCGCGAGGGCTTCCGGCGTCGCCTCGAGGCCAAGGGTGTCACGGTGGACCGCGCCGAGTGGGACGCCGGCAGCGCGTACATCGATCGCCTCCCGCTCAATCGCATCGCACGACTCGCCTTCGGGGACTCGACCGCCAAGCGGCGCGAGATTCCGGAGGACACGCAGCTGCGCACCGCGCTCGACTATCTGCGTCGCGGGCGCACCACCGCGGACCTGCTTGCCCTGGCGCCGGCGGTTGCGGCACCCACGGTCCCCGGCACGCCCCGGCGCTCGGCGCCGCCGGCCGCCGCCTCCACAGGGACGCGTCGTCCCGACTGATCTCTCGCTCCTCGACCCACCCGATGTTTCGTACAATTCTCTTCACCGCCGCGCTGCTGGGCGCGGCGGCTTGCCAGCGCGCCCCCGGCGTCGCGCATTCGCCCGAGCCGCAGGAAGCGCGGCTCTCCAATCTCCGGCAGATCACCTTCGGCGGCGAGAACGCCGAAGCGTACTGGAGCGCCGACGGTCGGTGGATCACCTTCCAGTCCACGCGTGACGGCCGCAGCTGCGACGAGCAGTTCGTGATGCGCGCCGACGGCTCCGCGATGCGCCGCATCTCCGACGGACGCGGCAAGACGACCTGCGGTTGGCTGATCCCTGGGACGGATCGCGTGCTGTTCGCCTCGAGCACGGCACACGATGCGTCCTGTCCCGCGAAGCCGGATCCCTCCCGCGGCTACGTCTGGCCGCTCGACCGCTACGACATCTACACGGTCAAGCGCGACGGCACGGACCAGCGCCGGCTCACCAACTACGATGTCTACACGGCGGAAGGTGTCGTCTCGCCGGACGGCAAGAAGGTCGTGTTCACGTCCCTGAAGGACGGCGACCTCGAGATCTACACGATGAACATCGACGGTTCCGACGTGCGGCGCCTGACGCACACGCCGGGCTACGATGGCGGCCCGTGGTGGAGTCCGGACGGCACGCGGATCGTCTATCGCGCGCACCATCCCAAGGACAGCACCGAACTGGCGCAGTACCGCGAGCTCCTTGCTCAGGGACTGATCCGTCCGAGCAAGGTCGAGCTCTACGTGATGAACGCCGATGGCTCCAACCCACGCCAGATCACGGCCCTCGGCGGCGCCAACTTCGGTCCCTCCTGGAGCCCCGACGGCACCAAGATCATCTTCTCGTCGAATTTCGTGGCGCCCCGCAGCGGCAACTTCGATCTCTACCTCGTCGATGTGACCAAGACGATGGCCGGACCGGCTGACGTCGAGCAGGTCACCTTCCAGGGGACGTTCGACGGATTTCCGATGTTCCACCCGAACGGCCGGCAACTGCTTTGGGCCAGCAATCGCCACGCGGCGAAGCCCGGCGAGACCAACCTCTTCATCGCCGACTTTCGCTGGTAGCGCACCCACAGCGCGGTACGTACGGCAGAGGGGGGTCCGGTGGACGCACACCGGACCCCCCTGCTAGTATCACGCATCCCCGGAGGCTGTGTGGAGATCTTTCTCGGCGTCGTTGCCGCACTCGTGATCGGCGTGCTGGCCAAGAGCATTCGAATCGTCGGTCAGGCAGAGGTGATGGTCATCGAGCGCCTGGGCCGTTTCAATCGGGTCGCGCGCTCAGGACTCAACATCCTCATTCCGCTGCTGGAGCGCCCCAAGACGATCGACGTGCGCTTCTTCGAGTCCGACGTCTCGGGCCTCAAGCGCATTGTGGCGGGCACGACGGCGCGCATCGACCTGCGCGAGCAGGTGCTCAACTTCCCGTCGCAGCCCGTCATCACCAAGGACAACGTCACCATCGACATCGATGCGGTGCTGTACTATCGCGTCGCCGATCCACAGAAGGCCACCTACGCCGTCCAGAACCTCCCCTACGCTCTTGAGACGCTGACGCGCACCACGTTGCGCAACATCGTCGGTGAGATCGAGCTCGACCAGACGCTCGCGTCGCGCGATATGATCAACAAGAAGATGCGCGAGGTGATCGAGGAGGCCTCGATCGGCTGGGGCGTGGACGTCACACGTGTCGAGCTGCAGAGCATCGAGCCGCCGCGCGACATCCAGCAGTCAATGGAACTGCAGATGCGTGCGGAGCGCGAACGTCGCGCGGCGGTCACCAACGCCGAAGCCTCGAAGCGCGCCGCCGTGCTCGAAGCCGAGGGCCACCGCGAATCACAGATTCGGAAGGCGGAGGGCGAGAAGGAAGCCGCGATCCTCCGCGCGCAGGGCCTGGCCGAGGCGCGTCTCGCGATGGCCGACGCGGAAGCCGAGGCCGTGCGGCGCATCACGGCGGCGCTCCCGCCGGGCGAGGCCGCGACCTACCTCCTCGGACTCAAGTATCTCGAGGCACTCCCTGCGCTCGCGCAGGGCAAGGGCACCACCGTGTTCCTCCCCAGCGAGGCTACCGGCGTGCTCGGCGCGATCGGCGGCATCAAGGAGCTGCTGCGCGCCGGTGGTGACCGCTCTGCAACGCAGGAGAAATCGCTCCCGTCGGGCGCGTTGGGTTCCGATCCGCTCGCGGGACGCTGAGCGCGTGCCAAAGCTGACCAGCGAACGCGCGGAGCGGATCGCGAAGGCGCACGCGTGCAGCTCGTGCAAGGAGTACTCGTACCGTCGCCTCACCGTGAAGGCGGCCACGAAGGCCATTCGTGACGAGCTCGGCGCGGTGTGGATCGCCACGCGGGTCTGCGGCGTCTGCGAGCACCGCGGCGAACTCGGCATCGCCGACGACGGCGACATCGTCTACGAGAGCTAGGCGGTGCCGATTCTCGAGATTCCGCGCCTCAGCGTCGGCGACCGTGTGCAGCACGAGCTCCTCGTCCGCGAGCGTGACGACAAGACGACGCGCGCCGGCGATCCCTTCGTCGTGCTCAAGCTCGGCAACGCCACTGGTGTGCTCACCACCAACGTCTGGAAGGAGCAGGTCCCGCAGATCCAGGGCCTGCGCGCCGGTGACGTGGTGCAGGTGATCGGCGTGATCGAGGAGTACCAGGGGCGGCGTCAGCTCAAGCTCACCGCGCCGCCGCGCGCGGTACCGGCCGGCACCGCGACCGCGGACGACTTTCTGCCGCGCGCGAGCGCATCCGTGGAGTCGCTGTGGGATAAGGTGGACACGTGGCGACACGAGATGCGCGGGGCGCTGCGCCGAGCCGTCGATCTGTTCTTCGCCGACGAGGCATTCCGCGCCGAGTTCGCGCGCACGCCCGGCGCGACGCGCGGGCACCACGCTTCCATCGGGGGACTGCTGCAGCATTCCTGCGAGGTCGCCGAGATCGCCCGCGCCTCCGCGCGCACGATGCAGGCCGATGCTGTCCTCGTCACGGCCGGTGCGTTGCTGCACGACATCGGAAAGGTGCAGGCGTACAGCGTCTCGCTCGCCGGCTTCGATTACACGCGCGACGGGCAGCTGCTCGGCCACATCGTGCTCGGGTCGCTGATGCTGGATGCACGGCTCGCGACCCTGCCGACCGCGGAGCGACTCGCCCCGGAACAACGCCTTGAGCTGCACCACTTCATCCAGTCGCACCACGGCGTGCTGGAGTTCGGAGCCGCGGTGCGCCCGATGACCATCGAGGCGGAGATCCTGCATTTCGCCGACAACACCTCGGCGAAGGCCAACGACTTCAGCGAGGCCGTGGTCGATACCGAGCTGTTTCCGAATGCGGAACTGGAGTTCTCTGCCAAGCGGAGTTGGCGCCTCGAACGACGCGTCTGGAAGCGGAAGCACCGCTGGGACTGAGCGCCACTGGCGCCTGCCGGGCCAATTCCTAGCAGATTCGTGGGGATTCGCGAGCTCGCCGTTTCAGGCGCGCTAGATTCCTCCGTATGACGACCATCCGCCAAGAAGACTTCATCCAGTCGATTGCCGACGCGCTCCAGCACATTTCGTACTACCACCCGCTGGACTACATCCAGGCGCTCGGCGAGGCCTACAAGCGCGAGCAGAGTCCGGCCGCCAAGGACGCGATTGCGCAGATCCTGACCAATTCGCGGATGTGCGCCGAAGGGCATCGCCCGATCTGCCAGGATACCGGCATCGTGGTCTTCTTCCTGAAGGTCGGGATGGATGTGCGCTGGGACGCGACGATGTCCATTCAGGAAATGGTGGACGAAGGCCTGCGGCGCGCCTACCTGAACAAGGACAATCCGCTCCGCGCCTCCATCGTGTCCGACCCGGCATTCTCGCGCAAGAACACGCGGGACAACACCCCGGGCGTCGTGCACGTGGAGCTCGTGCCGGGCAACACCGTGGACGTGAAGCTCTCGGCCAAGGGCGGCGGATCGGAGAACAAGGCCAAGTTTGCGATGCTGAATCCCAGCGACTCGATCGTGGACTGGGTGTTGAAGACCGTCCCGACGATGGGTGCCGGCTGGTGTCCACCCGGAATGTTGGGCATTGGCATCGGCGGAACCGCCGAGAAGGCGATGCTGATGGCCAAGGAGTCGCTGATGGACTCCATTGATATGGCGCAGCTCAAGGCGCGCGGGCCACAGAACAAGCTCGAGGAACTGCGCATCGAGTTGCACGACAAGGTCAATGCACTCGGGATTGGTGCGCAGGGGCTGGGCGGGCTCTCCACGGTGCTCGACGTGAAGATCTTCGACTATCCCACACACGCGGCGTCCAAGCCCATCGCGATGATTCCCAACTGCGCCGCCACCCGGCACGCGCACTTCACGCTCGACGGCTCTGGCGTGGCTCAGCTGCCGATTCCGAACATCGCGGACTGGCCCGATGTCACGTGGCAGCCGGACCATAACGCGAAGCGCGTGGACTTGAACACGCTGACGCGGGAGATCGTCGCGACCTGGAAGGCCGGCGATCGCCTGTTGCTCAACGGCAAGCTGCTCACCGGCCGCGACGCGGCGCATAAGCGTATCGCCGATCTCTACGCCAAGGGCGAAGGCCTGCCGCCAGGCGTGGACTTCACCAATCGGATGATCTACTACGTCGGTCCGGTCGACCCGGTGCGCGACGAGGCGGTGGGGCCCGCGGGGCCGACCACGGCCACGCGAATGGACAAGTTCACGGAGTTGATGCTCGAGCGCACCGGCTTGATCGCGATGATCGGCAAGGCCGAGCGTGGCCCCACGGGCCTGGAGGCGATTCGCAAGCACCGCGCGGCGTATCTGATGGCCGTCGGCGGCGCGGCCTACCTCGTGTCCAAGGCCATCCGCTCCGCGCGCGTCGTCGCGTTCGAGGATCTCGGAATGGAGGCCATCTACGAGTTCGACGTTGAGGAGATGCCCGTGACCGTCGCCGTCGACGCGGCCGGGAATAACGTGCACGAGACCGGGCCGCGCGAATGGCAGGAGCGCATCCGGCAACTTCCCGTCCTTGCCTGAGGCTGCAATGCGTTCACTGCTCGCGTCCCTCGCCCTCGTTCTCTCCGCTGTCGCGCCGCTCGCTGCACAGAGTAGCGATCACGATGCCGCCTACGGCGTCGTCACCAAGCTCTTCGACGCAATGCGCTCGCGCGACACCGCGGCGATGCGCAGCGCGTTTGCCCCCGGCGCCGCCCTGCAGTCGATGTCCTCACAGGGCCTGCGCAACGATCCCATCGACAGCTGGATTCAGTCGATTGCCCGGGCACCGCAGGGCGCGGTGCTCGACGAGCGCCTCGGTGACAAGGTGGTGCAGGTGCGCGGCGACCTCGCGTCGGTGTGGGTGGACTACTGGTTTTTCGTAGGCGATCGCTTCTCGCATTGCGGCGTGGACGCCTTCGTGCTCGCGCGCGTGGAGGGTGCGTGGCGCATCATCTCCGTCGCCGACACGCGACAGCGTGAAGGCTGTCCGCCGGCGCCGGCGCGCTAAAACGTGATGGGCGCGGCGCAAAAAACGATTATTTGCACCTGCAACTGTTCTGTCCAGCTACCGTAGCGAAACTATTCTCCCACAAGGATTTAGGCAGTCGTTAACGTAGGACTCGCGCGCTGTTTGCGCGTCACAATCGCGCAACTGCTAGTGCTGTATGGCTTTACGCGGATTTCCGAGTTACTTTAGTGACATAGCCAGGAGTGGTGGCCCTGCCGCCACTCCTTCGTGCACTCTTTCGGAGACCGTATGCGGAAGCCACGACCGAACTCGTACAACCCCGCGCAGGCCCTCCACCTTATCGCGAGCGATCGCAACGGCGATGCGCTCAGCTGCCCGTCCTGCTCTGGACTGATTGAGCGGGAACCGCGGATGGCGCCTCCGCCGCCGCGGTCGCACGTGACGCTAAAGTGCGTCGGGTGCGGACGAGTCGCCCGGTACATTGCCGGCGCAGCCTAAACCCTTCTTCTCTTTCCGGGAGCTCGCTCCAGATGGCCCGCATCAACGGTACGGTCAAGTGGTTCAACGACGCGAAGGGCTTCGGCTTCATCCAGCGTGAGGGTGGTCCTGACGTGTTCGTGCACTTCAGCGCGATTCAGTCGAACGGCTTCAAGTCGCTTGCTGAGGGCGACAAGGTTGAGTTCGAGATCGTGGACGGCCAGAAGGGTCCGCAGGCCGCCAACGTGACCAAGGTCTAATCGCGTCACCTGCAGAACCACGACGCCCCCGCTCGCGAGCTGCGAGCGGGGGCGTCGGTCGTTTGGGGCCGGCCGCTAGGCGGAGAGCGGCAGTTCCATTTGCTGATGTCGGCTGCGCCGCGGCGCGAGGGCCGGCGTGGCGACTCGGCGTGGCTCCGCGACCTCCGGCTGGTCGGCTGGGGCGGCGTCCGCCAGGAGCTCGGCGGTCACGCGGCGATGGCGCAGGGTGTGGAGCGGCGCCGCGAGGGCGTCGTGGTGGCCATCGGCGAAGCCGACCGCTTCGACGCGCACGTCCTCGGGGAGGAGTCGCGCCAGCGGATGCGCGAGCAGGCGGTGAGCCTCCGCAGCATCGCGCACGGCCAGGGCATCCAGCAGGGCGTCCAGATAGGCGAGCAAGCTGCCTCCTTTTGACCTTAAATACACATTGCAACTAAAACGTTCCGGTTGCAAGACCCCGGCGCGTCACTGTTGTGTTGCCGTCGGTATC
>CAYPYY010000054.1:0-18046 GCA_964414995.1 uncultured Gemmatimonas sp.
AGCCGCGCGTGATTGTGTGCGTGCCCTCGGGCATCACCGAAGTGGAGAAGCGCGCAGTGCGTGACTCGGCACTCGGCGCGGGCGCGAAGGAAGTGTTTATGGTCGCGGAGCCGATGGCGGCGGCGATCGGTGTCGGCCTTCCCGTCGAGACGCCGACGGGCAATATGGTGATTGACATCGGCGGCGGCACGACGGAGATCGCGGTCATCGCGCTCAGCGGCATTGTGAGCGACACGAGCATCCGCACCGGCGGCGACGAGCTCGACGCGAGCATCGTGCAGTTTATGCGCAAGAGCTACAACCTCCTCATCGGTGAGCCGACGGCGGAGCAGATCAAGATTCAGATCGGCAGCGCGGCGCCGCTCGGCGAAGAGCGCGAGATGGAAGTGAAGGGCCGCGACCTCGTGTCGGGCATCCCGAAGACGGTGCGCGTGCACTCGGCGGAGATCCGCGAGGCGGTGCAGGAGCCGATCCAGCAGATCGTGAACGCGGTGCGCCGCGCGCTGGAGATCACGCCGCCTGAGTTGGCGTCGGATATCGTGGACCGCGGCATCGTGATGACCGGCGGTGGCGCGCTGATTCGCGGCCTCGACGTGCTGCTTACGCAGGAGACGGGGCTGCCGATCCACGTGGACGAGGATCCGCTGACCTGCGTCGTGCGCGGCACGGGACGCATCCTCGATGACGAGGAGAAGTACTGGTCGGTGCTGAGCACCTGAGGTAGCGGGTCCCGTGCCGCGTGGCGCCCGCACGGATTCCGTCACCGACACGGCCGTTGCCGTGGCGTGCGTGGTGCTCTCGCTTGTCCTCTTGATCCTGCCGGAAGGCCCGCGCGAACGCGTGGCCGGCGTCGTCCGCGGCAATCTCGTGCGTCCGCTCGCAATGCTGCAGGAGCGCGCCGTGGTCGCGGGGCGTGCGCTCTCGACGGACGACTCGCTGCGGGCGGTCCACGACTCGCTGATTGCGCGGTCGTTCCGGCTCGAGGCCGTGAGCGCCGAGAACCAACGCCTGCGCGACCTGCTTGGCCTGGGACGCGCGCTCGAGTGGGGCTACACACCGGCCGAGGCGCTGACGGGTCGCGGCGACGGGGCCGCGCACACGCTGCTGCTCTCGGCGGGCTCCGTGCAAGGCGTGGAGCGGATGAGCGCCGTCGTCGCGCCGGACGGCGTGGTCGGAATGGTGAGTGCCGTCGAGGCGAACACCAGCGTGGCGATCGTGTGGCCGCACCCGGATTTCCGCGTGAGTGCCACCACGGCCGATGGCGGCGCGTTTGGCATCGTCACGGCGCACGCGGGCGAGGGGGCCGAGGAATGGCTGCTTGAACTGCACGGCGTGCCGTACCGCGCCCAACTGCGTGCCGGCACGCCGGTGATCTCGTCGGGCCTGGGCGGCGTGTTCCCGCGGGGCATCCTGATCGGCACGGTGATGCGCGAGCTGCGCACCGGCCGTGGCTGGGCGCGCTCGTACATCGTGCGGCCGGCGGTGCGCCCGAGTGACATCACGTCGGTGATGGTGTTGTCGCCGGAGCGCGGGGCCGAAGGGCTGGAGAGCGTGTGGCAGGCGCGCACGGAGGCGCTGACACGCCGTGTGCGCGCGGGGGCGGACAGCATTGCGCGCCTGCGCGACACCTCGAGCCGCGCGGCGGCCGACGACACGACTGCGGCCGTGACGCCCGCGAGGCCGCGGTGAACGCGCCCCGCGCGCTTGTCGCCGCGTTGGTGCTCGCGATCCTCGTCGCGTTGCACTTCACGCTGCGTCCGTTGCTTGACTGGCGCGCCGGAGTGGACTTTCTCGTGATCGGCGTGCTGATCGTCGCCGTGCGCACGCGGCCAGGCACGGCCGCCGTCGTCGGGTTCGCCCTCGGCTTGGTGCTCGATGCGATGAATCCGGTGGGGCTGGGCTCGTCGGCGCTCGCGATGACGGTGGTCGCGTTCACGGCGTCGCGCCTCAAGGCCGCGTTCTTCGCGGATCACCTCGGGCTGAACGCGATCTTCATCGTGGCAGGCAAGGGGCTGTTTGACGTGATCTCCTTGGTCGCGGAGGGACGGCTGGGCGGCAAGGCGCTCGCCGTGCAGCTCCTCGCGTGGACGCCGCTCTCGGCGGTCGCCACGGCGATCGTCGGCGTCATCGTGATGGCGCTGGTGCGCCCCGCGCTCGACGAGCGGAGGTCGCGATGAGCTTTCATCCCAACGCCGTGCAGGAACGCGCACGCGTTGCGTCGGCGCTGCTGTTCCTTGCGTTCCTCTTTCTAGCCGGCTCGTTCTTCCGCACGCAGGTGCTGCAGGGCGCGCGGTACCACCTGCAGTCCGAGGAGAACCGGTTGCGCGAGGTGCCGCTGCCGGCGCCGCGCGGCATCATCTACGATCGTGCGGGCAAGGTGATCGCCGAGAACCTGCCGGGCTACGCCATCTCGGTGATGGTGCGCAACGAGGACTCGCTGCGCACGATGATGCGACGGATCGGCGAGGTGGTGCCCGTGTCGCCGGAGCAGGTGGGCGCCGCCGTGCGGCGTTTCCGCCGCGAGCCCGCGCGGCCGACCGTGCTGTTTCCCGATGCACCGTTCGAACTGGTGAGCGCCCTCGAGGAGCGGCGGGTCGAGTTCCCCGGCCTCATCATCCAGTCGGCGCCGAAGCGGCACTATCCGGACGGGCCCGCCGTGGCCGCGCTGGTCGGATACACGGGCGAGATCAACGAGCGTGAGCTCGAGGCGACCGAGTTCGCCGACTACAAGCCAGGCCAGCAGGTCGGACGCGACGGCATCGAACGCCAATACGAGTCGCGGCTGCGTGGGCGCGAAGGCGCGCGCTACGTCGAGGTTGATGCGCGCGGCCGCATCGTGCGCGACCAGGCGCGGCCGGATCTCCTCCCCGAAGCGCCGCCGGCGCTCTACACGAACATTGACCTCGACCTGCAGCGCTTCGTCGCCGAGCTCTTCGGCGACTCGCTGATCGGTGGCGTGGTAGCGATGGAACCGCGTTCGGGCGAAGTGCTGGCGCTGCACAGCGCGCCGAGCTTCGATCCAAACGAGTTCATCGGCGGCATCCCCTATGGGTACTGGACCGCACTGCAGGCCGACCCGCGACGCCCGCTCTACAACAAGGCGATCAAGGGCACGTATCCGCCGGGGTCGATCTACAAGCTGCACACGGCAATCATCGCGATGGAACGCGGGCTCGTGGACATCGACGACCATATGCCGGTCGCGTGTCGTGGCGGCTACCAGTTCGGCAACCGGTTCTTCCGCTGCTGGAAGCGCGACGGGCACGGGGACGTGGATCTCGCCGGCGCCATCGAGGGCTCCTGCGACACGTACTTCTATCAGCTCGGACTGAAGATCGGGCTGCAGGAGCTCGTGGCCGGAGGCATCCGACTCGGCGCACGCGAACGCTCCGGCATTGACCTGCCCGCCGAGACGCGGCCGCTGTTCCCGACCGATCCGGCGAAAGCGTACTACGATCGGTTGTTCGGGCCGCAGGGGTGGAGCAACGCGGTGAGTCTCAACCTGTCCATCGGCCAGGGCGAGAACTCGCAGACGGTGGTGAATATGGCGCGCTTCTACACGGCACTCGCCACCGACGGCGCCGCCGCGCGGCCCGAGGTGGTGCGTGGCGCCGCGGAGCGTGAGCAACTGTTCCGGTTGACGCCGGAGCAGATGACGGCGCTGCAGCGCGCGCTCACCGACGTGGTGGGCCGTGGCACGGCGGCGGGCTCGCGCCTGCAGGGCATCGCGGTGGCGGGCAAGACGGGCACGGCGCAGAACGCGCAGGACGCGGTGCGCGACCACAGCTGGTTCGTCGGCTACGCGCCCGCGGAGAATCCGAAAATTGTCGTGGCGCTGATGCTGGAGTTCGGCGGCAGCGGCTCGCGCGCGGCGCGTTTGGCGACGCGGATAATGGAGCAGTACCTGAAGGCGCAGGTGGCGACGTTCACCGCGCTGGAGGGCGAGTGAAGCTCCAGGTGATGCCGCGCGACTGGCCGCTCGTGGCGCTGGCGGCACTCCTGACCGCGTTCGGCATCGCGATGGTGTACTCGGCGGGGCAGACGGACGTCCCGAATGCCATCGCCGGACTGTGGCGGACGCAGGTGATGTGGGCGCTGCTCGGCATCGGTGGGGCCTTCGTGGTCTCGCGGACCTCCGTCAGGTTGCTCGAGTTTGCGACGGCGCCGCTCTACGTGTTCTCGGTGCTGCTGCTGGTGATCCTGCTGTTCTTTGGGTCCGGCGCCGGCACCGCCGCGAGTACCAAGAGCTGGCTGACGGTTGGCGGCGTGCGCCTTGGCCAGCCCGCGGAGCTCGCGAAGATCGCGGTGGTGCTGATGCTCGCGCAGGTGTTGAGTGCGCAGCGCGTGGCCGCGACCACGCTCTTTGGGCTGTGGCGTCCGGCGCTCATCGTGGGTGTGCCGTGGCTGCTGATTATGGCGCAACCGGACCTGGGCACCGGACTCGCGTTCATCGGCGTGTTCTTCGCGATGCTCTACTGGAGCGGGGTGGCCTGGCCGCTGCTGCTCTTCGCGGCGAGTCCTGGAATCTCGCTGATTCTCGCGTTCAGCACGGGCGTGTGGGGCGCGTGGTTCCTGCTGCTGCTCGGCCTCGTGCTGTGGAAGCGTCCGTCGTGGATCGAGGCCAGTGCGCTGATCGCCGCGAACCTCGTGATGGGAGTCGCGGCCCCACTGCTGTGGGAGAGTCTGAAACCGTACCAGCGCCGACGGTTCCTCGTGTTTCTCGATCCGCAGGCCGACCCGCGCGCGTCTGGCTATCACCTGATTCAGTCGCAGGTGGCGATCGGGTCGGGCGGATTCTTCGGTAAGGGATTCGTCGATGGTTCGCAGAAGCGCCTGGCGTTCCTGCCCGCGCAGCACACGGACTTCATCTACGCGATCGTCGGGGAAGAGTTCGGGTTTGTCGGCGTGGGCGCTGTGCTGGCGCTGTTCTGCGTGCTGCTGCTCCGGACGGTCCGCATCGCGGGGCGTGCCTCGAGCCCCTTCGCCTCGTTGGCGGCGTTCGGCCTGACCGCGGCGCTCTTCACGCACATCCTGGTGAATGTGGGGATGACGATCGGGCTGATGCCGATCACCGGCATCCCGCTGCCGTTCTTCTCGTACGGCGGCTCGTTTATGCTAGCGTGCTGGCTCAGTATGGGGATCTTGGTGCTGATTTCGTCGGAGGGCCGGGGTCGTGCCGACGGACTCGTGATCTAGCCGCCTGGGCCTGTCAACGGGCTGGTGATTTAGGTCACGGGAGGCCAGTTTTCGGGCTATGGCTTGGTTTCGGAAAGAGCGGAAGCCCCGTCCCCCCCGTGAGCGCCGCCTCGAAATCCCGGCGGATGCCTGGGAAAAGTGCGAGGCCTGCGACCATACCGACATCCGCGAGAAGTTCTCGCGCAATCACAACGTCTGCCCGAACTGCGACTATCACCGGCGCATCCGGGCGCACGAGTATGTCAGCATCCTGCTCGACGAGGGGTCGATTGACGAGAAGGACGTGGATCTCGCCTCGGTGGACCCGCTGCAGTTCCCTGAGTACCCGGCGCGGCTCAAGAAGGCGCTGGCGAACGCCGGCGAGCACGACGCGATCCTGACGGTCTCGGGCACGATGGACACGATGCCCGTCAACCTCGGCGTGATGGACTTCGCGTTTATGGGCGGTTCGATGGGCTCGGTGGTCGGCGAAAAGATTGCGCGCCTCGGCCAGCGTTCGCTGGAGAAGAAGTGGCCGCTCATCATCATCTCGGCCTCGGGCGGCGCGCGAATGCAGGAAGGCGTGCTCTCGCTGATGCAGATGGCCAAGACGTCCGCGATGCTCGCCCAGTTGGCCGAGCGCCGGATTCCGTATGTCTCGATTCTCACGAACCCGACCACGGGTGGCGTCAGCGCGAGCTATGCGATGCTGGGGGATGCGATCCTAGCGGAGCCGGGCGCGGTCATCGGCTTCGCGGGACCGCGCGTGATCAAGCAGACGCTCGGGCAGGACCTGCCGGAGGGGTTTCAGACGGCGGAGTTCCTGCTGACGCACGGGATGGTGGATCAAGTGGTGCACCGCCATCAGCTCAAGCGCACGGTGGGGCAGTTGCTGCGGCATATGAGCGGCAAGCCGGCGGCCTCTGGATGGGAATCCTGAGGCGAGGAGCGAGAGGGACGCGGTCGCGCTCGACTTTCGCTCGCTAGGTGCCCCTTGAGCGACTCCTCGTACCGCGCGGCGCTGGATGCGCTCTTTGCTCGGACGACTGGGCAGTGGAAGCTTGGGCTGGAGCGGGTTGAGTCCTTTCTCGCTGAGCTCGGTGACCCCCATCGGTCGCTGCGGGTGCTGCACGTGGCGGGCACCAATGGGAAGGGGAGTGTGTGTGCCCTCCTCGAGTCAGCGCTACGGGATCGCGGGCTGCGAGTGGGCAAGTACACGTCGCCGCATCTGGTGGACTTTCGCGAGCGGTTTCTCGTGGATGGGATGCCCGTCTCCGACGCAGCGATCGCGGCGTGGCTGGAGCGGTGGACACCCACAGTGGAGCGGCTTGGCGCCACCTTCTTTGAAGCCACAACGGCGATGGGGTTTCAGCTCTTTCTCGAGGCGGGCGTGGACGTCGCCGTGATCGAGACGGGGTTGGGCGGGCGGTTGGATGCGACGAACGTCGTGCAGCCGCTGGTGGCTGGGGTGTCGGGGATCGGGATTGATCACACCGACTGGCTCGGGACGACGCGCGAGGCGATCGCACCGGAGAAGGCGGGCATCTACAAGGCGGGTGCGCCGGCGGTGGTGGGTGAGCCGGAGCCGGGCATTCGCGCGCTCTTGGCGTCGGAGGCGCGGCGGCGCGGTGCGGCGCCGATTCGCATCGTCGCCGAGGAAGGGTTTGCGGAGGATATCGAGGTCTCGGCGCGCGGGACGCGGTTCACGTGGGTGCTTGGCGGCGCGAGTGCCCAATCCGGCGGCAGCGGATCCGCGGGGCGGGGCGACGTCAGCCGGCTCTCGGTGGAGACCGGACTCGCCGGCCGACATCAGGCCCAGAACGCGATGACCGCGCTCACGATGCTCGACGCACTTCCGGACTCGCTGCGAAGGCCGGCGGCGGCGGAGATGGATGCTTTCCGGCGGACCTCGCTCCCGGGGCGCTTCTCGAGGCACGGCGCGTGGATCTTCGATGTGGCGCACAATCCCGATGGGTCGGCGGTGACCGCGCTGACGCTCAGGGCGGTGGCGCCACCGGGGCCGGTGGTGGGGCTCGTCAGCATCCTTGCCGACAAGGACTGGCGGGGGATGCTGAGCGCGCTCAGCGGGGCGGTGGACCACTTTCTGCTCACCAACGCGCCGACGGCGCCGGCCAGCCGGGCCTGGTCGAGCGCCGAGGTGCTCGAGTACGCGCGCTCTCGGGGCTGGAGTGCCGAGTTGGAGCCGGATTTCGACCGCGCGCTGGCCGTGGCTCCCACGCGAGGGGCCACGGTTCTCGTCACGGGGAGTTTTCACACCGTCGGCGACGCGATGGCGCGGTTGCAGGTGTCTCCGATCACCGCGTAAATTGCGGGATGACAAGCAGTTCGGCATCACTTCCCGGCTTTCGCGATTTCTATCCTGAGGAGCTGGCCCGCCGCGCGCACATCTTCCGTGCCTGGCGGGCCGTTGCGCACAGGTACGCCTTCGTGGAGTACGACGGGCCCCCACTGGAGCCCCAGGAGCTGTACACGAAGAAGTCTGGCGACGAGATCGTCGGGCAGCTCTACAACTTCGTGGACAAGGGTGGGCGCGAGGTGTCACTGCGCCCGGAGATGACGCCGACGTTCGCGCGGATGGTCGCGGCCAAGGCGAATGCGCTCCGCAAGCCCGTGCGTTGGTTCTCGATTCCGCAGCTGTTCCGCTACGAACGCGCGCAGCGAGGCCGGCTCCGTGAGCACTATCAGCTCAACGTGGACATCGTCGGCGAGGCGAGCGAAGTCGCGGATGCGGAATTGCTCGCGGTGGCGGTGGACATTATGCGTGAGCTGGGGCTCACCAGCGCGGACGTACGGGCGCGGGTCAGTGACCGCCGGTTCGTTTCTGCAGTGATTCGATCTCTCGGAGTTCCGGCTGCCGGGATTGCGGACGTATTCGCCGTCTACGACAAACTCTCGCGCACCCCGCCCGCCGGAGCCACACAAATTCTTGCGGAGAGGTTGGCGCCGCTGGGAGTGCCGGGAGTCGTCGCACAAGACCTGATTGACGTCGCGCTCCAGCTCAGGTCGATACGCGATTTCGAGCACCACTTCGGCAAGTCGGAGATCGTACGGCCTCATCTCGACGTGCTCGGCCGGTACATTGCGCATGTCGACGCGCTAGGCATTGGAGACTGGGTTGATTTCGATCTCTCAATCGTGCGCGGCTTGGCCTACTACACGGGCATCGTGTTCGAGCTTTTCGATGCCAAGGGCGAACTGCGTGCCATCTGCGGCGGCGGCCGCTACGACGACCTGCTCAAGGCCATCGGCGGCGCCGACCTGCCGTCGCTGGGCTTCGGGATGGGCGACGTCGTGCTCGGCGAGCTGCTGACCGAGCGCGGTCTCTGGCCCGAGGCGCAGCAGGACGCGGTGGATTTCACGGTCGTCGCGGGGAATGGCGCGCTCACCCAGCCGTATGGCAGCGTGCTGCGACTGGCGACCGCGCTGCGCAGCGCGGGGTTCAGCGTCGCGCACGGGTTGAATGAAGAGCGCTACAAGTCGCAGGCGACGCGCAATCAGATGGACGGCGCGCGCAAGGCAGGGTCCAGCGCGGTGATCTACTTCCGCGAGGACGGCGCCGTGGAGGCAATGAGCCTCCTCGGCAAGATGACGGGGGCCGCGACGCACGCGGTGGATGCTGGCGCGGCACTCTCGGGTGACGCGCAGGCGATGCACGGCCTGCGGCATTGGCTGCTCGCCGAACGGCAGCGCTAGGCACACGACGATGGCTGACGACAAGAAGCTGACCACCCGCGCGGAGGACTTCTCCGCCTGGTACAACGAACTGGTGCTCCGCGCCGAGCTCGCCGACTACTCGCCCGTGAAGGGCTCGATGGTCATCCGCCCGAACGGCTATGGCATCTGGGAGCGGATGCAACGCGCCCTCGACGACGCGTTCAAGGCCACCGGCCACCAGAACGCGTACTTCCCGCTGTTCATCCCGCAGAGCTTCCTCTCCAAGGAGGCGCAGCACGTCGAGGGCTTCGCGCCAGAGACGGCGGTCGTCACGCACGGCGGCGGCAAGGAGCTCGAGGAGCCCCTCGTCGTCCGGCCGACCTCGGAGACGATCATCTACCATATGTTCGCGAAGTGGACGCAGAGCTATCGCGATCTGCCGATCCTCATCAACCAGTGGGCGAACGTCGTGCGCTGGGAGATGCGCACGCGGCTCTTCCTGCGTACGCTCGAGTTCCTCTGGCAGGAAGGCCATACGGCCCACGCCACGCACGACGAGGCGGAAGAGGAGGCGCGCCGGATGCTCGGCGTGTATCGCGAGTTTATGGAAGGCTTCATCGCGATGCCGGTGGTCACGGGCCAGAAGACCGAGAGCGAGAAGTTCGCCGGCGCCCTGCGCACCTACTCCTGCGAAGCGATGATGCAGGACAACAAGGCCTTGCAGGCCGGCACGTCGCACAACCTCGGGCAGAACTTTGCCAAGGCCTTCGAGCTGCAGTTCCAGGCCGAGAACGGCGAGATGGCCTTTGCGTGGAATACGTCGTGGGGCGTCTCAACGCGAATGATCGGCGGACTGGTGATGACGCACTCGGACGACAACGGGCTCGTGACGCCGCCGCGTCTGGCGCCGATCGAAGTCGTCATCGTGCCCATCTACAAGACGGACGAGGAGCGTGCGCGCGTGGTCGAAGCCGCGCATCGCGTGAAGGCCGACCTCACGGGTTGGACTGGGCGCGGGCCCACCGATCGTCTGCGCGTGAAGGTGGACGACCGCGACGGCGTGAAGCCCGGTGCCAAGTACTACGAGTGGGAGATGCGCGGCGTGCCGCTGCGGCTCGAGATCGGTCCCAAGGATCTTGAGAAGCAGTCGGTGTTCTCGGCGCGGCGCGACACGCGAGCCAAGGCGGGGCTCCCGATGGCGGGCCTGCCCGAGAGCGTCGCCAAGCTGCTCGACACGATTCAAGGGGACCTGCTCGCGGCGGCGAAGGCGCGGCGCGAGGCCAACAGCCATCGCAGCGTGAAGTCGTACGACGAGTTCAAGCAGATTATGGATGGACCCGGCGGCTTTGTGTACGCCGGCTGGAACGGCGATCCCGCGGTCGAAGCCAAGGTGAAGGAGGAGACTAAGGCGACGATCCGCTGCATTCCGGATCCGGAGTTCCGGTCGCCGGAGGCGCCGGCCACCTGCCTCATCACGGGCCAGCCCGCCAAGCACGAGGTCGTGTGGGCCAAGGCGTACTGATGGCTGGCGGCTTCGTGCGCCGCGACGGCGTACTCTGCGCCGAGGAGGTGCCGCTCTCGCGTATCGCAGAGTCAGTGGGCACGCCGGCGTACGTGTACTCGGCGGCGGCCATCCGCGAACGTGCGGCGCGGCTGGCCGAGGCGTTCCGCGGCGTCCCGCATCGCGTGCACTACGCGGTGAAGGCCAACGGGAGCGGCGCGGTACTCCGCATCCTGCGCGAGTCCGGCGTCGGCGTGGACGTGGTGAGCGGCGGCGAGCTCTTCCGAGCGTTGCGCGCCGGCTTCAGCCCCGCGGACATCGTGTTCGATGGTGTCGGCAAGTCGGAGCGCGACCTCGCCGAGGCGATTGGCGCGGGCGTCAAGCTCATCAACGTGGAGAGCGAGGCCGAGTTGCGGATTCTGTCCGAGCTGGCGGTCGCGCTCGGACGGAAGGCAACGATCGGCCTGCGCGTGAATCCGGACGTCGAGGTCGAGACCGCGCACGAGTACATCGCCACCGGCGACAAGGAACACAAGTTCGGTATCCCGCTCGACGACGCGCTCCGCGTGGCGCGCATTGCGCTCACGCTGCCCGGTGTGACGCTGAGCGGGCTGCATATGCACATCGGATCGCAGCTGTACGACTACGGGGCCACGGACTCGGGCGCACACAAGCTGATTGACTTGGTGCGTAGGCTGCGCGCCGACGGGGCACCGATTCGCTATCTCGATCTCGGCGGCGGACTGCCGGTGCCGTACGCACCGAATGAAGGTGAACCCGACCTCGCGGCCTACGCCGACGTGATGCGCCGGGCCGTCGAGGCCCTCGGCGACGTGGAACTGGTGATGGAGCACGGCCGCTACCTCGTGGCGGCTTCCTGCGTGCTGCTCACCGAGGTCTTGTACCGCAAGCACAACGGCGGGACGGACTTCCTGGTCTGCGACGCCGGGATGACGGAGCTGATTCGCCCGGCACTCTACGACTCGTATCATCACATCGAGCCGGTGGGGCCCACGGGCGGGCGGATGGTGGCCGACGTGGTGGGTCCGGTGTGCGAGAGCGGCGACTTCCTCGCGGTCGCGCGGGAGTTGCCCGACGTGCAGCCCGGGGCGCTGCTCGCGGTGCACACGGTGGGCGCGTACGGCGCGGCAATGGCGTCGCGCTACAACGGGCGCCCGTTTGCCGCCGAGGTGCTGGTGGATGGATCGCGCTGGGCCGTCGTCACGGCACGCGAGGAGTACACCGACCTCGTGCGCCACGAGGTCGTGTCACCCGTTTGGGAGGAATCCTGATGCGCATCGGCCTGCTGGCGGACACCCACGATCGCGTGCCGGCGATTGACGCACTGGTCCGCGAGTTCCTGAAGCGGGATGTCACGTTTGTGCTGCACGCGGGCGATCACTGCTCGCCGTTCGCGCTGAAGCCGTTTATGGATCACGGCGTCGCGGTGGCAGGCGTGTTCGGGCGCAACGACGGCGATCGCGAGGGCCTCACGGCCGCCGCGGCGCAGGGAATGGGGATCGAACTCTTCGAGGCGCCGCACGCGCTCAAGGTGGGGGAGCACAAGGTGCTGCTGCTGCACGATATCGGCGACGTCGGCGAGCGCTCCGTGCTGGCCCACAGCATCGTGGTGCACGGCCACACGCACCTGCAGGAGATGAAGGAGCGCGGCGACACCTTGATCGTGAATCCCGGCGAGGCCTGCGGCTGGCTGTTCGGCGCGCCATCGGGCGCCGTGCTCGACCTCGACACCAAGCAGGTCGAGTTCATCAAGCTGGATGCCGCGGAGTGGACGAAGTGAGTCACGACGGTTCCCGCATCCTGATTCTCGACTGCGGATCGCAGTTCACGCAGCTTATCGCGCGCCGAGTCCGTGAGGCGCGCGTCTTCTCGGAGATCCATCCGCCGACGCGCTCGCTGCAGTGGATTCGCGACTGGAAGCCGACCGGGATCATTCTCTCGGGCGGCCCCAGCTCGGTGAACGACGCGGACGCGCCCACGTTCGATCCGGCCATCCTGGATGTCGCGCCGCTGCTGGGTGTCTGCTACGGGATGCAGTGGATCGCCAAGCACGAGGGCGCCGAGGTGAAGGGCGGGGGACGCCGCGAGTACGGACGGGTGGAGCTCGAGGTGAAGGAGAACGCCGGTGTGTTCGCCGGCTTCGACCGTGGCGAGCGCTCCGTGGTGTGGATGTCGCACGGCGATCACGTGGAGACGGTGCCCAAGGGCTACGTGCTCACGGCGTCGAGCGAGGGCAACCCGGTCGTCGGTTTCCGCCACGAGTCCAAGCCGATCCACGCGGTGCAGTTCCACGCCGAGGTGGCGCACTCGGTGCGCGGCGCGGAGATCATCCAGAACTTCCTGTTCAACATCGCCAAGTGCCAGCCCGACTGGACGCCGGGACACTTCATCGAGCAGGAAGTCGCCAAGATCCGCGCGCTGGTGGGCGACGCGCAGGTCATCTGCGGGCTCAGTGGTGGCGTGGATTCGTCGGTCGCGGCGGCGCTGGTGCATCGCGCCATCGGCGATCAACTCACCTGCATCTTCGTGGACACGGGGCTCCTGCGGCTGCACGAGCGTGAGCAAGTCGAGCGCACGATGGGCCAGCACCTCGGCATCAAGCTGATCACCGTGCGGGCGGAAGATCGATTCCTGGGCGCGCTGGCGGGTCTCGATGACCCCGAGAAGAAGCGCAAGGCGATCGGCCACACGTTTATTGACGTGTTCGAGGATGCGTCGGCGGCGGCAGGCAAGGACGCCAAGTTCCTCGTGCAGGGCACGCTGTACCCTGACGTGATCGAGTCAGTGAGCGCGAAAGGCGGGCCTAGCGCGACCATCAAGACGCACCACAACGTCGGTGGTCTCAAGCCGGATATGAAGTTCGCGCTGATCGAGCCCCTGCGTGAACTGTTCAAGGATGAGGTGCGAAACGTCGGCCGCGAACTCGGCTTGCCCGAGGAGATGGTGGGACGGCACCCGTTCCCGGGGCCGGGGCTCGCCATCCGCGTGCTCGGTGCCGTGGATCCCGTGAACGTCGAGACGCTGCGTCGGGCCGACGCCATCTACCTCGAGGAGATTCGCGCGGCGGGGCTGTACGACAAGATCTGGCAGGCCTTCGCCGTGTTCCTGCCCGTGCGGTCGGTCGGCGTGATGGGCGACGGGCGTACGTATGAGCACGTGATTGCCCTGCGGGCCGTGACGAGCACCGATGGGATGACGGCGGACTGGTTCGAGTTTCCGCACGAGGTGCTGGGGCGGATCTCGAACCGCATCATCCGCGAGGTGCGAGGGGTGAACCGCGTCGTGTACGACGTGAGCTCCAAGCCGCCGGCCACGATCGAGTGGGAGTGAGCCCCGCCGCGCATTAGTTTGCGCGGATGCCCGGCCTCGCCGCCCTCCGCCCCACCCGTGACGAACTGATCGAGATGGCGCGCATCGCTGCGCCCATCGTGATCGTCAACGTCGGTACGCAGGGAATGGGGATGGTGGACGCGATTATGCTTGGGCGCGTCTCGCCGACGGCGCTTGCCGCGGGTGGCATCGGCAACTTCTATTTTTTTGCCACGGCCATTGTTGGGCTGGGCATCCTGCTCGCGCTCGATCCGGTGATCGCGCAGGCCGTCGGCGCGGGGGATGAGACGGCGATTGCGCGCGGCGTGCAGCGCGGCGTGCTGATGACGCTCATCATCACGGTCGGCGTCGCGCTCACGTACATCCCGGTCGCACCCATCCTGAGCGCGCTCCGGCAGCCGGAGGACGTGGTGCCACTCGCCCGCGACTACGTGCTGTGGAGCATCCCGGGGCTGCTGCCGTTCTTCGCGTTCAATATGCTGCGGCAGACGCTGCAGGCGTTTCATAAGCTGGCGCCATTGGTCATCGCGGTGGCCGTGGCGAACGTGGCCAACGTGTTCTTCAACTGGGTGCTGATCTTCGGCAACCTTGGCTTCGAACCCGGCGGCGTGGTCGGATCGTCGCAGGCCACCAGTCTGTCGCGCTGGGTGATGGTGCTCACCCTGCTCGCGCTCAGTTGGCCGACGCTGAGACCGTACCTCCGGCAGTGGGACACGATGTCGTTCGCGTTCACGCCGCTCGTGCGGATGTTCAAGGTGGGGCTGCCGGTGGGCTTTCAGTTCACGGCGGAAGTCGGCGCATTCGGGTTCGCGACCGTGATGACGGGCTGGATCTCCACCGAGACGTTGGCGGCACACGAGGTGGCACTCAGCCTGGCCTCGATGACGTTTATGGTGCCGATGGGCGTGGCGGCCGCGGCGGCGGTGATGGTCGGACGCGCGGTGGGGCGCGGCGATATGGACGCGTCGCGTCGCGATGCCGTCGCCGCGTTGGCCTGCGGTGTGGGCTTTATGGCCCTCTGCGGAATTGTCTTTGCGCTCATCCCCGACACGCTGGCGGGCTTCTATACCAAGGACGCGACCACGGCCGCGATCGCGACGGTGCTGATCCCGATCGCCGCCGCGTTCCAGGTGTTCGACGGCACGCAGGTGATCTCGTCGAGCGTGCTGCGCGGCACCGGGGACACGCGGGTGCCGGCAATCCTGCACGCGCTGAGCTTCTGGGCCTTCGGGATTCCGTTCGGCGCGTATCTCGCCTTCTCAGCGGACTACGGCGCCGCGGGCGTCTGGTGGGGACTCACGCTCGGCCTCGCTGCGGCCGCGGTGTTTCAGTTGGCGCGCGTGCGCACCCGCCTCTCAGGCGATGTCAAACGACTGGTGATCGACGCGCACCGCTAGAACGAGATGTTCAGCCCGAGGTGAGTGCGGAGGGCGAACGCCACGTTGGTATTGCTCGTGGCCATCGTGGAGTTGTCGGCTGTCGTGAAGCGGACGCCGCCCTCGCCAAACAGCGCCACGCGACGGGCAAGCGTCACCCGCGTGCCGAACAGCGCATCGCCGATGAAGGTGTCCGCATACGAGCCGTCGTCGAACGTCACCCGCGCGAGGGCAGCGCGCGGCGCGAGATAGGTCCACACGCGGTCGCTGTCAGTCCCGAGCCCGATCAATACACTAAGGCCCGCCCCAGCGCTGGTCGTCGTGGACTCCGCGCCGTTGATGGTGAACGTCGTGCGGCTCATCGAGCCGTCCGCGCGCAGGTGCACGCGCGGCAGGATCTTGAGTTCCACGCCGATCGTGCTTGGACCGGCGAGCACGAGGGCGACGCGCGGTGCGTCTTGCGCGCGCGCGGCTGCCGGCGCGATTGACCACGCCGCGAGCAGCGCGCTTGCTGCGATTACGGCTCTGCGCGAGGTGCGGGTCATCGCCGGCGTCCTCCGCCGAGCAGCGAGCCGAGTACGCCGCGCACGAGCTGCCGCGAGATGGCCGTGCCCGTGCTGCGCGCCGCGCTCTTGGCCATCACTTCGATCAGGCCATCGCGCTTGCCACCGCGGGGACCGGTAGAGCCGAAGATCAGGCCGCCAAGTGCGCCGAGCGCCCCAGCCGCGCCGCCGGCGGCAGTGCCACCAGAGGCCTGTCCGCTTCCATCTCGCGCGCCGCCCGTGGACGCGGGGGCGTTCCCCGCGGCGGGTGCCGACTCGGCGCGCGCCTTCAGCGCCTCAAAGGCCGACTCGCGATCCACGGCCTTCTCGTAGACGCCCGCCACGACCGACTGTTGCATCACGCCGGTGCGCTCCGCCGGTGCGAGCGGACCGATTCGCGAGCCGGGCGCGAACATCCACGCCCGCTCGGTGATGCCGGGCGTGCCCTTCGCGTCGAGCAGCGAGACCAGCGCCTCGCCCACCGAGAGCTCGAGAATGGCTTTCTCGATGTCGAGCGCAGGATTCGGCCGCATCGTCTCAGCGGTCGCCTTGACGGCCTTCTGATCCCGCGGGGTGAACGCCCGCAGCGCGTGCTGCACGCGATTGCCGAGCTGGCCGAGGATCTTGTCGGGGATGTCAATCGGATTCTGCGTGACGAAGTACACGCCGACGCCCTTGGAGCGGATGAGGCGCACGACGAGCTCGACCTTCTCGAGGAGCGCGGCCGGGGCGTCCGTGAACAGCAGGTGCGCCTCGTCGAAGAAGAACACGAGCTTGGGCTTCTCGAGATCGCCGACCTCGGGCAGGTTCTCGAACAGCTCGCTGAGCAGCCAGAGCAGGAAGCAGGCATAGAGCCGCGGACTCTGCATCAGCTTGTCGGCGGCGAGGATGTTGACGACGCCCTGGCCGTCCACGGTCTGCATCAGATCGTCGATGTTGAGCATCGGCTCGCCGAAGAACTGCTCGGCGCCTTGCTGCTCCAACTGCAGCAGGCCGCGCTGGATGGCGCCGATGCTCGCGGCCGACACATTGCCGTACTGTGTCTTGAACTCGGCCGCGTTGTCGCCGACGTACTGCAGCATCGCGCGGAGGTCCTTGAGGTCGAGGAGCAACAGCCCGTTGTCGTCGGCGATCTGGAAGGTCATCGTGAGGACGCCTTCCTGCGTGTCGTTCAAGTTGAGCAGTCGCGCGAGGAGCAGCGGGCCCATATCCGAGATGGTCGCGCGCACCGGGTGGCCCTGCTCGCCGAACACGTCCCAGAAGGTGACGGGCGCGGCGCCGAACGTGGGTTCGGGGAGCCCGAGTTTGGCGAGCCGGTCCTTGAGCTTGTCGCTGAGCTGACCGGTGGCGCCGATGCCGCCGAGGTCGCCTTTCACGTCGGCGAGGAACACAGGCACGCCGATGCGGGAGAACTGCTCGGCAAGCACCTGGAGCGAGATGGTCTTTCCCGTGCCGGTGGCACCGGTGATGCAGCCGTGCCGGTTGGCGAGCGCGGGGAGGAGCGCGAGTTCCGTACTCGCGTTCTTGGCGACGATGAGCGGATCAGTCATAGCTGAATTCTCGCTCGGGTGCGCCGTGCTGGCTACTGCGGCGCGGCCGGACTTAGCGTCGCCGGAGCCCCCCGGGGATGACAACGCCGAGCGTGCCGTAGACGCCGAGTCCCGCGCGTGTGCTACTCCGAGCGAACTCGGTTTCGGGGTCGAATGAAAGCGTGTAGGTGAGCCGCTGATAGGTGACGAAGCCGGCGAGTCCGACCTCGGCGAGCACGAAGAAACGCGGTGTGACGGAGGCGACGACGCCGCGTCCGACTCGCAGATCGGTCAGGTGACTGTTGACGTACGCTGGCGCCGCGTGCGAAAGCGCATACGAGACCGTCCACGATCCGTACGGGCGAAGGGCACCGTCGACCGCGTCGCGGAACCGCAGTCGCCCGTATCCCAATCCGACCGCGATGCTGTAGTCGTCGGGCCCCGCGTTGGTCCCAGTTTGCTTTCCCTTGTTCACGGAGAGCCGGAGTTCGAGCCGTCGCAGCTTGTCGTCGCCGACGGGCTTGAGCAGCGCGAAGGGCGCACCGCCGCCGATCAGGATGCCGCGCTGCACAGGCCCATCCTGCGCGAACGCGTTCGACGAAAGAGTGCAGACGGCGGCGACGAGGACGGCGCGATCGAGGCGCATCGGGGCGGGCTCCGGTGACGGGACCTCCCATCTTGCACTGCCTCCGCACCCTGCGCGAGCGAAGCCGTTATTGGCGCGCCGTGCGCGCCGGGCCAGGGCCTAGACGCCCTTCTCGCGCAGCAGGTCCATAAACTGTGCCGGCGCCGTCAGGCCGAGCAGCTTCTCCGGCACGTCCGCTTCCTTCGAGAACTGGGCAATCTTCCCCAGCACCGGCAGGTACTGGTTGGACACCTCGAGCGGCGGCGCCACGA
>CAYPYY010000055.1:0-17963 GCA_964414995.1 uncultured Gemmatimonas sp.
CGCCTGGGGCGACCAGCGGATGCACCTAGCCATCACCATCCGCACCTGCGTGCTCTCCGGGAACGAGGCCCACGTGCAGGCGGGCGCGGGGATCGTCGCGGACTCGGACCCCCAGCGCGAGTGGGAGGAGACGGAGACGAAGGCGCGCGCGATGTTGACGGCGATCGGCCGTGTCCGCGGGGCGCGCGCCTAGGTCGCGCTCACCCCGCCGGTCGGCCATATTTCAAGGAATGCACTACCGCCTGATTGGAATCGGCAACGACTTCCGCTTCGAGCTCAAGGGAACCGGCGTTCACAACGTCGGGCGCGCGGTCACCAATGAGTGCGCCGTCGTGGACCCCACGATCTCACGTAAGCACGCCGAACTGCGCCTGACGGAGAACGGCATCGAGGTGCTCGATGTGGGCTCGAGCAACGGCACCTTCGTGAACGGCGTGAAGATCGACAAGTCACACGTCGCGCCGGGCGCGGAGATCACGTTCGGCAAGGTGCAGTTCAAGCTGGAGAAGGTCGAGGCGCCGAAGCTGACGCCCGCCGCCGCGGCCGCGGCCGCGGCGCCGCCGAAGAACGCGGGCGCCACCATCGTCCGGCAGATCCCCAAGACCGGCGAGCACGATCCGTCCCTGTTCGGCAAGCCGATTTCGCCGATGGCGGATCCGGCGGAGAAGGACCGTCGCAAGTTGGCCATCCTGCTCGAAGTCGCGAAGGGCCTCACCAAGGCCACCGACGTGCACGGGCTGCTGGTCAAGATCGCCGAGTACGCGTTCCAGACGCTCGAGGCTGACCGCTGCGCAATCCTGCTGATGGATCGCGACGGCCACCTGCATCCGCAGATCTCGCGGGACCGCCGTGGCGATGCCGCGAGCGGCGACGTGCCGCAGTCCATCGCGACGCAGGCGGTGGTGGACAAGGTCGCGCTGCTCACCGACGACGCCGGCGGCGACCAGCGCTTCACCGGCCAGTCCATCGTGCTCCAGAAGGTGCGCTCGGCGATGTGCGTGCCGCTGATCGGCTCGGAGAACAAGGCGCTGGGCGTGCTGTACGTCGACAACTTCTCGCTCAAGCGCTTCGTTGAATCCGACCTCGACTTCCTGATCGCGTTCTCGGGCATCGCCGCCGTGGCGCTCGAGAACGGGCAGTTCGCCGAGCGCATTCGCGTGGAGGCGCTGGCACGCTCGAACTTCGAGCGCTTCTTCACGCCGCATCTCGCGGCGCGGATCGCGTCGAGCCCGGATGCGGTGAAGCTCGGCGGCGACAAGCGCCGCGTGGCGGTGCTGTTCAGCGACATCCGTGGCTTCACGGCGCTGAGCGAGACGATGAACCCCGACACGATGGCGCGGCTCCTGACGGAATACTTCACCGAGATGGTGGAGTGCGTGTTCCGTCACGGCGGCACGCTGGACAAGTTCATCGGCGACTCGGTGATGGCGCAGTGGGGCGCGCCGATCGGCGAGGATGACGACTGCGACCGCGCAATGGCGGCGGCGCTCGACATGATGATCGAGCTCGAGCGGCTGAACGCGCGCTGGGTCTCGGAGGGACGGCCCACGCTGCAGATCGGCATCGGCCTGAACGTGGGCGACGTGTTCGCGGGCAACATCGGCAGCGACCGCCGCTTGGAGTACACGGTCATCGGCGATCCGGTGAACGTGTCGAGCCGGCTCTGCGGCAAGGCCGGTGCGGGCGAGATCCTGCTGTCCGACGACTTCCGTGCCGCGCTCAGTGCGCCGCCGCCGCTCGAACCGCTCCCGCCGATGGAACTCAAGGGGAAGAGCCAGCCGCTGCCCGTCTTCCGCGTCAAGCGGTGAGTGACGGGCGCCCAGCCGCGCCTCCGGGATACTCGCGCTTCACGTTGCGCGATGCGGTGATTGTCGCGCGCGCGGATGTGGCTAGCTCCGTGCGCGAGGCACTGAAGGACGCCGGCACGCTGCACGGCTGGGCCGCGACCCAGCCCGGCGCGCGCGCGTATCACGGACGCGCCACGGCGTGGGGCGCGCGCTTGCCGCTCGGCGGTCCCGAGGTAGTGGTGAGGCACGCACGGCACGGCGGACTGCTTGCCGCGCTCACGGGCGATCTCTTTGTGTGGCCTGGCCGCGCGCCGTGGGAGCTTGAGGCGGCCAACCGATTGCTGGCGGCTGGTGTTGGCACTCCTGAGCTCGTCGCGTATGCCCTGCACCGCGCCTGGGGCGCCTTCTGCCGCGTGGACGTCTGCACACGTCGGCTCCCCGAAGGGAATGACTTTCCCGCCGTCTGGCGCGACGCGAGCGCGGCGGATCGCGAGCGGATGCTGGCCGCCACGGCGGCGCTGCTGCACGCGCTCGCGAAGGCGCAGGCGTTCCACGCCGACCTGAACGTCAAAAACGTGTACCTGGCGCGCGAGGCCGGCGGCTTTCGCGCCTATGCGCTCGACGTGGACCGCGTGGTCTTTCTCGAGGCCGGCGACGCCGGCGCGATGACGCGTAACCTGGCGCGACTCACACGCTCGCTGCGCAAGGCGCGGCAGCAGTTCGCTCTCGACGTACCGGACGAGAGCATCGCGACGCTACGGCGGCTCGCCGGAGTGCTCTGATGCCCGTCACCGTGCCGATGGACCGCACCTGCATCGTGATGATGTCGGCGGTCGGTGATGCCGTACACGTACTCCCCGTGCTGACGGCGCTCAAGCGACACCGCCCGGCGATGCGCGTGTCGTGGGTGCTGCAGCACGGACCGGCCTCGCTGGTGCGTGGACATCCCGACGTGGACGAGATCATCCCGTTCCACTACGGCACGGGCTGGCGTGGCTATCGCGAGGTGCGCGCACTGCTCGCCGAGCGTCGCTTCGACCTCGCGCTCGCGCTGCAGGTATCGCTGAAGGCGGGGATCGTCACGACCTTCGTGCACGCGCCGGTCAAGTTGGGATTCGACCGCGCGCGCGCGCGCGACGCGAACTGGTTGTTCACCACGCATCGCATTCCGCCCGGCCCGCGGCGGCACGTGCAGGATCAGTACTTCGAGTTTCTTGCGCACCTTGGCGTGCCGCACGCACCGGTGAGGTGGAACCTCGGGCCCTGGCCGCAGGAGCGCGAGGCACAGCGGAGCTTTGTCGAGCGCATCGGCGCGCCCTACGCGGCCATCGTGTGCGGGACGAGCGATCCCGACCGCGACTGGATGCCGGAGCGCTGGGCTGCCGTCTGCGACGCCCTCGCGCGTGACTACGCGCTGCAGCCGGTGCTCGTGGGTGGCCCGAGTGAGCGCGAGCGCGCCACGGCCGCAGCGATCGTCGCGAACGCACGTGCGAGCCGCCCGATCGTCGCACTCGGCGAGGGCGGGTTGCGAGGGCTCGTCGGCATCCTCGATGGCGCCACACTGGTCCTCTCGCTCGACACCGCGCCGCTGCACATCTCCGTTGCGCTCGACAAACCGGTGATCGCCTTGATGTCGCAGGCGGATCCCAAGCGCACGGGCCCCTACGGTCGCTCCGATGCCTTGGTCGTGAACGCGTTCGCGGAACCGGACGATCCGCCGGACGAGGTGCTGTGGGTGCGGCGCCGTGGCCGGATGGGGCGCATCGCGGTGGACGATGTGCTGGAGCGCGTTGCGCGCTGGAAGGCGGGGGCGCGCTGATGTCAACCGAGTCGTTCGCGCGCGATCGCGCGGCGCCGCTGGGCCACGTGCCGCTCGACCGCGTGCTCGTCGTGATGCTCGCCGCCGTCGGCGACGCGGTCCACGCCCTGCCGGTGATCAACGCCATCAAGCGCACGCAGCCGACGGCGCGCATCGCGTGGGTGATGCAGACCGGCGCGCTGACCCACCTGCTGCGCGGACATCCCGCCCTCGACGAGGTGATTCCGTTCGAGCGCACGCAGGGATGGCGCGGGTTTGCGGCCGTGCGTGCCGCGCTGCGCACGCACACGTTTGACTGCGTCCTGGTGCTGCAGCCATACCTCAAGAGCGGCATCGTGGCGTCGTTCGCGCCGTCACCGGTGCGACTGGGCTTCGACCGGGCGCGGGCCCGCGATGCCTCGTGGCTGTTCACCACCCACCGGATCGGCGCGCGACCGCTACAGCATATGCAGGACCAGTATCTTGAGTTCCTCGCGTGGCTCGGGGTGCCTGCGGCGCCCCTCACGTGGTCAATCGGTCCGTGGAACGATGCCGAACGCGAGTGGCAGCGGGCGTTCTTCGCGCGCTTCGAGCGACCGGTCGCGCCGATCGTCGTGGCCACGAGCAAGCCGCAGAAGGACTGGCCCGCCGACCGCTGGGCCGAGGTGTGTGATGCGCTCTGGCACGACTTCGGGCTGCAGCCGCTCTTGGTCGGCGGACGATCGCCACGCGAGCTCGAAGCCGAGCGGATCATCGCCGAGCGCGCGCGCCTGCGGCCGGCCAGCGCGCTGGGCAACGGCGGACTGCGCGGCCTCGCCGCCATCATCGAGCGCGCGGCGCTGGTGCTCTCGCCCGACACGGGCCCGTTGCACCTCAGCGTGGCCCTGGGCACGCCGGTTGTCTCGCTGCTTGGCTACACCAACCCCAAGCGCGTGGGGCCGTACCGGCGCTTCGGCGACCTGATGATCGATGCCTACGGCGACCCGGGCGAGGACTACCCCGTCTCGATGCGCAACCGGCCGGACCGGATGGCGCGCATCACGGTCCGGCAGGTGCTCGACAAGGTCGAGCGGGCGCGTGCGACCTACGGGTGGGAGAGCTTGTAGACGTATGCGGCCACGGCCAACGTGCGCTCGTCGGTCATCATCGAGCCACCGTAGGGCGGCATCACGCTGCTGAACTGCTTGGGCGACATCACGCCGCTCTTGATGGTCTTGTAGATCGCTTCCAGACTGCCATCGCTGTGCAGCCACTCGGCGTCGTTGAGTTTCGGTGCGACGATGCCGGCGTCGCCCTTCTCGCCGTGGCAGGCCTGGCAGGAGTTCGCGCCGATCTTGCCGTGGAAGATCGAATCGCCGAGCGCGAGCTGCGCCTCCGTGATGTTGGCGGGATCGAACGACAGCGCCGCCTGTGCGGGCGCGGCCCCCGCGCCGCCGCTGGCTGAAGACGACGCATCGCCGCCGCCACAGGCGAGCGCCGCGAGAGTAAGAACGCCGATGACAAGGGAACGCATTGGGACAACTCCGGTCGTGGTGGTGGTCTGCACTAACTAGAAGTCGCGCCGCACGAAGCGACGCCGAGCGAGGAACACGGGGAGGGCGCACCAGGCCGTCAGCACGAGAATGGCGATGAGCGGACCGCCCGCGCCACCAAAGGCGCGGCGGAACAGCGCGCCGGTGTAGCCGAGCAGCGCAGCAGCGTCGAGTGAAGTCAGCACGAGCACGCGGGCGAGGTCGACGGGGTTCCCGAGCATTAGCGTAAGCAGCGCGCGGTCGAGTGGCCAGTTGCCGAGCAACGAGACGACCGCCAGCACCGCCCCGTCGTAGCCGATGGTGAAGAGGAACCACGCAGCCAGCGACAGCGACATCCCGCGCAGGCGGTCGTCGGTGCTCAGCGCGATGGCCATCGCGACGGCGGCAAAGGTCGCGGTGAGCGCGAGCCCGCCGAGCGCCAGTGCCACGAGGGATGCGACCGGCGCCGAGCTCGCGGCGCCGTGCAGCAGCAGCGGGATCCCGACGCCAAGCAGGTACGCGGCCGCCAGCGGCACGGCCAGCCCGAGGTACAGTCCGCTGAACACACTCGACCGCGACAACGGCTGCGCCAGGAGCAGCTCGATGAACTCGCGCGAGCTGTACACGTGCATCGTGCCGAACACGAGCGCGACGAGCGGCACGAGCAGGAGCGTGGCATTCAGCAGACTGAGCGTCACCTGGCTGCCGTTGCCACCGAACAGGAAGAGCGCCTCGGCGATCGCGCCGAGCGCAATGCCGTAGGCGAGCAGCCACCGGTTGCGGGCGAGGTCGTGCAGCGTGGCGCGCAGGACCAGCCAGGTCGGGTTCACGCGGCACCTCCGGCTTCGACCTTGAGGCCACGCAGCAGTGCGGCGATGGCGGGTTCGAGACGGCGCACGCCGGTCTCACGCAGCAACGCCGCGACGGGTCCGGCGAAGCGCAGCCGCCCGTCGTTGAGGAACGCGACGTCGTCGGCGAGCTCCTCGAGCTCAGACAGGATGTGCGACGTGATGAGGATCGTGCGCCCGGACTGGCGGAACTCGCGCAGCCACTGCTTGAGCAGACCGGCCGCAATGGGGTCGAGGCCAGCCGTCGGCTCGTCGAGGATCAGCACTGCGGGCGCGAACAGTGAGGCGGCGGCGAGACTGACCTTCTGGCGCCAGCCGCCGGAAAGGGTGCCCACCGGCGTCGCCCACTCGGCGCGAAGGCCGAACGCATCCACCAGCGATTCGTCGAGTGTGGCGTCGGGCCGCAGCGCCTGCAGCATCGCGAAGACCTCCCCGATGGAGAGGTTGGCGGGAAAGTGTGGCGCCTGCGGTGCATAGCCAATGCGCGCGCGGTAGTGCCCGCTCTCGTCAGCCGGGCGCCCCGCGAGCAGCACACGACCAGCGTCGGCGCGCGCGAGTCCCAGGACGCACTTGATCAGCGTCGTCTTGCCGGAGCCGTTCGGGCCCACGAGCGCGGTGATGCGCCCGGGCTCGAGCGCGAGCGAGACTTCGTCAAGCACTCGCCGGCTGCCGTACGCCTTGCGGATGCCATCGAGGGCGATCATCGAGGCGACCTCATCAGGGGAGCGGGATCGGCCAGCTCGGGCGTCAGCACCGGGAATACGCGCTCCGCGGCGTCGAGCACCAGCGTGGCCGGGCTCCGGAGCAGTACCAAGGCCTCGGGATGCTTCTCGACCACCAGCGCAAAGAAGCGCACGGGGTGAAACGGCACGTCGCCGCGACCGTCCCGATCGAGATCGTAGCCGCGGTACGAATCCCACCAGTTGCCGGCAAAGGTGCTGCGCACCGTGCGGCTGTTGGTGGTGACGTCGAACGCGTTGGCGATGAAGCGGTTGCCCACGAAGCGGTTGTCGAGCGCATCGGCCATCAGGCGCACGGCCCAGCCGTTGGCCCGAAAGTCGTTGTCGCGCACCTCGAGGCGCGAGGCGCCCTCGAGATAGAGCCCGGTCGAACTCTCCTCAAAGCGATTGCCGACGAGCTCGCCGTCGGTGATCTCCTTGAGCAGGAGCGCGTAGGCCGCGCTGCCGCGGGCCTCGGCAAAGAGGTTGCCGCGCATCGTGATGCCCTTGCTGTACATCACGGCGACACCGGCCCCGTTGCGCACGAACGCATTGCGCTCGTAGCGGCAGGAGTCCGAGAACATAAAGTGCAGACCATAGCGCGCGTTGTTCTCGCTGCGATTCCCCACGGCCTCGGCACCGCGGGAGAACTCGAAGTAGATCCCGTCGCGGTGCCCCACGATATGGTTGTCAATGACGCGCGTTCCGGGCGAGTGCCAGAGGTGCACTCCATTGCCGTTCGACGTCTCGCCAGCGCCGCTGGAGCGCATCTCGTTGCCACGCACCACGCAGTCGCTCGCGCGCTGCAGGTAGACGCCGAACAGCGTCTCGCGGAAGACGTTGCGCTCGATGCGGCAGCGCGCCGACTCGATGACGCGCAGCGCCGCGCGGTCCTGCATCTGGCTGACGCCGGTGTTCACGAAGGTCAGCCCCTCGACGACGACGTCATTGGCGCGGATCACCAGCAGTTCGCGCTTGCCCTCGCCGTCCAGCGTGGATCCGGGCAGGCCCACGATGCGCAGGCGCGGCACGCGCACCTCAAGCGTCGGTTCGCGATAGACACCGGCGGAGATGCGCACGGTGGCGCCGGGGGTGGCGGCCGCCAGGGCGCTCGTGATGCTGCGATACGCCGCGCGCTCGCCAACGACGAGGTCCTGCGCCGCGGCAGGTGCGGCGGCGGCGAGCAGCAGCGAGACGGCGAGGGCGCGCATCTCAGTGGCCCCCGTGCTCCGCCGCGGTCGCCGCGACGACTGCAGCCCATTCCACCACACGATCCGAGGCGCCGGCTGCGGCGGCCGCTGCACTGCGCGTCGCGTAGGCCACGGTCGCGCCCATCGGAGCGCGCGTGGCCGCGCCAACGACAAAGCCGGCGCTATCCGCCCGCACCCACGCGCCGCTGGTGAAGTCCGCCACCCACACGGTCGCGCGCTGCTCCGCGGGGAGTTCGCGCACAAAGCCCGCCGCGCACTCAACGGAGTCGAAGGTCTCGATGCGTCCGGTGGAGAGAATGACCTGGGCGCCGAAGCGCGGATCGGTGATCTCCATTCGGCAGTAGCGGCACTGGTCCTCGCCGACAACGAGGTCGCGCGGATGCGGCGCCGCGCAGGCCGCGAGCGCGAGCGTCGTGCCGGCAGCCAGCAGCAACAGCGCCACGCGCCGCACCCTCGCCGCGCGTGAGCGGGCCTGGCGCGTCGCGCGGAGGACCCGCGAGCGCCGGGTCATCCCTCGGCCCTGACCTTGCGGCGCGAGTCAATCACCGCCGCCGTGACGAGGCCCGCCGCGAGCGTGAGCGCGATGCCACCGCTCGCGGGCCAGGACGTCGCCCGAAAGTTGAGCAGCTTCTTCGAGCCAATCAGCGGCGGCTGGTACGTCATTCCCGGCACCTTGATGATGGCGTTCTCTTCATCGAGGTTGTGTCCATAGTCGTAGCCCCATCGCCAGTAGTCGTACAGGCCGGCGACGAGGAGCAGACCGAGCGCGCCCCCCCAGAGGTACAGGGGGACGCGTCGGCCGAGCAGGGCGACCACCACAGCGCCCCCAATCAGTGCGCCCAGGATCCACGGCATATACTTGAGCTCCGGGATCGACTCGGGTTCAATCCGCTTCATCCCGATGTAGTGGTTGAGATTGTTGATGGAATTCAAGTCGTTGGGCTTGATGCCGTCCACACCATCCACACGGATGAGCATCCCGAGGCCCTCTGGGTACTGCGGGGCGATCAAGTTCACGCGCCACAGCGGCAGCACGTACGCCGACGCGAGCAGCAGCGCGGCCACCGCCACGAACCAGCGGGCCCGGGACGTCATCGTCAGTTCCCTCCCTCAGCGGCGGCCTTGCGGCCGGTCGTGCCCGTCAGCGCAACCGTGCTGCCGGCGGGCGACACCCGGACGTAGCCCTGCATCTCCTGGTGCAGCGCCGAGCAGAAATCCGTGCAGTAGAAGGGGTACACGCCCGCGCGCGGCGGCACCCACCGTAGCGTGCGCGTCTCACCGGGCATAATCAGCAGCTCGGCGTTCTGCGCCCCGAGGATGGCGAAGCCGTGCGGCACGTCCCAGTCCTGCTCGAGGTTCGTGACGTGGAACAGCACGGTGTCGCCGACCACCACGCCCTCGATGTTGTCGGGCGAGAAGTGGGAGCGAATGCTCGACATCCGGACGTGTACGACCTTGCCCCGGCGTTCGATACCGGTCTCACGCTCACTCCGCACGATGCGCGGGTGGCGATTCTCGGCCAGCGCGTAGAAGCGCTTCTGGTTCTCGCGCACGAGGTTCGCGTCGATCGCATTGGCGTAGTGCGGCTCGCCGTGCGTCGGGAAGTCGAGCAGCAGCTGCATCCGCTCGCCGGAGATGTCATAGAGCTGGGCGGAGTGCGCGAGTTCCGGTCCGGTCGGCAGGTAGCGGTCCTTCGTGATCTTGTTCATTGCGATGGCGTAGCGACCATACGGACGCCGTGTGCCACCGCCGGGAATCATCAGGTGACCGACCGAGTAGTAGGTCGGCGCGCGGTCTACGACTTCCCAGGTGCCGAGCTTCCACTTCACGATCTCGGACGAGAGGAACATCGAGGTATACGCATAACCCTCGCCATCGAACTCGGTGTGGAGGGGGCCGAGGCCCGGCTCCTTCACTTCGCCGGCCAGCGTGGACTCGTACTTGAGCACCGGGATGCCCTCGAGCTCGCCCTCGAACTCACGGGCGCTGATCGCCGCGAGCATCTTGGTGGCCGAGTGGACGGGGATCACCGACGCCAGCTTGCCACCGGCGACGATGTACTCGCCCGTCGGATCCACGTCGGCGCCGTGGGGCGACTTCGGCGTCGGCAGGTAGTACATCACGCCCGGGCACTCGGCCGGCGTGATCTGCAGGACGGAGGTCCGACGCTCGGAGCGCGCGACACGCGTGAACTCGTCCATATGGTTGTGGCGATAGTCCACCGTCGCGCGGCGACCCTTGCCGGCCTTCACGCAGGCCTCGGCGGCGCGATAGTTCACCGCCGCGATGTAATCCTTGTCGTTCTGCGACGCATTGACCTCGAGCAGCGTATTGGCCTGCTCGGAGTTGTACGACGAGAAGAACATCCAGCCCGCCGACGGGCCCTTGCCCGCCCGCGCGAGGTCATAGTTGAAGCCGGGGACGATCAGCTGGAAGGCGATGTCCATCTTGCCCGGCTGATTGGCCGTGATGAACGAGATCTGACCGCGGAAGTGCCGGCGGTACTCCTCGATGGGGACGTCACGGTTCGGCACTGGAATGCTGAAGCGCGTGGAGGAAACGATGTACTCCGTGTTCTCCGTCACGAACGGCGAGGCGTGGTTGCCTGCGGCGTTCGGAATCTCAAGGATCTCGGAGGTCTCGAAGGTCGTGAGATCGATGCGGGCCACGCGCGGCGTGTTGTTGCCGTTGACGAACAGCCAGCGGCCATCGTCCACGCCATCGGTCTGCGAGAGGGCCGTGTGGTGGAGATCGTCCCAGGGAATGAAGCCGTAGGAGGTCTCGAGCATTGGCTTGGTCTCCTCGGCGTAGCCCCAGCCATTCTCCGCGTTCTGCGAGAAGACCGGGATGACCTTGAGGAGGCGGCCGGAGGGAATGCCGTAGACACCGACTTGTCCGGAGAATCCACCGGAGAGAAACGCATACAGCTCATCGTACGCGCCAGGCGCGACGTACACGCGCTGCGCGTTGGCCGCTGACCCAGCAAGCGAGCCGGAGCGGCTTCCGGCGCACGCATACCCAATCCCGACGGCCCCAATGAGGACGGCGCCGGTGATCAGGCGGGAACGGGTGAACCACGACATTGGAACCTCGGGGGTGTGGTGGAACCACGGTTCAGGGAACCGATCCAAGGACTTGCCTCGGACGCGATAAAGGTGCATATTACTTGCACCTTATGGCCGTCCGCGTTCTCCCGAACTTTCGTCAGGGAATCCTCTAAGGCCTTCCGGAATGCGCCTGACACGACACACCGACAACGCGCTCCGCGCGCTCATCTACCTCGGCATTCACGCCGAGGACGCGCCCTGCCGCATCACCGACATCGCCCGACGGATGGGGATGAGCGAGGACCATCTGTCCAAGGTCGTCGCGCGCCTCGCCCAGCTCGGCTACGTCGAGACCACGCGCGGCCGCGACGGCGGCGTGCAGCTCAGCCGCCCGCCGAGCCAGATCAAGGTCGGCGAGGTCGTCCGCGGCACGGAGGACAATCTCGCGCTCGTCGAGTGCTTTGATCCCGAGACCAACCAGTGCCCGATCGCGCCGGCCTGCGCGCTGGCGCCGGCGCTCGACGAGGCGCTGCGCGCGTTCTTCGCGGTGCTCGACGGCTACACGCTCGCAGACTTCACGGCGCGTCCGCGCGCGCTCACTCGCCTGCTCGAGGCCTAATGATGGACTGGTTCGTACGCGCGTTCCTTAAGGGCAGCCTCACGTGGTTCTCCGCGGCGGTTCTGCTCGCCGTCGCGATGGCGCTCGTGCCCGCGCTCACCGTGTATCGCACGGCGCACCTGCATATGGCCTTGCTCGGATTCGTGACGCAGATGATCTACGGCGTCGCGCTGCACGTGATCCCGCGCTTCTTCGGTCAGCCGCTGGTCTCGCCGCGCACGGCGGAGGTGCAGTTCTGGGCCGCACAGACCGGCCTGGCCACGCTGGTCAGCGGCTTCCTCCTCCGCGTGTGGGGCCTCCCCGCGGCGGCCGTTCTGCTCGCCGTGGGCGGCCTCCTCTCAGCACTCGGCGCCGGCTGCTTCGTGGTGAACATCTGGCGTACGATCGACGCCAGCCCGATGTCCGCCATCCACGCGCGCGCCAAGGCGGGTCTGCCCACGCTCCCACAGGCCGACGCTCACTGAGCGATGAGTCCCTGCTGGAAGCGGTACGCGATGCCGTGCCGTGCCAAGAGGTCCACGAGGCGGCGCAGGCCGAGGCCCATCACGCTGAAGTAGTCGCCGTCCACGCGCTCGACGATCGTCGCACCCCAGCCCTGGATGCCGTACGCGCCCGCCTTGTCCATCGGCTCGCGCGTGTCCACATAGGCGGCAATCTCCTCGTCGCTGAGATGGCGAAACGTGACCTCCACCTGCTCGACTGCACTCTCCGTGCGGCCGCCGCGAGCCACGGCGATCGCGGTGCACACGGTGTGGACCCGGCCTGAGAGCAGTCGGATGATGCGCCGCGCGTCGGCTGCGTCCACGGGTTTGCCGAGGATGGCGCCGTCGAGCACCACGATGGTGTCGGCGGCAATCACTACGGCGTCTGGGTGGCGCAGCGCCAGTACGTGGGCCTTCTCGCGCGCCAAGCGTTCACAGTGCGGCAGCGGCTGCTCGTCCGGCCACACGGTCTCGTCGATGTCCGCGGGCATTACCTCGTGGGCGATGCCGATCAGGCCCAGCAGCTCACGGCGGCGTGGCGACTGCGAGGCAAGGATCACACGCACGCTCACTTCTCCAGCCAGAGGGTGACGGGGCCGTCGTTGACGAGCTCCACGTCCATCATCGCGCCGAACTCGCCGGTCGCCACCGTGAGCCCGCGCTCGCGCAGCAAGCCAACGAAGCGCTCATACAGGGGAACCGCCACCTCGGGGCGCGCCGCGTCCACGAAGCTCGGCCGCCGTCCCTTCGCCGCATCGCCGTAGAGCGTGAACTGGCTCACGACAAGCACGGCGCCACCGATCTCGTCCAGTCCGAGATTCATCTTGCCGTCCGCATCCGCAAACAGCCGCAGGCCAGCCACCTTGTCCGCCATCCACACGCACTGCGCCTCCGTGTCGCTGTGCGTGAAGCCCACGAGCAGACAGAATCCGCGCGCAATCTCACCTGCCGTGCGGCCGTCCACGCGCACGGCAGCGCGGCTCACGCGCTGGAGCAGTACGCGCATCGCGTTAGCCCCCCGCCCCGGCGCCGTGCGTCGCGCGGCTCACGGAACGACCGTCCGCGCCCAATCCCAGCCCTCGAGTCCCGCCGCGTTGACGGCCTTCACCGCCACGTGCATTCCAGACTGCAATCCTGGGATCGTCGCGCGCGGCGCCGCGACGGTGAGTGTGCTGCGCATCGGGTCGTTGGCCGGGCCGAAGCGGACGATGTAGCGCGAGACACCGCGTTCCACCGCGCGATTCCAGGTCACGATGTTCCCGCGCGCCGCCAGCCCCGTCAGGCGCGACGGGCTCGACGCCAGCAGCATTATCGTCGCCACCGTCGCCTTGCTGGTCTCGGCGAGCTGTCGATGGTTGATCGTCTCGAGCACGTCGTGCGGCATATGGTAGTGCGGATTGCCGAGGATCGGATACGATCCGATGCCGCCGATGATGTCGCCCCAGGCATCGTACAGCGCGTGCGCGTCCGTGCTCTTGAAGTAGAACGCGTCGTACGTGACCAGCTGCGAGAACTGGATGGCCGCCGCGTGCTGGATGTCGCGAATGCCGGGGTTCGAATAGCGGATCGTGTTGTCGAGCCGGTGATCGTTCGACCAGCCCATCATATCGTTGTTCAGCGCGCCGACGACGTGAATGGAGTCCTTCATCCGGCGGCCGAACTCGCGCGCACCGCGCAACCCCGACTCCTCTCCGGTGAAGGCCACGAACATCACCGTCGCCGGCTGCGGACGCGTGGCAAGGACGCGCGCCGCCTCGAGCAGCATCGCCGTGCCCGAGGTATTGTCGTCGGCGCCCGGCCCCTCGGCACGCGAGTCGAAGTGCGCGCCCACGACGTATACGAGCTCCGGATTCACCGTCCCGGGAATCGTCGCGATCACGTTGGCGACGTCGATCTCGCTCCCTTGGAGCGTGGTGAAGCGCTGCAGCCGTGCGTTGAGCCCGAACGAGGCATACGTCTCACGCAGCCACTCGGTGGCGCGCATATTGCCCGGTTGCGTGATGTGCTTGGAGTCGAAGCCGAACAGCTGCCGCTGGTAGTCGTAGATGCGGCCCACGCTCACCTCGGCCGTCGCGGCACGCACCTGTGCGGCAATCGGCGCAAAGCGGCGACGGCCCTCGGCGCGCAGCTGCCGCTCCGCGCCCAGCATTGAGTCCACGCGCGCGAGCAACGCAGCACGCGGCACGCGCGTCGCCAGATCGGTGACGTACAGGTGCCGATGCGGCGTGACCGTATCCCCGTCGCGCTCGGAGACCACCGCCACCCGCAGCCCGTCCGGCGACGGCACCCACTCGTACTCCGGCGCGACCGTGCGCACGGTGTTGTTGTGGAACATCCGCGTGCGGGCCCCCGTGCGCAGGTCGTACAGGTGCGAGCGGCGGTGGCGTGCCTCACCCATCACCGCGAGAAGTCGGTCGTCGTTGAGGAACTGCGGCAACAGGTCGTGCTGGATCTCGCGCGTGAGCCGCTGGGGCGCCGCGCTGCCGTCCGAGGGCGCCGTGTACAGTTCCCAGTCCTCGCGGAGCATCGTGGCGTAGGCGACGCGCCGCCCGGTGGGCGAGAGTGCAGGCGCGAGCCACGGACGATCGAGCACGGCCGCCGTGGTGGCCTCACCCGAACCGCGGCGCACGCGGATGCGCGCGCTGTCCCCCGCCGCGTCCACCCACGCGTACGTGGATCCGTCCCGCGACCACGTGGGCTGTGTGCCGAGGGTGACACCAGCGAGCGTGGCGCCGACGACCTCCGCAAACGCCTCCGCGCTCCGCTCGGCCGCGAAGCCGGGCACGGGACGAGCGAAGGGCCCGCGCGCACCCAGCGTCACGAGCACGCGCGTGCCATCGCCCGAGCGCACCAGTTCGACCGGCTGGCGTTCGGGAATCTCCACCGTCTGCCACGACGCGCCGGCATCCGCCACGCTACGCGTCAGCACCCGTGACGCAATGTCGTTGCGCTGGCCGACGATCACGAGGAGCCGCGTCGCGCCGCGCCCCACGAGCGTAAGCTGGGTCGCGGCCCCCGCATCAATCGCGAAGTCCTGCGCCGGGGCGCCCTGCAACGACAGCACGCGGACCGTGGGCCGACCGCCGACAACGCGCAGCACGGCCACGCTCTGTCCATCGGGCGAGAAGGTCGCACCGTATCCCTCCGTCTCCGCGACCTTCTCAAACCCAGGCGCCGCGCGCACCACCGTCACGCGGCGGCGCGACCCGGTGTCCGACTCGAACGCGAGCAGACGCCCGTCGGGCGACCAGATCGGTGCTCGCGCGCCCTTCGCCACCTCGACCGTGTGCCAGATCTCGCCGGTGAGCTCCGCCACGCGATCGCTGTAGCTCGCCGCATCCGCCGCGTTGAGCACCGCGCGCAGATCCACGAGCGCCGAATCGAAGTGGCCGGCGTCCCAGCGGAAGTACGCGCGATCCCAGAGCTGGGCGGTCGTCAGCGTCGGCCGCGCGGCCTGCCCCGCCCGTGCCGCCGCGGCGGGACGAGGCGCAGCCGGTTCCTGCGCCACGAGCGGCAGGGCGAAGAGCACGAGGATCGGGAGGGCACGACACGGCATCAGCGAAGGATCTCCAGAGGGTGGTCGCGCAAGTTATCGCCGCGCCGACGCCCCTCAAAGCAGGACGGCCACTTCCGAGCACCTCGGAAGTGGCCGTCTGCGGAAGCCGGCGGACGCTACTCGACCGTCACCGACTTGGCGAGGTTGCGCGGCTGGTCCACGTTGGCGCCGCGCTTGACCGCGATGTAGTACGCCAAGAGCTGCAGCGGCACGCTGGCCAACACCGGGGCCAGCATATCGAGCGTCTCGGGAATGCGGATCTCGTAATCAATGAGCCCCTCGAGCGCGGGCTCGTCTCGGCTCGTGATCACGATCGTCCGCCCGTGCCGCGCCTTCACTTCCTGGATGTTCGAGACGACCTTCTCGAAGACGGCGTCGTGCGGGGCGATGAACACCACCGGCATATTCTCGTCGATCAGGGCGATTGGCCCGTGCTTCATCTCAGCGGCCGGATAGCCCTCGGCGTGGATGTAGCTGATCTCCTTCAGCTTGAGCGCGCCTTCGAGCGCGGCCGGGAAGTTGTAGCCGCGACCCAAGTACAGGAAGTTCGTCGCGTCCTTGAAGACCTCGGCGATCTTCTCGATGGCCGGCGCGTTGTCGAGGATGGACTGGATCTGCTTGGGCAGGTCGAGCATCGCCTGCGCGACCTGTCGTCCGCGCATCACGGAGATCGTGCGCTTGCGACCGAGCTTGAGCGCGAACAGGGCCAGCGCCACGACCTGGCTGGTGAACGCCTTGGTCGAGGCGACACCGATCTCCGGGCCCGCGTGCAGGTAGATGCCGCCATCGTTCTCGCGGGCGATCGTCGAGCCCACCACGTTCACGATGCCCAGCGCCTTGGCCCCGCGCCGCTTGGCCTCACGCATCGCCGCGAGCGTGTCGGCGGTCTCGCCCGACTGCGAGATGACGATGCACAGCGTACGGTTCGTGACGATCGGGTTGCGATACCGGAACTCCGAGGCGTACTCCACCTCGACCGGGATGCGCGCGAAGTCCTCGATCAGCATCTCGCCGATCAGCGACGAGTGCCAGCTGGTGCCGCAGGCGGTGATCACCACCTGGTCAATGTTCATCAGCTCGTCGTGGCTCATATTGATGCCACCGAGCTTTGACGTGCCATCCTCGAGCACGAGGCGGCCGCGCATCGTGTTCTCGACCGTTTGCGGCTGCTCGAAGATCTCCTTCAGCATAAAGTGGTCGTAGCCACCCCGCTCGATCGCGGCGAGATCCCACTGGATGGTCTGCAACGAACGCCGTAGCGGGGCCGCATTGAGGTCCATCACGCGGTAGCCGTCGGGCGTCAGCACGGCGAGGTCGCCGTCGTCCAGGTACACGACCTGGCGCGTGTGCGCGAGGATGGCCGAGGCATCGGAGGCGAGGAAGTACTCGCCCTCGCCGACGCCGATGAGCAACGGACTGCCCTTGCGGGCGGCGACGATCTTCTCGGGGTCACGCGCGGAGACCACGGCAATGCCGAAGGTGCCCTCAACCTGGCGCAGCGCCGCGATGACGGCGTCCTCGAGGTTTGTGTCGAAGCACTCCTGCACGAGGTGCGCAATCGTCTCCGTGTCCGTGTCCGAGCGGAACGTGTGCCCCAGTGCGGTGAGCTGCTTCCGCAGCACGTTGGAGTTCTCGATGATGCCGTTGTGCACCACCGCGATGGACTCGTCGGTGGAGAGGTGCGGGTGCGCGTTGCGCTCGGTCGGCGGCCCGTGCGTCGCCCAGCGCGTGTGTGCGATGCCGATCCGGCCGGTCACTGGGTCCGCCGCCAGCGTGCCCTCCAGCCTGGCAATCTTTCCGGCCGCGCGGCGCGTCTCCAGCGACTCGCCGTCGAACACGGCGATGCCCGCCGAGTCGTAGCCACGGTACTCGAGGCGCTTGAGCCCCTCGATCAGGTAGGGCGTGGCCTGCTTCGGTCCGATGTAGCCAACGATTCCGCACATAGGGCAGAGGGAAGATTGAGGTTGAAGGCGTGCCGCAACTGCGCCGTGTTCGCGGTCAGGCCAACTGCGCCAGAAGCTCGCGACCGCGGTCCACCAGCGTCCGAGCCTCGGCCGCGGTGGGCGCCTCGGCTATGACGCGCACGATGGGCTCCGTGCCACTGGGCCTGATATGCACCCAGCGGTCCGCCCACGCCAGCCGGAGGCCGTCCTGCGTGTCGGCCTCGGCGTCCGGGAAGGCGGCCGTCAGCGCGGCGTACACCGCGTCCAGCGGCTTGTCGGGACGATCCAACTTGTCCTTGAGAATCGCGTAGCGCGGAAAGCGCCGAACGATTGCCGAAAGAGGTTCGCCGTCCTCGTGCAGGAGTTGCAAGAGCAATGCCACGCCGAGCGGCGCGTCGCGGCCCAGGTGCAACTCGGGCAGGATCACGCCGCCGTTGCCCTC
>CAYPYY010000056.1:0-17713 GCA_964414995.1 uncultured Gemmatimonas sp.
TCTCTCCGCCCCCTTCTTGTGCCTGTCACCTCAGCACTCACGACTCACCACTCACCACTGCCGTTGCTTCACTCAGTTCGTCGGCAGCAGCTGCTGCGCCTTCTCCGGCGAGTCAATCTCCTCACACACCTTGTGAATCAGCCCGTTGGAGATGTCGTACACCCACCCGTGCAGCATCGGCCTCCGCCCCCTCGCCCACGCATCGCGAATGAGTGGCGTGCGCGAGAGGATTCCCACCTGCTGGAGCACATTCAGATCCGCCAGCCGCCCCAGCCGCTCCTTCGGGTCGCTGAACGCGTCGAGTTCCTCGCGGTGCCAGCGAATCGTATTGCGGATGTCCGACAGCCAGTGATCCACCACGCCGTTCGTCTCCGGCCCCATCGCCGCCTTGAGCGCGCCGCAGTTGGAGTGCCCGCAGACGATCACGTGCGGTACGTCGAGCACGTTCACCGCGTAGGCCAGCACTGACAGCACGTTCAGGTCCGTGCTCCACACCTGGTTGCCGATGTTGCGGTGCACAAACATCTCGCCCGGCAGCGCCCCCGTCATCCGCTCCAGGGGCACGCGGCTGTCGGAGCAGCCGATCATCAGGAAGTGCGGCTCCTGGCTGCCTTCCGTGCGCTTGAAGAAGTCGGGGTCGCTGGCCGTCATCTCGGCGGCCCAACGGCGATTGTTGTCGATGAGCGTCTTGAACGTTTCCACGGCTACTCCCGGGGTCAGTTGGCGCCGGACTTCCCGCTGGGCGGGAAGCCGACGAGGCGGTAGTCGATGTTGCGCTCGCGCGCGGTGGTGGCGAACCGATGGATGACGTCGAGCACGTCTGGATCCAGCCGATGCGTGCGCCGGGCATCCAGTTCGATGCGGCTCCCGGCCGGCAACTTCTCCAGCTGCTGCAGCAGCGCGGACTTGTGCAGGAAGTTCACGTTGTCGTGTAGTTGCAGGCGCTTGAGCACCGCGCCCGGCGGGCTCACTTCCGTGAACGGCGGGCTCAGCAGCTGGTCGCGCAGGATCATCGTGATGCCCACCACGAGCCCGATGATGATGCCGCGCAGCAGGTCCGTCAGCAGGATCGCCGCCACCGTCACGAGGAAGGGAATCGCGTAGACCTTGCCCTTGGCCCACACGGAGCGGAAGAGCTGCGGGCTGGCCAGCTTGTAGCCTACGTGGATCAGCACGGCCGCGAGCGCGGCGAGCGGGATCGTGTTCAACAGGGCGGGCACGGCCATCGCCGCCACGAGCAACAGCACGCCGTGCAGGATCGCCGACCAGCGCGTGCGCGCCCCGGCCTCGATGTTCGTCGCCGAGCGCACGATGACGCCCGTGACCGGCAGCCCGCCGATCAGGCCCGACGCCATATTGCCCACGCCCTGCGCGAAGAGCTCGCGGTCGGTCGACGCCTCGCGACGCAGCGGATCCATCTCATCGGTGGCCTGCAATGACAGCAAGCTCTCGAGCGACGCGACGATCGCCAGCACCACCGCGACCTGCCACACATCGACGCGCAGGAAGCCGGACCAGTCCGGGAACGTGAACTGCGTGAAGAAGTCGCCGACGCTCGCCGGCACCGGGATGCTCACCAAGTGACTCGGCGCAATCACCAGTGCCGGAGCCATCGCGGCGAACACGGCGTTCAGCACCACGCCCAACACGACGATCGCCAGCGGCGCGGGCACGGCCTTCAGCGCCCGCAGTGGACCCTTGCCCCAAGCGAACAGCAGGGGCAGGGAAATCGCGGCCACGATCAGCGCGCCCCACTGCACTTCGCGGAACGCGTGCGCGATCGCCTCGAACGACGTTTCGCCCGTGGACTGCATAAACGCGTCGTCGCCCATCGCGTCGGCGTCGTAGCCCACCGCGTGCGGGATCTGCTTGATGATGAGGAGCAAGCCGATCGCCGCGAGCATTCCCTTGATCACCGCCGTCGGGAAGTAGTAGCCCACCACGCCCGCGCGCAGCACGCCGAGCAGCACTTGCATCGCGCCAGCCAGTACCACGGCCGCCAAAAACGTCTCGAACGATCCCAGCTGCGTGATCGCCGAGAGCACGATCACCGTGAGGCCGGCGGCGGGGCCGCTGACCAGCAGTTCGGAATCCGAGAAGAACCCGACGACGATGCCGCCAACGATGCCGGCGATGATCCCGGAGAACAGCGGAGCCCCCGACGCCAGGGCGATGCCCAGGCAGAGGGGAACCGCGACGAGGAAGACCACCAGCGACGCCGGGGCGTCGTACCGCCATTGAGGAGGTGCGTGCATAGCGCGCAATCTGTCAGGCGTGAAGTCCAACGGGAAGCACTTGCGCGACTCCGAGCCGCGCGGTCCCTAGAGCGATAACGCGAGTTGTGGCGAAAACGTTGCTGAGTCGCCCACCGCGCAGAGCGCGTCTGGGCTGCGCCCGCGTGCCGCGTGCACCGCGGTGCCGTGCCCCGCGCGGCGTAGCGCCCGCGTCACTTCCGCCTCCGCCACGGCCGGGGTGTTATTCGTCTCACTCAGGTGCAGGAGCGCGAGCGCGCGCAGGCCGCGGTGCGCAAGCGTCGCCGCGAGGGCGCCGCAGGTGGCGTTATCAATGTGCCCGCGACCACCACGGATCCGCGCCTTGAGTGCCGGGGCGTACGGGCCGGTGCGCAGCATCTCCGCATCGTGATTCGCCTCGAGCAACAGCGCGTCGCAGCGCGCGAAGGCCGGCACGAGCGCGTCGGGGACCGCGCCCATATCGTGCGCGATTCCCACCCGCGCGCCGCTGCGCTGTACCGTGATCGTGCACGCAATCGGGGCCGCCGCATCGTGCGGCACCGCCACGGCCTCGAGCGCGAAATCGCCGAGGTCCACCGCCGCGCCTGGCGTGACCGGGCGCCGCCAGCGCGTCGTGATCTCCGGCAGCGCGGCCAACGTGCCCGCCGTCGCGTACACAGGCCATCGCCACTTGTGCTGCGCGCGCTCCGCGCCCGACGCGTGATCCTGATGCTCGTGCGTGAGGACCAGCGCCGTGATCTGCTCAGGGGCAATCCCAACAGCGCGCAACCGCGTCACCAGTGCGCGCGGGCCGAACCCACAGTCCACCAAGATCGCGCGCCCGTCGGATTCGACGACAATCGCGTTGCCGCGACTGCCGCTGCCCAGCGACCAGACTCTCACGCCTGCTCGCGCCGAGCGAAGACGCCGTGCCAGAAACTCGCGGCGTCGGCCGGGAGCGTCACGCCACGCCGCGCCATCACCCGCTCGGCCACCGTGAGGAAGCGCGCAAGTTCGAACGTCTCCCACGGCTCGCCGTCCCCCCACGCGAACGGAGGCACGACCTTCGGTGGCATCCGCGTCCCGAACACGTTCGCGCCCGCGCCGATCACGCTCCCTGTCGACAGGCGCGTGCCGATCCCGGTCTTCGCGTGATCGCCCACCAGGCTCCCGAGGAACTGCAGGCCGGTGGGCCGCTGGGCTCCGGCGGCGTACATCGTCACTTCGCCGTACGAGTTCTTGAGATTGCTGGTGATTGTGCCTGCGCCAAAGTTCGCCCAGCGTCCGATCACACTGTGGCCCACGAAGCCGTCGTGCCCCTTGTTCGCGTGCCCAATCATTATGCTCGCACTCATCTCGCCGGCGACTTTCACCTTGGGGCCGATGCTGCTCCCTGCGATGCGGCCGCCCATCACCGTGCTGTGTGCGCCGATCACGCAGGGCCCGACGAGGCGCGTGAAGGCCTGGATGTGCGCGCCCTCCCGCACCACGATGGCACCGGCGCTGGCATCGGCGATGACGAACGGCTCAATCGCCGCACCGGCTTCGGCGTGCACGGCGTGCGTGCCGAGCACCGTCATTCCGGCCGCGTTCGTACTGGCGGGGACGAGCGCCGCGCAGTCCGCGAGCAACATCGCGTTGAGATGACCGATCAGGTCCCACGCGTGCGTGAGCCACCAGCCGTCGGCGTCCACCGCACTGCCGATGTTCATCGCGTCGAGGGAGACGGTGCCGTCCGCGAACGAGGCGACCTCGGCCGGACTCGCGAGGCGTACGGCCGCCACGTGTCCGCCCACCCGCACGACGTGTGCGTCGCCGAGCGAGAGGGCCGCGAGGGCCGGTGCGCAGCGCGCGTTCACCACCCACGTGCCCGCGGGCAACGTTCCGCGCGCCGCCGGCGGCGCATCGAACTCCTCAAACCGCGCGAGATGCGGCGCGCCGATGAACCCGCTCGGGGTGGCGCCGAGGCTGAGCGCCCAACGCTCGCGGATCAGCATCGCGCCCGCGCGCAGCTCGCCGCAGGGCCGCGTCAACGCGAACGGCGCAAACGTCCGCGCCTGCGCGTCGTCATAGAGCACGAACTGCGTCACGCGCCGTCCACCACGCGCGCCGGGAGCGCGCTGAGCATCGTCTTGAGGTCGTCGGACTTCTCGACCGTCGTCACCAACGTGAGTCCATCCTGCACCACGACCACGAGATCGTGCACCCCGTACAGCACGACGCTGCCGTGCTCGGCGTAGACGACGTTGTCTTGGGCCTGCACGGCGTGCAGGGCACCGTGCGCGGCATTGCCCTGTGCGTCGCGGGGGCGCACGCGGCGCAACGCGGCCCAGGTCCCGACGTCGTCCCAGCCGAAGTCGCCCGCCACGACCGCCACCTTCGCACTGCGCTCCAGCACACCCACGTCCACGCTGACCGTGTTCGTCACCGCGCCGAAGAATGCCGCGGCGCCTTTATCGGCTGCTGCGAGTGCCGCGTGCAACTCCGGTGTGTGCTGCGCGAGCTCCGCGAGATAGTCCTCGACGCGCCACGCGAAGATTCCTGAGTTCCACAGGCAGCCCGCGGCCACGAGTTCGACCGCACGCTCGCGACTCGGCTTCTCGAGGAACCGCGCCACGCGCCGTGCCCCGGGCCCGAGCGCCGCGCCGGGCTCGATGTAGCCGAGGCCCGGATTCGGGTCCGTCGGCACGATGCCCACCGTCGTCAGTGTGCCGTGCACGCGCGCGGTCTCGACCGCCAATGCGAGCATCTCGCGGAACCGGTCGTCGTTGCCGATGGCGGCGTCGGCGTGCACCGAGAGCATCGCGGCCCGCGACCCACCGCGGCGCCGCACCTCGAGCGCCGCCCACGCCAGCGCCGCGGCCGTCCCGGCGGGCCGCGGCTCCGACAACACCTGATCGGCGCCCAGCCACGGCAGCGTGCGCCGGATGGCCGGCGCCAACGCCTCGCTCGTCAGGATCAGGATGCGCGCGCGATCCACCAGCGGCGTGAGCCGCGACACCGTGTCCTCCAGCATCGTCTGTGACGACACCAGCGGCAGGAGTTGCTTGGGACGCGATGGCGTGGAGAGCGGCCAGAAGCGCGAGCCGATGCCACCGGCCAGCACGACGGCGTAGAGCGGATCGGTCACGGGCGGCGGTGCGAAATGAATGCGCTCACTTGGCGGCGGCGTCCACGAGTTCGGTGACCCGGGCGAGGAGTCGCTTTGGGCTGAATGGCTTGGTCATAAACTCGTCGGCGCCGCGCCGCCGCGCGTCCTGTTCCTGATGGTCCTGGCCGGCGGCCGTGAGGATGAGGCAGGGCAGGGCGCGGGTGCGCTGGTCGGCCCGGACGCGGTCGAGGACCTCCAGCCCGCCCACGCGCGGCATCATCAGGTCGAGAATGAGCAGGCCCACCGCCGGCTCGGCGGCCAGCGCGTCGAGTGCTTCCTGGCCGTCGTACACGAGGTCCACCGTGAACGGGCCCTGCTCCAGCTTCGTCTTGATGATGCGACCGATGTGCGGCTCGTCGTCGGCGACGAGAATGCGCGTCCTGGAAGCGGCGGAGTCGCCCACGAGGCCGGGCGCGTTCACACGAGCGTGGCGAGACCCGCGCGGTGCCGGCGGATGTCGTAGAGCAGGGCGCCGAGGTTCGCGTCGGGTCGCAACATCACCAGTAGCACCACCTCGGCTGACATCGCCGCGAGCATCACGGTGCTCTCCTGGTGCTCCAGCACCGCCGTCTGGAGGGTGCCCACGCCGGCGGCGGCGCCCAGCTCGTCACAGAACTGCAGGATGCTCGGCACGTGGGCCGCGATCTGCTCGCCGTCCACCCCTTGGTTCGCCTCGCTGTCGATCAGCAGGCCGTCCCGTCCGAGCACGGCGGCGGCCAGCACGCCGTCGAACCGGCGGAGGGTGGCAACGAGGTCGCGAATCGTCGGCACAAACGCTCCGGAAAGGGGTTGGCGAAGTGTACGTCCGGGGGCACCCAAGTCAAGCGCACATCGCTTGTTGCGTCGCCCCTGCGTCCGTTAGCTTCCACTCGTGCTCCCAATGCCAAAACTTCCCCGTCGCGCGCTGCGCGCGACCCTGCTCGTCGGACTCCTCGCCGCCGGCTCGCTGGCCGCCTGCGGGCCCGATCCGTTCGCGCCCGTCGCCACTGAAACCACCGGCGACGTCGTGTTCGACGTCTGGGCGCTCACCGGCGCGCCGACGAACTTCCCCACTGTGCACCTCGTGCCGCAGCGGGTCACGGCGCGGCCGGATGCCGCCGCGTCGTTCGATCTCGCGTTCGATATCGACGCGGACGGTCGCGTGCAGGTGCTCCCGGTCAACCGCGTGGTCACGCCGCTCAGCGGCGGACGCTCGATCGGCATCATCCGCCCTACGGGCACGTACACCGAGATCGATCAGGCACCGCGCGCCGGCTACATAATGGACTCGGTGGTCACCGTGAACGTGGGGCAGGTCTTCGTCGTGCGCGTGGAGACGCTGTGGTGTTCGATCTCGCTCAGCCGTGTCGTGTACGCGAAGTACATCATCGACTCGGTGATTCCCGACGAGCGCCGCATCCGTATCAGCGGACGCGTGAACCCCAACTGTGGCTTCCGTTCGTTCGCGTCGGGCATCCCCGAGTTCTAGCCGATGCTCGATCCCAGGCTGCTGCGTGACGATACCGCAGCATTGCGCGAGGCGATGCGGCGGCGCGACAAGCTCGACACCTATGGCCCGCTGATCGACGAAGCGGAGGGCCTCGAGCGCGCACGCCGGCAGGCCATCCAGCGCGCCGAGGAACGCAAGGCGGAGCGTAACCGCATCACGCAGGAAGTCGGCAAGCGCAAGAAGGCGGGCGAGGACGCCGCGGAGCTGCAGGCCAGCGCCCGTGGCATCGGCGAGGAGATCGCCGGCCTCGAGACGGAGCAGGCGGCAATCCAGGCGCGATTCGACGAGTTGCTGCTCAGCATCCCGAACGTGCCGCTGCCCGACGTTCCGGCGGGCGATGAGTCGCACAACCGTGTGCTGCGCAGCTGGGGCGAACCGCGCGCGGCGGAGAGCGTGCGACCGCACTGGGAGGTCGGGGAGAAGCTGGGCCTGTTCGACCTTCCGCGCGGCGCGAAGATCTCGGGCTCGGGCTTCATCGTGTATCGCGGCCTCGGCGCCCGCCTGCAGCGCGCGCTGATGAACCTGATGCTCGACCTGCACAGCGGCAGCTTCGGTTACGAGGAGACCTGGGTACCGGTGGTCGTGAATCGCGCGACGATGACCGGCACGGGCCAGTTGCCGAAGTTCGAAGACGATATGTACGCGCTGCGCGACGAGGACCTCTTCCTCATCCCGACCGCCGAAGTGCCGGTGACCAACCTCTTCCGCGAGGAGATCCTCGCGCTTGAGGAGCTGCCCAAGGCGCTCTGCGCGTACAGCCCCTGCTTCCGCCGCGAGGCGGGCTCGGCGGGCAAGGACACCCGCGGCCTCCTCCGCGTGCACGAGTTCGACAAGGTTGAACTGGTGCGCTTCTGCACGCCGGAGCAGGGCCCCGAGCAGCTCGAGCTCTTGCTCTCGCACGCCGAGGAAGTGCTGCGCCTGCTCGGCCTGCCGTATCGCGTGGTCCTGCTCGCCGCGGGTGACACCGGGTTTTCGAGCGCCAAGACCTACGACCTCGAGGTCTTCGCGCCGGGCGTGGGCAAGTGGCTCGAAGTCTCGTCGTGCTCGCTCTTCACGGACTTCCAGGCGCGGCGCGCGAACATTCGGTTCCGCCCCGCCGCCGGCGAGAAGCCGCGCTTCGCGTACACGCTCAACGCGTCGGGGCTCGCGTTTCCGCGCATCGTCGCGGCCATCCTCGAGCACTATCAGCAGCCCGACGGCAGTGTTGAGGTGCCCGCGCCGCTGCGGCGCTGGCTCGGCGTGGACCGACTCGGGTGAACGGCGCCTCGCCGTTCCCGTCGCTGAACCCCGCCCAACGCGCCGCAGTCGAACACGAAGACGGGCCGTTGCTCGTCGTCGCCGGGGCGGGCTCCGGCAAGACGCGCGTGCTCACGGCGCGCATCGCGCGACTCATTGCGGAGCGGGGCGTGCTGCCGCACGAGATCCTCGCGGTCACGTTCACGAACAAGGCCGCCGGCGAGATGCGCGAGCGGGTCGGGCGCGCGCTCGGCGAGGAGCCGTCGGGAATGTGGATCGGCACGTTCCACGGCATTGGGGCGCGGCTGCTGCGCGCGCACGCGCCGCTGGTCGGACGGACGAGCGAGTACACGATCTACGACGAGGACGACTCGCTCGGGGTGATCAAGCGGCTGATGGAGCGGCATCGCATCTCCACCAAGGACTTCGCGCCGAAGGGTATCGCCTCGGAGATTGGCTCGGCCAAAAACGCACTCGTGCCCGTCGCAGAGTACGAGGAGCTCGCGCGCACGCCGCTGGCCAAGGCCGCCGCGAAGGTCTATCGCGATCTCGAAGACACGTTGCGCGCCGCCAACGCCGTCAGCTTCGATGACCTGCTGGTGCTCCCGGTGCGCATCCTTCGTGAGCACGAGGACGTGCGCACACGCCTTGCGCGCCGCTTTCGCCACGTGCTCGTGGATGAGTATCAGGACACGAACCGCGCGCAGTACGAGTTTGTGCGTCTTGTGGCCGGCGAGCACCGCAACGTCGCCGTCGTCGGCGACGACGACCAGGCCATCTACGGCTGGCGTGGCGCAGACATCCGAAACATCCTCGACTTCGAGCGCGACTTCCCGAACGCCACAGTGGTGCGGCTCGAGGAGAACTACCGCTCGACGGAGGCGATTCTCGACTTGGCGAATCGCGTCATCTCCGCCAACGTGGCGCGCCGCGGGAAGACGCTGCGCGCCACGCGCAGCGGAGGCGAGCGGGTCGTGCTGCTCGAAGCCGCCGACGACCGCGACGAGTCCGAGGCCATCGCCGAGGAGTTGCAGGACTGGCGCCGCCGCGGGCATCGCTATGCGGACGCGGCCGTGCTCTACCGGACCAACGCGCAGAGCCGTGCCTTCGAAGAGTCCCTGCGTCGCGCGGGCATCCCGTACCGGTTGATCGGTGCGGTGCGCTTCTACGACCGCCGCGAGATCAAGGACCTCGTGACCTGGTTGCGACTCGTCGCCAATCCGCAGGACGACGAGGCGTTCCGGCGTGCGATTCAGGCGCCGAAGCGCGGAGTCGGCGACACCACCGTGGAACTGCTCGCCTCCGAGGCGCAGGCGGCGGGCGTGCCACTCCTCGAGATGGCGCGCCGCGCGCCCACCATCGCAGGAATGCGGCCCGCCACCAAGGAGTCCCTCGCGGCATTCGTCACGCTTGTTGACCGCCTGCGCGCAGCCGCGGCCGACACGAGCGTCGATCGCCTGCTGGTCGAGCTGGTCGAGAAGTCCGGGTACGATGCGGCGTTGCGTGCCGAGGGGCCCGAGGGCGCGGAACGCCTCGAGAACGTCCGTGAACTCGTCACGTCCGCGGCGGAGACGATCATCGATGACGGCGGCGAGGTCGGGTTGCGTCCGCTCGATCACTTCCTGCAACGCGCCACGCTCGTCACGGCGCTCGACGCGCTCGGGCCCGACGCGGACGCCATCACGATGATGACGGTCCACACGGCCAAGGGGCTGGAGTACGGCTTCGTCGCCGTCACCGGTCTCGAAGATGGTCTCTTTCCGCTGGCGCGTGCCTTCGACGATCCGGACACGCTCGAGGAGGAACGCCGCCTGCTGTACGTGGCGATCACCCGCGCGGGCGCACGTCTGATCCTGTCGTGGGCGCATCAACGGCGACGCAACGGCGAACTGTTGCCGAGCATTCGCTCGAGCTTTCTCCGCGGACTGAACGGCGTGGACTTCGAGGAGCGCCGCACCGTGCGCCTCCGCTCGACCACGCGCCTCGCCGCACCGAGCTCCGGCTACGGGTCCAGCTGGCGGCGCGGCCCGCGCGATGAGTCGGCCGCATTCGGGCGCGCCTCGCGCCCCGCCTGGTCACCACGTGAGTCCAAGGAAGTCCCGAGCTTCCTCGCCGACGAAGAAGCCTCGCAAGACCTTCCGAACTTCGTCGCCGGCGAGCGTGTGGCGCACGCGCGCTTCGGCTCCGGCACCATCGCCGAAGTCAGCGGCGCAGGCAAGGAAGCCAAGGTGACGGTGGACTTCGATGCCGAGGATGTGGGGCGCAAGCGCCTCGTCATCGCCTTCGCCGGACTCACGCGCGCCAACGAGTAGGCGCGCCGCGCCCCGCGGACGACGTTACGACGCCGCCGCGCGCGGCGGCTCGTAGAGCGGCGCTTCCAGCCGCGGCACCCAGCGCAACGCCTCGCCCGGCAGCGCAAACCGATCGGCTGCATCCTTGCGCGCCGCTCGTTCGCCCCCGCGCTCGAGCGCCGACTTCCGGATCAGCTTGGCTTCGCGCAGCGCCTCCTCGCCGCTCGGATCGAAGCGGCGGGGCGCGGCGTCGCCGCCGCGCGCCAGCAGATCCACCACGTAGTCGAACGCCTGCTCCAGATGCGCCCGCACCACCGGCGTCCGCAACGGCCAGCGACTGTTCTCTGCCATCAGGGCCATCACCCGCTGCCACGGCCCCATATCGGTCACGTGCACCATCCCGCGGAAGATGCGGCGATTGGTCGGCGTGCTGAAGATCGTGGGCGACAAGATTCGGTCGAGATGCTCGTCGGCCCGCGCGTGATCCAGCAGGATCAGCTCGCGCGCGCGCCGCGGCCACTGCTCGCCCGTCTCCGCCTCGAAGCGGCTCTCCCAGTAGCTGTGCCCCATTCCGCTCGACGTGCTGCTGATCGCGAGCTGATGCGGCACGAAGTGGTTGTGTGCGACGACATCGGCGGCGAGGTGGGCGAGATACCCGTAGCCGAACGCGCGCAGCGAATCGTCGCGGGCGCGGTCGAGAATGTCGTCGCCCACGTTCCAGTTGTGGCAGTGCTGCCCGACCTTCGCGTATCGCTTGGCGAAGCTCGTGTCGGCTGCGATCGAGCCATATAGAAAATCGTACGGAAACGCGCGGATCACCTGCGCGATCGCCGGCGGCAGCAGCACGGCCGCCGAGCGAAGGACCGCGTCACCGAGCAGGATGTGCGTGCCCGGCGTCCAGGCGAACGCATCGGTCGGCACCAGCGCCACCAGGGCGAGCGCGACCACCACGGCGGCGGCGAGCCGCATCGTCGTCACCGCGGCAGTCGCGGCGCCGCAGGCGGGGACGCGGACGGTCCTCCGCTCGCGAGACTTTCGACGGCTTCTTCTTTTTCGACTTTCCGACGCCGAACCAGCGGGCGCCGGCCCGCAGTCCCCCCATCGCCGTCGTCGCAATGCCCGCCACCCGGGTCACCGTGCGATGGATCCCCGCGATCATCTCGGCGAGTTCGTCCACGCGGTCCGTCAGGTTCTCCACGGTCTCGCGCACCCGCACGTTCGCCTCGTGCACCGTCTCCTGCGACTCGACGACCATCGCCTTCGCCGCCGCCGCCGCGTCGCGCACGTCCGCCGATGCCGCGTTCGCGTTCTGCGTCAGCGGCCGCAGCTCGAGCAGGACTTCGTCGAGCTTCTCGCCCAGCGCCTTCGCCGCCGCCCGCATCCCGATCAGCATCGCGAGCACGAGCAGCACCACGACGAGCGTGAGGATGGACGTCAGCCCGGACGCGACGAACACGACCTGCTCAAACACGGTGCGCACCGGAGGAACCTGCCGCACCAACATCGTGTCCGCGACCGCGGCCGCTTGCAGTAAGAGCATCCCGAATCCTCTCCGCGCGGCGTGATGGCGTCAAGCTATATTCTCGCCTATGTCTCAGCCCCAGTTCATCGTCGAGGGTGGAAAACACCTCAGCGGCCGCATTCGACCCACCGGCAACAAGAACGCGGCGCTCCCAATTGTGTGTGCCGCGCTGCTCACCGACGAGCCGGTCACGCTGCACAACGTGCCGCGCATCCGTGACATCGAGAGCCTGCTGGGACTGGTGCGCGCCGCCGGGGCCAGCGCCGAGTGGACGGCCGCCAACACCCTGGTCATCCACGCCAAGACCGTCCGCGGCGACACGCTCGATCCGGAGCTCTGCGCCCGCATCCGCGCGTCCATTCTGCTTGCCGGCCCGCTGCTCGCACGCTGCGGCAGCGTCACGCTCGCGCCGCCGGGCGGCGATGTCATTGGCCGACGCCGGCTCGACACGCACGTCCTCGCGCTCGAAGCGCTCGGTGCCGAGCACGAGTTCGGTGAGCGCATCGTCTTCCGCGCCAAGGCCCTGAAGGGCGCCGACATCTTTCTCGACGAACCGTCCGTCACGGGTACCGAGAACGCGATTATGGCCGCCGTCGCGGCCAAGGGCACGACGATTCTGCACAACGCGGCCTGCGAACCGCACGTGCAGGATCTCTGCCAGATGCTCGGTGCGCTCGGTGCGCGCATCGAGGGCATCGGCTCGAATATGCTCACCATCCACGGCGGCGAGCGGCTGCACGGCGGCAGCTTCACCATCGGCCCGGATCACATCGAGGTCGGCTCCTTCATCGGGCTCGCGGCGGTGACGCGCTCGCGCATTGTCATCGAGGATGCCGGCGTGCAGCACCTGCGCAGCATCCGCCTCGGCTTCGACCGGCTCGGTGTCGCCACGGAGATCGCGGGCGCCGACCTCGTCGTGCCTGCCGAGCAGGACCTGCGTATTCGCTCCGATCTGGGCGGTGCGGTGCCCAAGCTCGAGGATCAGCCCTGGCCGGCGTTTCCGGCCGACGTGATGTCCATCGCCATCGTCACCGCTACGCAGTGCGACGGCATCATCCTCATCCACGAAAAGATGTTCGAGTCGCGGCTCTTCTTCGTGGACAAGTTGATCGGGATGGGCGCGCGCATCGTGCTCTGTGATCCGCATCGGGCGCTCGTCAGCGGCCCGACGCAATTGCGTGGGGCGCAGGTCGGAAGCCCCGACATCCGCGCCGGAATGGCGATGCTCATCGCGGCGCTCTGCGCCAAGGGCACGAGCGTCATCAGCAACGTCGGCCAGATCGAGCGCGGGTACGAGCGTATCGACGAGCGGCTCCGCGCACTCGGCGCCTCGATTCAGCGCGGCGAGGCGTAGGCGCTCGCGTGCAGTCCGCGCTGCCAGCCCGCTACGAGGTCACCGCGTTCGAGCGCTTCGGCGTCCGCGCGTTCGTGACGACGCGCGCCGCTGGCGACTTCAACCTGGGCGAGGCGGCCCCGGAGGCGGTGCAGCGCTGGCACGCGCTGCAGCAGGCGCTGGCCGAAGTCGGCGCACCGCGGCTGGCGAGTGCCAAGCAGGTGCACGGCACCCGGGTGTTGGTGCACTCCGCCGGCTGGGAGGGGTGGCTCCGCGTGGACGATGCGGATGGGCACCTCGTCGTCGGCAGCGGTGCCGCCGCGATCACCATCGCCGACTGCGTGCCCGTCTTCGTCGCGCACCCCTCGGGCGCCGTGGCCATCGTGCACGCGGGCTGGCGCGGCACCGCCGACGGCATCTTGCCGGAAGCACTCCGCCTCTTCGCCGGCAACGGGTTCCCGGTGGATGAGTGCCACGTGCACCTCGGGCCGTCCATCTGTGGCCGGTGCTACGAAGTGGGCGTGGACGTCTACGAGCGTCTCACGGGCTGGGAGACCAAGCGTCCGCGCCACGTGGACCTGCGCGCCCTGCTCGCGGAGCAGGCCTCGCAGCTCGGCGTGGCGCGGTGGTCGGCGAGCGCCGAGTGCACCAAGTGTGACAACGCCGAGTTCTTCTCGCATCGCGCGGGAGACGCGGGTCGGCAGGTGGCCTGCATCTATAGCGTGCGCGGCTTGACGGAGTAGGCCGCACCCGGTATCCTGAAGCAGTCGGAGACATTCCGGTTGGTGTGGCGGAGTGTGGGGGAAGGTCTCCCCGCACTTTTTTTGTTCTCTACGGGAGCCTTGGCGCGGTGAAGGAAACGCTGGAACGCATTGCGCGCGAAGAACTTACGCCCCTCGGGTTCGAGCTGGTCGAGCTGCGGATGGGTGGGTCCAAAGGGCGCCCCGTGGTGGACATCCGCATCGACCGCCTGGATCTCCAGAAGGTGCAGGTGGGGGACTGCGAGCGCGCCTCGCGTGCCATCGAAGCTCGGCTCGACGCGGACCCCGCGTTGGTGAGCTCGCGGTACGTGCTCGAGGTGTCGTCGCCGGGAATGGAACGGCCGCTGCGGCGCGCCGCGGAGTGGAAGCGGTTTGTGGGGCGGTTGGCCAGCGTGAATGCGCCGGCGCTCCACGGACGGCAGGAGTTGGAGATCGTGGCGGTCGAAGGGCCGGACGGAGCGGAATCCGTCCGACTCAAGAACCGCAAGCAGGGCACCGAACACGTGATCGCGCTCGCCGAGGTCAGCGACGCACGGCTCGCGTTCGACTGGAAGCCGTAAGACAGATCCTTACTACGAACGACGGAGAGCGGGATGGCGGGTTCGGCGGAAATCCTGATGGCGCTGCGCGAGCTGGCGGACAGCAAGCAGATCCAGCGCACGGAACTGCACGATTTGCTCAAGGACGGCATTCTCGCCGCCCTCGCCAAGAAGCACGGCCCCAACGTGCAGGCGGAGGTGGAGATTGACGACGCCAAGGGCGAGATCCGCATCGTGATCCTCAAGAAGGTCGTCGAGGATGTCACGGACGACGTGATGGAGATCGACCTCGAGGAGGCGCGGTACGAGGATCCGGACTATCAGGTCGGCGACCTGATGGAGATTCCCGTGTCCTTCGAGGAGTTCGGCCGCTCGGCGGTGCAGGCGGCCAAGCAGCGCATCGTGCAGCGCGTCCGCGAGGGCGAGCGCACGAAGATCCGCGACGAGTTCGCGGGGCGCGTCGGCGACCTCCTCTCCGGCGAGATCCAGCAGATCGAGCGCGGCAAGATCGTCGTGATGCTCAACAAGTTCCGCGAGGCGGAAGCGATCATTCCGTACCGCGAGCAGAATCATCGCGAGACGTACTCGCAGGGCGAGCCGATCCGCGCCGTGCTGAAGCGCATCGAGGAGACGCCCAAGGGACCGCGGCTCATCCTCTCGCGCGCCGATGCGCTGTTCGTGCAGGCGCTGTTCCGTCTGGAAGTGCCGGAGATCCAGTCGGGCATCGTCGAGGTGCGCGCCGCCTCGCGTGAGGTTGGCAGCCGCACCAAGATCGCCGTCGTCTCGAAGGACGACGCCATCGATCCCGTGGGTGCCTGCGTCGGGCTCAAGGGCTCGCGCGTGCAGGCCGTGGTGCAGGAGCTCAACGGTGAGCGCATTGACATCGTGCCGTGGTCCAACGATCCCGAGCGCTTTGCCAAGCTCGCGCTCGCGCCGGCCAAGGTGGCCCGCGTGTTCTCCGACGCGACCGCCAAGACGATTCAGGCCGTGGTGGACGAGGACCAGCTCTCGCTGGCCATCGGACGCAACGGCCAGAACGTGCGCCTCGCGTCCGAGCTCACCGGCTGGAAGATCGATCTCTACTCGAGCCGCGAGTGGCTGGAGCGTGGTGGTGACATCCCGCTCTTCGCGCCGCTGCCCGATGACGAGGCTGCGGACGTCCCGCTGTCCGACATCGAAGGCCTCGCGACCGCGACGGTCGCCGTGCTCGAGGCGGGGGGCTACCGCACGCTGAACGACATCATCGACCTCGAGCGCGAGGATCTCCTCAAGCTCCCCGGCATCGCGCCGGAAGAGGCCGATCGCATTATGGCGATCCTCGACGAGCTCACTGAAGAGGGTGGCGACTCGGAGAAGGGCGCGTAGGACGGGACGGAATGACCGAGGCCCAGGCGAAGCGGGTGCTGGGACTGCTGGGCCTCGGGGTGCGGGGACGGTTGGCGGTTGTCGGCGTGGATCGGGTGCGGGAGGCCGTGCGGCGCGGGACAGTGCACGTCGCCGTCGTCGCGCGGGATGCCTCGCCAAACAGCCGGCAGAAGATCGACGGATTGCTCGCGGGACGCGCGGTGCCCACCCTCGAGGTGGACTCGGCGGCAGACCTCGGGCGAATTGCGGGGCGGGAAACTACGGCGGTCATCGCCGTGCTTGATCGCAAGTTGGCAGCGGGGATCCTCGCGACCGCCACGACGGCGGACGCGGATCGGTAAGGGCTCACGGAGGCAGGGTTGACGAAGCTTCGCGTAGTGGAACTGGCTGGGGAACTTGGTGCGTCGCCGGACGAGACGATGCAGTTGCTGCGCGATCTCGGGATCGCGGTGCGCAATCCGGCATCGCAGCTGACGGACGACCAGGTGGCGCGCGCCCGCGTGAAGTGGGAGCGCGAGAAGCGCCAGCGTTCGGCGCCAGCGGCCGAGGCCGCGCCGGCCAAGAAGAAGGCCGCCGCCAAGTCGGCGACCAAGGCCGAGGCGGCGGACGCACCCGCCAAGCCCGCGGCTAAGAAGAAGGTCGCCGCCAAGAAGGTCGTTGCGCCCGAGCCGGAGCCGGTCGTTGAAGAGCCTGCGGCCAAGGTGACGCGCCGCCGGCGCGCCGCCGACGTCCAGAAGGCCGAAGAGGAAGCCGCAGCTGCGGCCGCCGCTGCTGAAGCGGCTGCAGCGGCAGCAGAGGTCGAGCGCGCCGCCCGCGCCGCACGTGAGGCGGAGGAAGCCGCCCGCGCCGCCAAGATCGCCGAAGAGCAGGCCGCGGCCCGCGCTCGCGCCGACGAGGCCGAGCGTCAGCGCGCGGCGGAGGCCGCAGCGTCCGCGCCGAGCCCCGCAGCACCAGAGGCACCGGCAGCGCCGCGCCCGTCCGCGCCGTCCGCGCCCTCGACCCCGCGCCCGCGTCCCGTTGCCCCGCAGGCGCCACGCCCGCGCCCAGTCAGCGGAATGGGGATGCCCCCGCGCCCCGTCGCCTCGGCAACGCCCGGCGGCGGACTCGGTGGTGGCCGCCGCGATGACCGCGGCCGCACCCCCAACACCGGTGCGCCCACGCGCAACTTCGGTCCCGACGCTGCGCCGTCCTCCGGGCCGCGCCGTGGCAAGAAGGGCAAACGCGTCGACCAGGAGCAGGTGACGGCCAACATCTCGCGCACGATGCGCCAGATGGGCGGCGGCACCACCAAGCGCCGCGGCGTGCGTGACGATTCGGCGGCCCGCGAAGAGCTCGCTGCAATGCGTGCCGAAGTCGCCGCGCGCGAGAAGGTCACCATCCGCGTCAACGAGTTCATCACGGTCAGCGAGCTTGCCGAGAGCTTGAAGGTCCCGGCCACGCAGATCGTGTCGTTCGCGTTCAAGCACCTCGGGTTGATGGTCACCATCAACCAGCGAATGGACTTCGACCAGATCGAGCTCATCGCCAGCGAGTTTGGCTACATCGCGGTGCGTGAAGAGGACTACGCCGCCTCGAGCGAAGAGCAAGAGGAGACGGATGCGGCCGAGGATCTCAAGCCGCGTCCGCCGGTCGTGACGATTATGGGTCACGTCGACCACGGCAAGACCTCGCTGCTCGACTACATCCGCAAGGCGACCGTCGTCGCCGGCGAGGCCGGCGGCATCACGCAGCACATCGGTGCCTACCACGTGTCGCTGCCGGACGGTCGCGAGATCACGTTCCTCGACACGCCGGG
>CAYPYY010000057.1:0-17528 GCA_964414995.1 uncultured Gemmatimonas sp.
CAGCGGGATCGGGCACGGGATCGCTGTGTTCGGCGTGACCGAGGTCCGCGCCACCGTCAGCAGGACCATGGAGATGAGGTGGCGGCGCCTCGCGAGCATCGAGCGCACTCCTCGTCGGGGCTGCGTGGGCGCATGCGCTCACCAGCAGCGAGAACGCCAGCGCGCCCGCGCTATTACTATGCGCGATAGTAGTTGAGGGCAAACGTGTACGGTGCGATCGAGTCATCGAGTTCCTCAGCGCCAGAAGTAGGTGAGCGCGTGCTCCGCGCCCGTGTGAAGCACATCGAGCGCCGCCGTGCCGGTCTGGTGCGGTAGGAGCAGCGCGATGAGCAGGAGGACGAACGCCACCGGAAAGGGCGATGGCCCCTGGTGACAGCAGCGCGCAGGGGCGCGCTCGGCGAAGGCGAGCAGCATTCCGACACGGAACTTGAGGACTGCGGTGTCACGCGCACCTAGCGCGACGGCTTCGCGGACGCCGGGTCGCGCCGCCCTGACGATCGCGTCCGCGAGCGGAAGCGGAGCGGCGCCGTGAATGACGGCTTCGCGGTCGCAGTGAGCCTCGCGCGCGGCTTGCCATCGAGCGGCGTGCGCCTGGAGCAAGAACCGCCCGAACGGGTTCACGGCGAGCGCAAGCTGAAGGACGAGGTAGCGGAGCGGGTCGAGGGCGCGGACGTGCTCGGCCTCATGTCCGAGCGCGCTCGCGAGCATCTCGTCGGAGAGTCGGGTGGCGAAAGCGGTCCCGACGAACACACGGGGCTTCAAGAGCCCATGGGTGCCGAGAGCGAAGCTCCTTTCGTCTGTGACGACGACGCGGTGACGGAGGCACGCAAGCGCTGGGTCGCTCGCCACGATGCGCGTGACCCGAGCCAGGAGCGCTCCAGCCGCGTCGGTTGACGACGAGCGCGCACCTCGATGCTTGCGCATCACGCCCAACGACGAGACGAGAACGGCGGCCGTGAGCACGAGCGCGAAGAATCCCGGTTCGAAGCACAGCTCAGCCGTGTCGTGATCGAGCAAGCATGCCAACGCCGACTTGCCCGTTTCGGCTTGGTGAAGGCCCGCTGAAAGAAGCCACGCAAGCGGGAGCACGCTCGAGCCCGTCAGGAGGACGTAGCGAAGGTTGAGTCCGTGAAGCGGCCCTCCCACCGCGTCGCGCTCGAGCAGCACGAGTCCCGCCTTCGCGACAAGCGCGAACGCGGGGAGTACGATGAGCACGACGAACGCCGTGCCGAGCAGCGGGAAGGTCGCCTCGATCACGCCTCGAGTTCCTCTCGTCGCTTCTGGATGAGCGCCTCGAGGTCGTCGAGCTCGCCGGCCGAGGCCTCCGAGACCTTCTCCGCGAGCATCGCGATCGCTTGGTGGCCACCGACCGCTTCGTCCAGCACTTCACGCGCGGTGGACTCCATGAACTCCTCGCGCGTGAGCTTCGGGGAGTAGATGTAACGCTTGCCGTCGCGCTCGCGCTCGAGGATCCCCTTCTCATAGAGGCGCGTCACGGTCGTCATCACCGTGGTGTAGGCGATGTCCCGCTGCTTCTCGAGGATGGCAAGCACGTCGCCGACGGCGAAGGACGTGAGCCGCTTGCTCCAAACCACGTCCATGATGGTCGCTTCGAGGTCGTGAAGACGGAGTTCGAGGCCCTTCTTCCCTGAGCGAAGGCGAAACGTCACGGCGAGCTCCTGTGGGTGATCATCTACTATGGAAGATAGTAGTTCCGGATGTAGCCCTTGTCGAGAGGGGCGAGTCGAGGACCAAGCGATGCTCCCATCAGTGCCGATGCCGGTGATGAGCGTCCGGCACGTGCGGGTGGTCGTGCACGAGGGGAAGGTGCCGGTGGGCGTGGCTATGAGGCTCGCCCAGGGGATCGCCAGCCGCGTGGGCGTGCTGGTGGTGCTCGTCATGCTCGTGCAGGTGTTCGTGATCGAGCTCGCTGTGTAGGTGCTTGTGGGAGTGTCGCTCTCGCAGGAGCAGCGCGACACCACCGGCCATGGCGGCCATCGCGAGGCCGTCGGGAAGGCGAAGGGCGTCGTCCAGGAGGACGACCGACGCGAGCGCGCCAACGAAGGGCGCCGTGGCGAAGTACGCTGCTTCGCGTGCAGCGCCGATGAACCGGAGCGCGTAGGCGTCCAGCACCACGCTCACGCCGTAGCTCAGGCTCCCGAGGGCCATCGCACCCAGCACGAACGAGGCGGGCGGCAGTTGTCCGCGAGCCACGACGAGCCCCAGAAGAGTGTTCGTCGCGCCGGCCACCAGCGCCTTGACGCGAACAATCGCGAACGGATCACGCAACGAGAGCTTCTGCGTGAGGTTATTGTCGAGCGCCCAACACGCGCATGCGGCAGCGATGAGGGCGACGCCCGGCGTGTCAGCGCCGAGCGCGCCCGGCTCGACCTTCAAGACGGCCGCGCCAGCAATGATCATCACGACCGCCGCGGCCGCGTATCGCCCGAGGTGCTCTCGAAACAGCATCACCGCGAGCAGCACCGTGAAGGGCGCCTCCAGGTTGAGGAGGAGTGAACCGGTGAGCCCAGTGACTCGGCTCAATCCCAGCAGCATGAGGACGGGGCCCGCGATGCCCCCGGCGAGCACGACGAGCCCGAGCCGCCACGCGTCGCTGCGTCCGAGCGGCGCCTCCCGGGTGGGCCTCGCGATCGCGCGGTGGAGCCAGAGCCCGGCTGCGGCGCCAAGGTACAAAAGCCCTGCAAGGAGCACCGGCGCGATCTGCCCCAGGAGCAGCTTGGCGACCGGCGCAGAAAGGCCGAAGAGCGCAGCCGCCGCAAGCCCCAGCGTCGCGCCCCGGAGTTGGTCTGTTGCGTGGTGCTCGCCGCCTTGGGTCACGCCCCCTCCGCGGCCAGCTCGACTACCTGCGCAGAGGGCTTCCGCGCCAGCGCGCCGAACTGCCGATAGAGTGCGGGAACGACGAACATGTTGAGCGCGGTCGAGGTCACCAGTCCGCAGAGGATGACGACCGCCATCGGTGCCTGGATCTCGCTGCCGGGCTCGCCCGCAGAGAGCGCGAGCGGCACGAGGCCCAGCCCCGCGGCCAACGCCGTCATGAGGATCGGTACGAGCCGCTCGCGCGCGCCTCGGCGCACGGCCTCGTCGAGGTCCGTCACGCCCTCCTCGTTCACGAGGTGCCGGATGTGCGAGACGAGCATGATGCCGTTGCGCGTGGCGATTCCGAACAGCGTGATGAAGCCGACGAGCGACGCGATGGAGAGCACGCCGCCCTGGAGGAAGACACCGACCGCGCCGCCGATGAGCGCGAGCGGGAGGTTCGCCATGACCAGCACGGCGTCACGCACCGAACTGAAGGCCGTGTAGAGCAGGCCTAGCATGCCGAAGAGACACACGATGCCCAAGAGTCCCAGCGTGCGCGTTGCGCCTTCGGCGCTCTCGAACTGCCCGCCGTAGACGACACGGTAGCCGGCGGGCATGGGCACCTGCTGTTCGACGGCGCGCTGGATGTCACCTACGACCGTGCCGACATCGCGGTCTCCGACATTGCAGCTCACGACCAGTCTGCGCTGCACGTTCTCTCGGCCGATCTCGTTCGGGCCGCGGTCGAGCTGGATGCTCGCGAGCGCATGGAGCGGCACCTGCGCGCCGCTCGGGGTGGTGATGAGCACGTCGCGGACCTCCTCGATGGTCTGCACGCGGCGAGGATCGGTGCGGACAACGAGATCGAAGACGGCCTGGCCTTCCATGACCTGCGACACGACGTGCACCCCAGACGCAATCTCGAGCGCGCGCCCGACGTCGGCGATGCGCATTCCGTAACGGGCGATGGCAGTCCGATCGAACCGGACGCGCAGGAACGGGATGTCCGACTGCTGCTCGCGCGCGAGGTCCACGACACCGGGGACGGTGCGCATGACGGACTCGATCTGGGCACCGAGCCGGCGCAGCTCGGCGAGGTCGTCTCCGAAGACCTTCACGGCGATGCTCGCTCGGGTCCCCGAGAGCATGTGGTCGATGCGGTGCCCGATCGGTTGTCCGATGGTGATGTTCATCCCCGGCAAGAGCGACAGGTCGCGGCGCAGCGCCTCGAGGAACTCCTCGCGCGAGCGCTCGCCGTCACGCAGGCTCACGTCGAGCTCGGCTGCGTTGACGCCCTGCGCGTGCTCGTCGAGCTCGGCGCGTCCGGTCCGTCGCGCCACCGAAACGACCTCCGGGTGGCGAAGGAGAATCTGCTCAATCCTGCGTCCCATCGCGTCCGACTCGGCGAGCGAGGTCCCCGGCAAGGTAACGGCAGCGATGGTCAACGTGCCCTCGCGAAACTCGGGCAGGAACGAGCGACCCGAGAATGCCAGCGCGACCAGCGCACTGGCCAAGAGCGCGAACGAGACCGCGCCGACTGTGCGCCACCGTCGCAGCGCCCCCTCGAGGAGGGGGGCATACCGGCGCTTGAGCCACGCGGCGAACCTCGGCTCGTGCTCCTTCGCCACCGCCTTGGAACTCGGAAGCAGGAACGAGCAGAGCACCGGCGTTACGGTCACTGCAACGAAGAGCGACGCCGTGAGCGACACGACGTAAGCGATCCCGAGCGGCGCGAGCAGTCGGCCTTCGACGCCCGACAGGAAGAAGAGCGGGAGGAACACCAGCGCAACCACCAGCGTGGCGAAGACGATGCTGCTCCGAATCTCGCGGCTCGCAGCGAGCACGACGGAGAGCGCCGGTTGTCGTTCGGCCTGCGGTAAAAGCGCATTCATGCGGAGCCGACGCACGACGTTCTCAACGTCGATCACCGCGTCATCCACGAGCTCGCCGACGGCGATGGCCATGCCACCGAGGGTCATCGTATTGAGTGTGGCGCCGAACGCCGAGAGCACGAGGACCGCCGTCACGAGGGAGAGCGGGATGGCGACCAGGGTGATTGCGCTCGCTCGCCCGCTCGCGAGGAACAGGAGCACGATGATGAGCACGAGGACCACGCCGTCGCGTAGCGCCGCGAGGACGTTGTGCACGGCGACCTCGATGAACTCGGCTTGTCGGAAGATGTTCCGCTGGATGGTGAGCCCCGCGGGCATCGTGCGCGCCAGCCCGTCGAGCTCGCGGTCGACGCGCTCGGTGAGCTCGAGCGTGTTCGCGCCCGGCTGCTTCTGGATGCCTACGATGACGGCGGGATTGCTCCCATAGGAACCTTCACCGCGCCGCAGGGCTGCGCCGATACGCACGTCGCCCAAGTGGCGAACGAGGATGGGCTCGCCCCCCCGCTGCACGACGAGCGTCTCGCCGACGTCCTCGGGCGTCCGCACCCGCCCCACGCCGTGAACGAGGTACTCCTGGCCGCCCTGGTTTACGAAGCCCGCCGAGACGCTGGCGTTCGTCTCCTCGAGCGCGCGCACCACTTGATCGGCCGTGAGACCATGGGCCAACAGGCGCTCGGGCCGTAGAAGCACCTCGAACTGCCTGCGTTCGCCGCCCGTCACGATCACTTGGGAAACGCCCGGCACGGCCAAGAGCCTGCGACGGAGCGTAAAGTCTGCGAAGGTCCGCGCCTCCATGGGCGTCGCCTGGCCCTCGGCGGTCACCGCGAGGAAGAGGATCTCGCCCATGATCGAAGAGATCGGCGCGAGGACCGGCGCTTCGACCTCCGCCGGGAGCGTGTCACGCACGAGCTGGAGCTTCTCGCTGACGATCTGCCGGGCACGGAACACGTCGGTGCCCCAGTCGAACTCCGCGTAGATGATGGAGATGCCCACGCCCGTCGCGGAGCGCACGCGGCGGACGCCAGGGGCGCCGTTCAGCGAGGACTCGATCGGGAACGTGACTCGTGTTTCGAGCTCCTCGGGGGCCATGCCGTGGCCTTCCGTGATGACCGTGACGGTCGGCGCGGTGAGGTCGGGGAACACGTCGACGGGCATGCGCGAGGCCGTGTACCCGCCCCAGAGGAGCATGACAGCGGCGGCCGCGAGGACCGCGATGCGATGCGAGAGCGACCAGCGCAGAATCGAGTCGATCACTTGGTGCTCCTTCAGTGCGAGTGGCCGTGCGCCGGGACCGAGCCGCTCGAGGCGGCGAGCTTCACGGACCAAGCGCCGCGCGTGACGACATGCTCACCTGAGCGCACGCCGCTCAGCACCTCGACGAAGCCTCGGTCGCGGGCATCGAGGCGCACGACGCGCCGCTCGAACGACTCGCCGGAGGCCTGTACGAAGACGACGAAGATCCCGCTGTCATCGACGAGAGCCGACTCGGGCACAGCAAGCGCCCGCCGCTCCTCGCCGGTGCCAAGGTGCACGCGGGCGAACGCGCCGACAGACAGACGCCCGCTCGCGTTGTCGACCGCGAAGATCACGGGGAGCGTCTGTGTACGCGGGTCGATGCGCCCACCGCGCGCGACCAGCGCGTCCGGTGGAAGCTCGATCGCCTCGTCGATGCCTTCGACGAAAAACGAGGCGCCGTGTGGCGTGCCGAGGCGGGCGACGTCCACCTCGGGGACGCGCGCCTCGAGCCAGAGCTGCGTGAGGTCGGTGACACGCAGGAGGGGAGCGCCCGCCTCAACGAAGGCGCCTGGAGCGACCAGTACCTCCGTGATGACGCCGGAGAGCGGGGCGCGGAGCTGGACGGTGCCCTCACCACGCCCCGCCGTCTGCTGTACGCGTCGAAACTGGTCGAGACGTCGCTGCGCGGTAGCCAGCGCGGCTTGCGCCGCTTCGGCAGCGTGAACCGCGTCCTGCACGCGCCGCTCCGGGACGGCGCCCTCTCCTCGGAGCCCCTCGAGCCGCTGGCGCTCGCGCTCCGCGAAGCGCAGCTCGAGGTTCGCGCTCGTCACGGCGAGATCGAGGGAGGCGAGATCCGCGGCTTCGAGCCGAGGCGCCAGGACGCCGAGCAAGTCGTTCGCGGCTACGCGTTCGCCGAGGCGAGGAAACGTCCGACCGCTCGTGGCGACGCGGCCGGCAACAGGCGCGGTGATCACGACCTCGCCATCAGACCTCGGGACCACGCTGCCCGTCGCTCGCAGCGTGGGCCGCATGGCGCGCTCGGTGACGAGCGACGTCCCGAACTCGATCGGCCACTGCTGCTCTTTGAGGAACGGGATGCGACCAGGCGCCTCAGGCTCCTCCGGGTTGGCCGCGCGCGCAGCAGCGACGCTCTCGAAAACCGTGACCTCGCCGAGGTCGTGGTCCGCCGTCAAGCCCGGAGCACGCACCTCGACGACGAGGCGGCGCTTGCCAGTCGTCGTCGGTCTCGCCACGGGCCGGAAGATGCCAGGGACGGTCGGCGCCTGGCTGTCGAAGCGCTCCTCGCCCGAGTCGCCGCGCAGCACCACGGTGACGCGCCCTTCGGCGAGCGCCGCGAAGCTGTCGAGCTTCGTCACGTGGGCCGCGCAGGGAGATTCCTGACCGCGAACCAGCGCCGGCAACTCGATGAACAGCTCGCTCGCGTCGGTCCAGTGCGTGAAGGAGAGCGCGGGACGTTCGTCCGCAGGATCGAGGGCGTGGCCGTGATCGTCACCGCCATCGTGCGAGTGCGAATGGCACGACGCGAGGAGGCCAAGAATCAAGAAAGTGATGAGGCGTTTCATGGGAGGCCTGCTCCTGTCAGTCGATCGAGCTCGATGCGTGCGCGGCGCGCGGCGTGCTCCATGTCGAGGGCGCTGAGAGAGTCGTCTGCGGCCCCGCGGTAGGCATCGAGCAGCTCGAGGAGACCGAGCTCGCCGCCCTCGTAGCCAGCCGAGGCGATCCGCACGAGGTCGCCCGATGCCGCCCCGGATTGCTCCCGGAACTCCGTGGCTGCACGCCGGAGCCGGACGGCCTCGGAGCGCGCGCCGCCGAGCTCACCATCAAGCTCCGACTCGAGGAGTGCACGATGTCCGCGCGCAGCTCGCGCCTCTCCTTCGGCGATGCGCGCGAGTCCTGACGATTGATCCCAGAGCGGGATGGACAGCGACGCGCCGAGCAGGAACCCATCCGTGCGCCCCTGACGCCCGAGATCGACTCCCTTCCATCCGCCTTCAAGCCGGAGGTCCGGCACCCACCATCGCGAGGCAGCGGTGCGGTCGAGTGACGCCGCCTCGATGCGGAGATCGAGCGCGAGCAGATCCGGACGAGAGCTGCTCGAAGCGCGCAGCGTCGCGAGCGCGACGGGCTCGTCCTCAGGCAAGAGCGTCCCCGTCACGCGTGCGCTCGCGACACCTGCGCCGGGCCCGAGCAGGGCTCGAAGCCGCGCGCTCGCGCGCTCGAGGGCCGCGCGTTCGGTCTCGAGGCGGCCGGTTGCGACGGCCCGCTCACGCTCTAGGCGCCGCCGGTCATAGGTCGCGGCGTCGCCGCGCTGCTCGCGACGCGTGACGATGGCGAGCGCCTCGGCGATGCGCGCCAACCACCCCTCGAGCGCCGCGACGCGATCCTGACGGTACAGGACTTCGTAGAAGCGAAGGCGCGCCTCGGCGACGATGGCCAGACGTGACGCATCGCCCTCTCTTCGTGCAGCGCGCGCCCGAGCGTCACCGGCCTCACCATGCAGGCCCCGGCGGTTGCCTAGGTCGATGACCTGGGCGACGGAGAGATAGTCCTCGCCGGTCCCGAACGTGCCGAAGGTCTGCTCCCGCATATACGAGAGCTGGGGGTTCGGATATGCGCTGGCAGCTCGACCTCGCCCCTCTTCGATCGCGACCTCGCCCTCGATGGCATCGGTCAAGGGAGCGCGCTGGAGCGCGCTGGACACCATGTCGCGCTCCGTCAGCGCGGCGGGAGCGTCAGCCTCCTGCGCGCTCGCGGTCGCGGCGAAGAGAAGCGTGGCCATCGCTACGACAAAACACCGAGCGACGGTCGGTTTTCGAGACGGACGAACATGGTGGCGAGCGGCTCTCATGGCTCCTCAGTTCAGTGCGCGATGACGGAGAGAACGGACTCGGTGAGGTGGTGCAGCTCGTCGGCGAGAACGAGCAAGCTGATCACACCGATCCCGAACGAGACGATCAGCGGACGCAACGACTGCTGCTGCGGCGGGTCACCGAGCAGAGCTTCGACGCGACGCTCGACCGCACGCGCACCGAACGCCACAGCGACGGGACCGAGCTCGCGCGACACCACGTCTTGGGCGGCCCTTTCGACGGCGAGGATCGCCGCCGCCACGGCCACGCGATCGGTCACGCAATGAGCGGCCTCCTCGTCGCAAGCCTGCTCGGCGGCGACTTCGAGCTCGTGGACGAGCCAGCACCCCACCCAGGGCAGATGGAAGGCGGCGAGGGCGCGGGCGATGCTCGCGACCAGCGCGTCGCGACGGCGCACGTGGGCGCGCTCGTGCGCGAGGATCACCGCACGCTCTTCGGCGCTGAGCGCGTCGAACAGCCCGCGGGAGAGCAGCACGCGCGGCCGGAACAAGCCCGCCGCGAAGCACAACGGCTGCGTGGTCTCCACGATCGTGATGCCGAGGTCGCTACGGCGCTCGCCCGTCCTCGCGAGCGCCGCAACGACGCGCAGCGCGCGGAGGACACTCGACGCGGCGAAAACTGCGCGCAGCAGGCCATAGCTCGCAAGGAACACGAGGCTCACGAGAAGCGCGGCGTGGATGCCAACGTGAGGGAGGTGGACGAAGCAGAGGTGGGCGTGCCCGTCGTCGTGCATAGGGCAGTGGTCGAGGCCGGGAACGGCGAGCGCGACGAGCGACGGTAGGCTGGCCGCGAACAACAGCCCGACGGCGGACGCCGCCGGCAGCGCGGCGAGCAGCGTGAGCGCGCGATGGCGCGCGCGAGGATCCCATCGAGAGAGGCGCGGACCGAAGAGTCGCACGAGCACGGCGGCGGACAACGCGCCGAGGGCTAAGAACACAACGCCAGCCAGCAGGAAGAGTTGCGCGCTCTGCGCTGCCAGGCTCATCGTGGGCCCCGCTCGAGCTTGCGCCGCCGCTCGGCGACGAGCGCCTCCAGGCGCTCAAGGTGCTCCGGGCCCGCGCGCTCGGTGAGGTCGACGAACGCGGAGACCACGGCCTCGGCTTGCCCATGCACCAGGTCGCCGACGAGCTCGCCGAGCAGGCCACGATGGAAGTCCTCTCGGCTGACTCGCGCTCGGTAGACGTGCGCGTGGCTGACCTTGTCGCGCTCGAGCAGGCCTTTTTCGAAGAGGCGCTTCAGCGTTGACTGGATGGTGTTGAGCGTGATGCCTCGCCGCTTGCCGAGCGCCGAGTGAACCGCCTTCGCCTCGCCGTCACCTCCCGACCAGAGGTGGGTCATCACGGCGGTCTCGAGATCGCCGAGGAACGGAGGTCGCACTGGGCCGAGATTCACCTGGCGGAAGCTACACGCAGAGAAACCGACCGTCAATCGGTGTTTGGAGAGCAACGCCTTGCCGGAGCGCCGGCCGGGCCAAGGGGGCGGTCAGAACCAGGCCGCGAAACTCGAGTCGCTCTTGACAATTCAAGTATGCGGTTGAATGCTTGACCGCATGACGAAGACCCATCGGCGGTTCAAGGACGCCATCTATGAGCAGTTTGCGCGGCTCGGGAAAGCCATCTCGGCGCCCAAGCGGCTCGAGCTGCTGGACCTGCTCTGCCAGGGCCCTCGCACCGTTGAGGCACTCGCCGAGCAGGCGGCCATCTCTGTCGCCAACGCTTCGCAGCACCTCCAGGTGCTGCGCGCCGCTCGACTCGTCGACGCCGAGAAGAAGGGCCTGTACGTCGAGTACCGCCTCGCGGACGACGAGGTCTGCCGGTTCTTCTTCGCGCTCCGGGGGCTCGCGGAGGCGCGACTCGCCGAGGTCGATCAAGTCACCCGCGAGTACCTCGAAGCGCGCGGCGCGATGGAGGCGGTCGAGGGCGACGAGCTCATGCGGCGCGTGAAGAGCGGCGAGGTCACCGTGCTCGATGTCCGCCCGCCCGAGGAGTACCGCGCCGGCCACATCCCCGGCGCGCTCTCGATCCCGGTCGGTGAGCTGAAGGCCCGCCTGAAGGAGCTGCCGAAGGGCCGCGAGGTCGTCGCGTACTGCCGTGGGCCGTACTGCGTGATGGCCGTCGAGGCCGTGGAGCTGCTCCGCAAGAAGGGCTTCAAGGCCCACCGCATGGAGCAAGGAGTCGTCGACTGGCGTGCCCGCGGCTGGCGCGTCGACAGCGAAGGAGCGCCCCAGTGATATTCAAGCCCTACTACTACTTCGAGACCGGCTGCGCCGCGTACCTGTTCGGCTGCGGTGGCCTCGGCAAATGCGCGGTCGTTGACGCCCACGAGGAGGACGTCGACGCGTACCTCGCCTTCGCCGCGTCGAAGGACATGCGCATCACGCACGTCCTCGACACGCACGTCCACGCTGATCACCGCTCGGGAGGGCCAGCGCTCGCGAAGAAGGCCGGCGCTGCCTACTGCCTTCACGAGTCGGCGAACGTCGCGCTGCCGTTCGAGCCGCTGCACGATGGACAGGAGATCGAGCTCGGCAACACCCGAGTGAAGGTGCTGCACACGCCCGGTCACACGCCCGAGAGCGCGAGCTTCGTCGTCACCGACCTCCGTCGCGGCACCGACCCGTGGTTCGTCCTCACCGGGGACACGCTCTTCGTCGGTGCCGTCGGACGTCCCGACCTGCCGGGCCGCGCGCGAGAGAACGCCGGCGAGCTCTACGACAGCATCCACGCGAAGCTCCTCACGCTGCCGGATGACCTGGAGGTCTACCCGGGCCACTTCTCCGGGTCGGTGTGCGGCGCTGGGATGAGCGGCAAGCCGTCGAGCACCATCGCGTTCGAGAAGCGCTGGAACCCGCTGCTGACGAAGTCGCGCGACGAGTTCGTCGATGCGCTCGCCGACGTCCCGCCGAAGCCCGAGGCGATGGAGCAGATCCTGCGCATCAACCAGGGACGCGAGGAGGTCCGGTCATGAGTCACGTCCGCCTCGGCCTCCGCGAGAACCTCGGACAGTTCTCGCTGCTCGTCATCGTCAACGCCTTCGTCGGCGCGATGGTCGGGATGGAGCGTACGATTCTCCCGGCGATCGCAGAGCAGGATTTCCACCTCGCCGCGAAGACGGCGGTCCTGTCGTTCATTGTCGTGTTCGGCGTCACTAAGGCGCTCACGAACTACCTGGCCGGGCGGCTCTCCGACCGATTCGGTCGCAAGCACGTGCTCGTCGGCGGGTGGCTTGTGGCTGTGCCGGTGCCGTTCCTGTTGATGTGGGCGCCAAGCTGGTCCTGGGTGCTCTTCGCGAACGCGCTGCTCGGCGTGAGCCAGGGACTCACGTGGTCGACGACGGTCATCATGAAGATCGACCTCGCGGGACCGGCGAAGCGCGGGCTCGCGATGGGCCTCAACGAGTTCGCGGGCTACTTCGCCGTGGCGGGGAGCGCGCTCGCGACTGGCTTCGTGGCCGCGCAGTACGGCCTCCGGCCCGAGCCGTTCTACCTCGGCGTCGTGTTCGTCGCGCTCGGGTTGTTCCTCTCGGTCGTGGTGGTGCGCGAGACCAAGCACCACGTGGCGGCTGAGTCGAAGCTGCACGGCGAGCTGCCGCCCGAGGGCATGCCCACGCAGCGGGAGGTCTTCTGGCGCACGTCGCTCCTCGACAAGAACCTCTCGAGCGTCAGCCAAGCGGGCCTCGTCAATAACCTGAACGACGGCATGGCCTGGGGCCTGTTCCCGCTCTTCTTCGCGGCCGCGCAAATGGAACTCGGGCAGATCGGCACGCTGGCCGCCATCTACCCCGCCACGTGGGGCATCGCGCAGATCTTCACGGGTGCTTGGTCTGACCGCGTGGGACGCAAGTGGCTCATCGCAAGTGGGATGTGGGTTCAGGCGCTCGGCATCATGGTGATCGTACTCTCCTCCGCGTTCGCGCCCTTCGCCACCGGCGCCGCGCTCCTCGGCGTCGGCACGGCCATGGTCTACCCGACGCTGCTCGCCGCCATCGGCGACGTCGCGCATCCATCGTGGCGCGCGTCGTCCGTGGGCGTGTACCGCCTGTGGCGCGACCTCGGCTACGCGATCGGCGCGCTCCTGGCCGGCCTCACCGCGGATGCGCTCGGCCTGCCCGCCGCGATGTGGCTCGTCGCCGCGCTCACGTTCGCGTCCGGCGTCGTGGTCGCCGTGCGCATGAGCGAGACCCTTCGTCGACCCGCAGCGCCTGCGCCGTCGCCCACCTGCGTCGAGCCGACGGAGCTTCGCAGCGTCGAAGGTGCCGTCATTATCGACGTCCGCTCGCCCGACGAGTTCGCGGCGGGGCACGTCGCAGGCGCCATCAACATCCCGCTCGACTCGCTCGCTGCGCAGACGGCGGCGCTCCCGAAGGAGGCGGTGCTCGTCACGGTGTGCGGCAAGGGCGGCGGACGTTCGGAGCGCGCGGCGTCGGAGCTGCGCGCCCTCGGCTGGAACTCGGCTCGGTCCCTGTGCGGCGGGACTCAGGCTTGGATGCAACTGACCGCGCAAGGAACATGACCATGGCAAAGACCCTCTTCATTCTGAACGACGCACCCTACGGCACCGAGCGCAGCTACAACGCGGCTCGCCTCGCCGGCGCGCTCTCGAAGCGTGAAGGCGAGGAGGTGAAGATCTTCCTCATCGGCGACGCGGCAGCCTGCGCGAAGGCGCACCAAAAGGTCCCGCAGGGCTACTACAACCTCGAGGTGATGCTGAAGGGGCCCGCGCGTCACGGCGCCGAGATCGGCGTCTGCGGCACGTGCATGGACGCCCGCGGCATCGCGGACACCGAGCTCGCGGAGGGCACCAAGCGAAGCACGCTCGAGGAGCTCACCAACTGGACCCAGTGGGCCGACAAGACGCTGGTGTTCTGATGAGCACCCCCAAGACGGTGGTCATCCTCGGCGGCGGTGTCGGCGGTCTCGTCGCTGCTCGGGAGCTTCGGAAGCGACTTCCACGCGAGCACCGCATCGTGCTCGTGGACCGCGAGCGCGAGCACCTGTTCGCTCCCTCGCTCCTGTGGCTGATGGTGGGGCTGCGCAACGCCGCGAGCATCAAGCGTCCGCTCAAGCGCCTCGAGCGCAAGGGCATCGAGGTCCGTCTGGGCGAGATCGAGAAGATCGATCCCGAAGCACGCCAGGTGACCGTTGCCGGTGAGACGCTCGTGGCCGACTACCTCATCGTCACGCTGGGCGCGGAGTTGGCTCCCGAGACCGTGCCTGGACTCCAGGACGTCGGGCACAACTTCTACACGGAGGCCGGCGCGGAACGGCTGCACGCCGCGCTCAAGTCCACGCGAAACGGGCGCATCGTGGTGCTGACGGCGGCACCCGCGTACAAGTGCCCGGCGGCCCCTTACGAGGCCGCCTTGCTCATCGACGCGTACCTTCGCAAGCACGGTCTGCGCGACGCGGTCACGGTCGAAGTCTACGCCGCAGAGCCCGGTCCGATGGGCGTGGCTGGACCGGAGATGTCCGGCGCGGTGAAGCAGCTGCTCGAGGCCAAGGGCATCCCCTACCACCCCGAGCACCAGGTGAAGTCGGTTGACGCGGCGGCGCGCCGCCTCGAGTTCGCGAATGGGGCGCAGGCAGACTTCGACTTGCTCGCATACGTGCCACCCCACCGCGCGCCACGGGTGGTGCGCGAGTCCGCGCTGGCGGGCGAGACGGGCTGGATCTCAGTCGACCGCCACACGCTCGAGACGCGCTTCCCGAACGTCTACGCGATCGGCGACGTCGTCTCGATCCCGCTCAAGCTCGGCAAGCCGCTTCCGAAGGCCGGCGTCTTCGCTCACGGCGAGGCTGAGGTCGTCGCCAAGAACATCGCCGCCACGATCGCTGGCGAAGACGCTGCCGCGCGCTTCAACGGCCACGGCGAGTGCTTCGTGGAGATCGGCGACGGCAAGGCCGGGTTCGGCGGCGGTGACTTCTACGCCGAGCCCAAGCCCATCGTGACGGTGCGGGCACCGAGCTGGCGCTGGCACCTCGGCAAGGTGCTGTTCGAGAAGGCGTGGCTGTACACAAGGCTGTAGAGGTGACCGTGAAGCACGACCGTCAAGGAATCCTGCAGCACATCGGACGCACGCCCCTCGTCCCCCTGGAACGGATCGCGTGCGGACTTCCCGTGCGCGTGCTGGTCAAGCGCGAACATTCGAATCCGGGCGGTCGATCAAGGACGGCATCGCGTGCGAAGCCCTGGATGCAGGGGTGGGCCTCGTGACCGAGCCCGTCGTTGCTGCCCAGACCTACGCTCGCTGGCGAGCGACGACCCTCGGCAGCATCACCGAACGCGTGGAGACGAACGTCGTCTTCGACCTCGCGGGGCCGCTCCGGGGCAAGCGCGTGCTCGACGTCGGCACCGGAGACGGCGCATACGCGATCGAGGCCGCTGAGCGCGGTGCCATCGTCACGGCGCTCGACCTCGAGCAGGAGATGCTCGACGCAGCTCGCGTGCGGGCTGCCGCCCGTGGAGTCGAAGTGACCCTCCAGCAGGGGCGCACCGAGCGGTTGCCGTTCGACGATGCCTCCTTCGACGTCGTGATCGCGGTGACGGTGCTCTGCTTCGTGCCGGACACGCAACGCGCCGTCGGCGAGATGGCTCGAGTACTGGTGCCGGGCGGTCGTGTCGTTCTCGGCGAGCTGGGCCGTTTCAGCGTGTGGGCCGCCGAGCGGCGGGTTCGAGGTTGGCTCGGCGCGAGCACCTGGCGGCGCGCACACTTCTGGTCCCGGAGTGAGCTCGCGGCGCTCGCGGAGGACGCCGGGCTTCACGCAACGAACGTGCGAGGCTCCGTCTTCTTTCCACCGAACGGACTTGCCGCTCGGCTCGTAGCTCCCGTCGAGCCGCTCCTCACCCGTCTCCATGCCCCAGGCGCGGCGTTCCTCGCGCTTGCGGCGGACAAAGCAGAGTCTCGACCATGACGAACGATCCGATCTATCTCGACCACAACGCGACGACGCCGCTCCTGCCCGAGGTCGTCGACGCGATGCTGCCGTACCTGCGCGAGCACTTCGGCAACCCATCGAGCGGGCACGTGTACGGCTCGCGCGCCCGCGCAGCGGTCGCCCACGCACGCGAGCAGATCGCGGCGCTCCTCGGCTGTGACGCCGACGAAGTCGTGTTCACCTCGGGCGGCACGGAGGCGAACAACCTCGCCATCCGCGGTGTGACGGAGGCGCGCGAGCGGAAGAGCCACGTCGTCACGACGGTCATCGAGCATCCGGCGACTGCGCGTCCGTGCGCGTGGCTCGAGAAGCACGAGCGCAGCGTCAGCCGCATCGGCGTCGATGCTGATGGTCGCGTACGCGTGGACGCCGCCCGTGAAGCCATCGACGGGGACACGGCGCTCGTCACCGTCATGCACTCGAACAACGAGACCGGCGTGCTGCAGCCCGTCGAAGAGCTCGCCCGGCTCGCGCACGCTGCGGGCGCGCTCATTCACACCGACGCCGCGCAGTCGCTCGGCAAGGTCCCGGTCCGCGTTAGAGAGCTCGACGTCGACCTGCTCTCGGTCGCCGGGCACAAGCTCTACGCGCCGAAGGGCGTAGGCGCGCTCTACGTGAAGCGTGGCACTCCGCTCGTCCCCTTCGCGCTTGGCGCGAGCCACGAGCGCGGACTGCGACCTGGCACCGAGAATGTCGCCTCGATCGTCGGGCTCGGTGCGGCGTGTGAAGCGGTCGGGCGCGACCTCGACGCGACGGCGGGCCGCATGAAGCGACTGCGCGACCTGCTTTGGGAGCGGCTTGCAAGCGGTGTCCCGGGCCTTGCCCTCAACGGGCACCACGAGCTGCGCCTGCCGAACACGCTCAACGTGCGCTTTCCACGCGCCTCAGGCAGCGCCGTCCTCGAGGGCGCGCCGGTGGTGGCTGCGTCGACGGGCTCTGCCTGTCACGAGGGCCAGGAGAGCGCGTCCGCAGTCATCCTGGCGATGGGCATCTCGCCCGAGGAAGCGCTTGGGTCGGTGCGCCTCACGCTCGGTCGAGGCACGAGCGAGGACGACGTCGTGCGCGCCGCCGAGGCGCTCACGCGAGCCTGGAGGCGGCTGCTCGGCAAGTAGCGGCGTTCTTACCCAAAGCGAGAAATCTAGTGGTTGGCATCCGCCAACGTCCCCTCGACGTAGCCGATCGGGATGAGCCCAGGCAGCGTCTCGGCTCGGGTCACGCGAACGCCCGCCGCTTCAACTGCCTGCCGAATGGACCTCGCGGTGAATCGCCGGTGCCCCGGGAAGCCGGTCACGGCAAGGGCCCGGGAAACGAGCCACGAGAGGGCGGTCTCGTCGTGGCAGAAGGTCGGGACCACGACCAGGCCGCCCGGTTTCACAACGCGTCGAAGCGCCGCCAGAGCCCCTGGCAAGTCCGGCACGAGGTGGAGGACGTTCGCGGCGACGACCGCGTCGAACGATCCGTTGTCGAACCGGAGGGCGTAGAGGTCCGCCTGCTCGCATCGCACGTTCGCCACCCCGGCGTCTCGCACGCGCTGCTCAAGCGCAGCGACCATCGCAGCCGAATAATCGGTGGCGATGACCTCCCCCGCGCCAGCGGCGAGCGCGGGTGTGACGAGCCCTGTGCCCGCCGCCGCCTCGAGCACGCGCCCGAGGCCGCGCGTCGCCTCCCCGGCCAGCTCGACCATTCTGGGGATCGGCCGTCCGAGGAGCGACATCGAGCGGTCGTAGTTCTTCGCGTGCTTGTCCCAGTAGCTGC
>CAYPYY010000058.1:0-17448 GCA_964414995.1 uncultured Gemmatimonas sp.
CGGCCGTCCACGACGATCGCTGAATCGCGCACGCCGGCCCGCATTGCGATGATGCCGTAGTTCTGTTCGGCATCGAGCGTGTTGAGCCAGAGGCGATTGCGCTCCAGCGGATGCTCGAAGTCAATCACGAGCCAGTTCTTCTTGAACCACTCGTCAATGAGCGCGAAGAGCCCCACGCCCGCCGCGCCGCTCGCCGCGATCTCGCGCGTGAGCCGTGCGTTGATCGCCGCCTGCGCCGCCTCGTCGTGCCCGCCGTGATGCCAACCCTGTGGCTGCAGGTGTGCATTCCCACGGCTCGACGGCACGCCGTACTCCGAGATGACCACCGGCAGGTCGCCGTGATACTCGACCAGTTCTCGCAGGTAGCCGAAGTAGTGGCTGGGCCCCTCTGGACTCCGTGCCGCGCCGTACGCGGAGTCGAGGACCATAAAGTCGGGATAGTACGGATAGGCGTGGAACGATGCGAACAGCCCGGCGACGAACTCGGGCGTCGCGTGCATCTTCGTGGCGTCCAGCGCGGTGACGTCGTTGTCGTACTCGCGCGAGGCCTCCGGCGGGCGCTCGCGCCGTCGCCGGTGCCACGCGGCCTCCTCGGCGCGCGAGGTCTCCGTGGGGTGATGCAGCGGATCGAGCGTCGGCCAGTTGGTGTAGGCGAGCGGTCGCTGGGCATTCCACTCGCGCATCTCGTACGCAATCATCGAGTCGGCGACGGTGGCGAGCCACACATCCACCGCGTTGCCGCCGTCGACGCGCACGAAGCGGCCGTCGTAGCGCGTGCGCTGGGGATGCCGCGCCACGAAGGCCTGGACGCTGAACGGCTCCCACTCGCGGCCGATGATGTAGCCGATCGTCCACGGCGACACATCGGCGAGGTACATCCCGGACGCGTGGCCCGCCCGGTGCGGCAGTGCCGCGCGTCCGTGCAGCAGGTCCACGACGCGACGCATCTCGTCGAGAAACGCCGCGTGCCAGGCGGGGTCGTCGTAGTGCTCCTCCTTGGGACCCGGTGGGAGCTCCGTCCAGACGCCGTGGATCAGGTAAAGAGGACGCGTCGGATGCTGCAGGTTCCAGTCACGCAACGCCCGATAGAAATGCGGCGGATGCACCGTGTAGACGCGCACCGTGTTGGCGCCAAGCTCCGCGAGATCGCTGATCCAACGTTCGTAGGTCCCGTCGTCGGGCGGGAACTCCGCGGGATGCCGGCCGGGAAGCGCCGCGCCGAGATTGACGGCCTTGATCCAGAAGGGGCGCCAGCCGCCGGCGTCATCGCGCAGCTCGAAGATGCGGCGGCCGGTGCGTGCGATGAGCTGGAGATCGGCCGGTCGCCGCTTTGGCGGGAGCAGGGTGGAGTCGACGAGTGTGGGCAGCCTGCGCAGGTAGTCCGCGGCGGTGGAGTCGCCGGGGGCCAGCGAGTCGGCGAGGGTGAAGGCCAGCCGCGCGCGCGCCGCCTCGCCGCCACGGAACGCCGCCATTCCCAGACCGAGCGCGGCGTCGAGATCGGCACGATCGCGCGAGAGCGCCGAATCGAACTGCGCGATTGCCAGCGCCGTGAGGCCGCGGCGCAGCGAGACGTACCCGAGGCCCGTGTAGGCGCCACGCGCGGTCGGGCAGAGGCGAACGCCCGAGCGGAACTCGCGTTGTGCGGCATCCACTTCTCCCGCGGCCCAGTGCTGCCACCCTCGCTCAACCGCGGCGCGACCGGCCTCGCAGGTGCTATCCGCCGGACTCGGCTGCTGTGCCGGCGACGGCTGCGCCAGCGTCACCACGCAGGCGACGAGGCCCGCTGCGCACCGCAACGCACCGCGATGGGCGGCCGGTCCTCGCGCCGACGTCATCGCGCCGCGCTCACCCTCACCGCCCGAGCGCGACCATCAGCTCGCCGGCGATCGTGAGAGGGTCGAAGGGCTTGGTCAGGCACGCGATCGCGCCCGCCTGGGTCGCTTCGTCGTTGTCGCCACGTTGCGCGCGCGCCGTCAGGAACACGACCGGAATGTGCGCCGTGGCCGGATCGGCCTTGAGGCGCCGGCAGGTCTCGTAGCCGTCGAGGTCCGGCATCATCGCGTCCAGCAGGATTGCGTCGGGCGGCTCCGCCTTCGCACGGACCAGCAGGTCAGCACCGGAGGGCAGAATCTCCGCCTGAATGTTCGGCTCAAGACTCAGCGCGAGTTCAAGGATGGTGCGAATGTCGGGTTCGTCGTCGGCACACAGCAGGCGCATATGCGGGAATGTCGCCTGTCGCCCGTGCGGGGGCAACACGGCTGCTCCTCGGCATCACATTGTGCTAGGGCACTGGAGTTCTGGTCGCCGCGCATTGGGGCGGGTGGTACATTGCGTGCACGCTTTGCGACAGTGTCGCGAATCTTCTCGCCCCCTCCTGCGTTCTATGCCGAATCCCGGTGATCTCAAGGATGTCCTCGCACAACTGCGGGAGCGGTATCTCGCGACGAGCGGCAACACCGTCACCGCCTTCCAGCAACTGGCCGAACAGCTTGAGCGAACGCCAGACGCCATCGGCGTGATTGACGCGCTTCGGCGCGAGTTGCACCGGTTACGCGGTACCGCGGGCAGCTACGGCTTTCACGAGACCAGCCGTGTGGCGGCGGCGCTGGAGCCGGTGGTGCACAAGTGGGCGGCGGACCGTGAGCTCGACCGCCCGCGCCGAGCAGCGATCGTGCGCGGCTTTATCCAGGCCCTCCAGGAGTCGCTTCACGCCGCGCCGACGGCCGACGCGGCGCCGGCGCCCGAGAGTGTCGAGGTGGCACCGCCGAGCGTGGAGTCGGCGTCGCAAGCACCTGCCGTGCGCGAGACTCGTGCGCGGCTACTACTCGTGGATGTCCCGGAGTCATCCGCCGCGCGCCTCGCCTCCGAGGCCATCCACCGCGGCTATCGCGTGGAGCAGGTGTCCGCCGACGCGCTTGCAGCACTCACGGAGCGTCGCTCCGATGCCATCGTGGTCGCGGGGCCTCGCGCGTCGGTCAGCGTGCCCGAGCACACACCCGTGGTCGTGCTGCGCGACGGCGATGGGCCCGTGGCGCGGCCCACCGCCAACGTGATGGTCGTGGACGCGACGCTCGACCCACGCGACCTCCTCCGGACGATTGAGTCCCGCGGCGCACAATCACCGCTGACCGGCGTCACCGCGCTCGTCGTCGAGGACGATCCGGCGATGTCGGATTTGCTGCGTGCGCTGGCCGAGCAGCACGGAATGTTCGTCGAAGTCGCGTCGGATGCCGAAGATCTGAGCGGCAAGCTGGCAGCCTGCTCGCCCGACGTGGTGCTGCTCGATATCAACTTGCCGGGCACGAGCGGTGTCGACGCGACGCGAGAGGTGCGTGCGGACGCGCGCTGGCGCGACATCCCAATCGTGCTCGTTTCCGGTGCGACGGATGTGGCGACGCGCTCGGCGGCCTTCGCCGCGGGCGCCGATGACTTCCAGTCCAAGCCGGTCGCGCCGGAGGAACTGCTGCGCCGCATCGAGCGCGTGCTGGAGACGCGCCGCCAGCGCCAGTTGGCGATGGGCGTACATCCGGTGACGGGGTTGTTCCTCCCGGCGCGCGCCGCGCAGACCATTGACGTGGGGCTCGCGGCGCTCGCGGCCGCGGCGGAGACCGCGGTGCTCGCCGTGGTGCGACCGGAAGAGGCGCTTGAGGGCGTGATGGAATCGGCGGCGTGGCAACGTGAGCTGCGCCGGCTGGCGGCGGCGCTGACTCCCGAGGGAGTCAAGGCCGGGTTCGCCGACGATGTGGGCGTGATGTTCCTCTTTGCGGCCACGGCGGAGGCCGTCCGTGATCGCCTGCTCGCGCTGGCCGACGGCGCCCCGGGCGCGGTCACGTGGACGGCCGGCGTGGCAGAACTGCTGCCGGGCGCCGAGCCGTCGAGTGCGCAACTGCTGCGGTTGGCGGATGAGGCGCTGCGACTGGGGCGCGAGAAGGGCGATCGCGTCCACATCTGGAATCCGGTGGACAGCGGTGTCGCGCCCGACGTCATCGTTGTCGAGGACGACGACGCGCTGGCCGACCTTATTACGTTTGCGCTGTCCGCGCGCGGTCTCACGTGGGCGCGGTTTGCGGACGGTCCGGCGGCGCTGAAGGGGCTCACCGCGATGCGCGTGCTGGGGCGCGCCCCGATCATCCTGCTCGACGTGGACCTGCCGGGCCTCGACGGCTTCTCGCTCTTTGAGCGCCTGCGCATCGAGCGGCCGGGCGCCTTTCGCGTCGTGTTCGTCACCGTGCACTCGAGCGAGGCGGACCAGTTGCGCGCCATTCGCGCCGGCGCGCTCGATTACCTGCCGAAGCCCGTGAGCCTGCGCGTGCTGATGGCGAAGATCGGGAGTTGGCGAAGCGGGATGATCGCGGGATGAATTCCGCGGTCGTCTTCGGCGTCATCGCGCTGGTCCAGGCGCTGTTTCTCGCGCTGTTGTTCGTCTTCCTCACCATCCGGCGCCGCTACGACCGGCAGCGGCAGGCGACGTTCCAAGCCGGCCGGGACCAACTGGCGGTGCCGCTGCGTGAGTGGGTGGTGGCCGGCGCGGATCCGAAGCCGTTGGTCGCCGCCCTCGCGCGCCTGCCGCGCGGCACGGCGGTGGGATTTCTCGCCCTGCTCGCGCGACAGACGATTACCATCAACCAGCGCGACGAACTCGCCGACCTGCTGCGTCAGGAGCCGTGGATCCACCACGCGCTGGCGCAGCGCACCTCGCGCTACTGGTGGCGTCGCCTCGAGGCGGCGCGCGCGCTCTCCATCATCGGCACGCCGGCGGACCAGCCCGCGGTCGCGTCGCTGCTCCGCGACGAGCATCCGGCGGTGCAGGTGGCGGCCGCATCCGCACTGCCGCGTGTGGCGGACGCCGAGATGCTGGGTGCCGTGGTGGACGAAATCTTCACGCTCCCGAAGGTGGTCCGGCAGTACGTGACCACGGTGCTGCGGCAGACGCGCGGGATGGCGGGCGAGGCACTCACGAGCCGCATTCGCAACGGCACGCAGATGGCCGAGCTCGCGGCGTGGATCGAGCTCGCCGCGAGCCTTGACCATCCGCAGGCGATCGCCTCGGCAGTGCCGCACGCGACGCATCGTGCGCCCGGTGTGCGGCGCGCCGTCGCCAAGGCGCTGGCGCGGCACCCCGGCCCGGAGGCGGCGCGCGCGCTGATGTCGTTGCTCCAGGATTCCGATTTTTCCGTGCGGGCCCTGGCCGCGCGCGGACTCGGTCAGCTGGGATCGGCGGCGGCGGTGCCGGCGTTGGCGCCGCTGCTGCAAGACCGCGTGTGGCAGGTTCGGCTGCGTGCCGCCCTCGCGCTCGCGCAACTCGGCGAGCGTGGCCGCGCTGCGCTGCGCGCCGCCCGTGAGGGCAGCGACCGCTTCGCCCGCGAGATGGCCACGATGGTCAGCGGTCTCACCGACGGTGCCGTGCTCGAGCTCGGAGATTCCTGATGGAGATGTTCATTGACGTGCTCCGCAGCACCGTACGCTGGACCGACAAGTTCGCGCTCACGTACCTGCTGTTGCTCAACACCTGCTATGCGCTGCTGCTCCTGATGTCCATCCCGGAGCTGTGGCGGCACTGGCGCCTCGCCGCCGACGAGCACCTCCGGCGCCTGCTTGCCTCCGACGCGCTGCCGCCGCTGTCCCTGCTCGTGCCGGCGCACAACGAGGAAGTCTCGATCGCGGCGAGCGTGCTCTCGTTCCTCACCCTCGAGTATCCGCATCTCGAGGTCGTGGTGGTGAACGACGGCTCCAAGGACCGCACGATCGAGGTGCTGGCCAAGGAGTTCGATCTGTACGAGGTGCCGCCAGCGTTTGCGATCCGCCTGCCGACGAAGAACGTGCGCGCCTACTATCGCTCGCGCCGCCACGCGCGCCTGTTGGTGATCGACAAGGAGAATGGCGGCAAGGCCGATGCGCTCAATGCGGCGATGAACGCGAGCCGGCACCCGTTCGTGGTGGCCGTGGATGCCGACACGCTGATCGAGCCGGACGCGTTGGTGCGGCTGGCGCGGCCGTTCCTGCTCGGCGCGAACGTCGCGGCGGTGGGCGGCACGGTTCGCGTCGCCAACCACTGCGTCGTGGATCTCGGGCGAGTGACCGAGGCCCGCGTGGACCCACGCTGGCTCCCGGGCTGCCAGGTCGTGGAGTACCTGCGCGCGTTCCTGTTCGGCCGACTCGCGTGGAACTGGCTCGGTGGCAACCTCCTCATCTCCGGCGCGTTTGGCCTGTTCCGCAAGGAATTCCTCTTCGCCATTGGCGGCTACCGCACGGGCAACGTCACGGAGGATATGGACCTCTGTGTGCGGCTCCAGCGCTACCTGCGCGAGAACGGCATCAAGGCCAGTCTGCCGTTCATTCCCGATCCCGTGGCCTGGACGGAAGTGCCGTCGAGCGTCCGCGTGCTCAAGCGGCAGCGGGAGCGCTGGCACCGCGGCCTGATCTCGACGCTGCTCTCGCACCGCGTGATGCTGTTCAATCCCCGGTACGGGGCGGCGGGCACGCTGGCCTATCCGTTCTTCTTCTTCGGCGAGATGATCGCGCCGCTGGTCGAGATCCTCGGGTGGTTCGGGCTCATCGTGGGCATCACCATCGGGGCGGTGAACACGGAGTTCGCGCTCCTCTTCCTCGGCGTCGCCATCGGATTCGGCACGCTACTGTCCGTGTGGGCCATTGTGCTCGAAGAGTTCAGCTTCAAGCGCTACCGGCGCGCGCGCGACACGTGGCGGCTGATCGGGTTCGCGGTCATCGAGGGCCTCGGCTATCGCCAGATGACGGTGATCTTCCGGCTCCTCGGCTTCTGGAACTTCGTGCGCGGCGTCGAGAGCTGGGGTCGAATGACGCGAGAGGGCTTCGCGGGCCGCGGGCTGCCGCCGGCCGCGGCTAAATAGCGCCCTGCAACTCGCGGCGCACGCGCGCCACGAGGGCCGACTCGGGGTCGCGCGTCTTCACGAACGCGTCGGAGATGCGCACGCCCGAGTCCTTCAGGTCCTGTGGCGTGAAGTCGGAGGCCGAGTAGACGAGCACCGACAGCGTCCGGAAGCGCTCGTCCTTTCGAAGCCGTCGCGCGAACGCGAGGCCGTCCATTCCGGGCAGGCCCGTGTCGAGCACGGCGATGCGAATCTTGACCTGCTCAAGAATGCGCCAGGCCGACTCCGCGTCGGTCGCGGGGACGGGCTGGCAGAACGGTTCCATCAACGCGCAGAGCACATCACGCATTGACTCGTCGTCCTCGACGATGAGGACGCGCGGGCGCTGGTCCACCTCGCTGGTCGGCCGCGGGGCGACGGCGAGGTCCACGTAGAACTCGGTGCCACCGCCCTCGGGGCTGCGGAAGCCGATACGCCCCGCGTGCAGCTCGGTGATGGACTTCGCGATGCTGAGGCCGAGCCCGGTGCCCCCGGGGCGTCGCGACTCCGCCGCCTGGGCCTGCTGAAAGCGCCCGAAGATGCGCGAGGCGAACTCCGCCGGAATCCCGGGGCCGTGATCGCGCACGCCCACGCGAACGGCGTTGCCTTCCGACACGATACTGATGTCCACGGAGCTGCCCTTGGGCGAGAACTTCACCGCGTTCGAGATGAGGTTCGTGAACACCTGCGTCAGGCGATCCGCGTCGCCGATGACCTCGACATCGTCGACGTGCACGAGCTCGAGTCGCACGTCGGCCTCGCGCGAGAGCCCTTCGAGTCCCGCAATGGTGGAGTCCAGCACGGCGCGCAGCCGAATGCGGTCGCGGCGGATCTCCACGTGGCCCGCATCGATCTTCTCGATGTCGAGAATGTCATTGATCAGGCGGATCAGCCGGTCCGTGTTCGTGAGCGCGATGCGCAGCAGGTCGCGTCCCTTGGGCGAGAGGTCGCCGCCCGCGCCGCTCAGGAGCAGACCCAGCGCGCCGCGCATCGAGGTCAGCGGCGTCCGCAGTTCGTGGCTCACCGTCGACACGAAGTCGGCCTTCAGGCGCTCGAGTTCCTTGAGCTTCTCGATGTCCTCCTGCAGCTGCCGTTCGCGTTCCTCGATGCTATGGGCGAGCCGGTCGAAGGTGCGCGCCAGCCGTGCCATCTCCTCGTTCGGGGCGCGGTGCGCGTTGGGCAGGCGCGCCTCCTGATAGTTCCCCGCGTCCAGCGCCTCGGCGGCAATCACCACCGAGTTCAGCGACTGCGACACGAGGCGGAGCAGCATCACGAGGAAGAGCGCAAAGATGGCCACCGCCGCCGCGCGCAAAAGGAACGACTCCCACTCGTCGAGGGCCGCCGCCGTCTCGGCCTCGGCCTCCACGCGGATGACGTTGGCACGGATCGCGCGCACGAGCTGACCGTGTATGGCGCGAAACTCCACCAGGGTCCGCTGGCGCTTGGCCACGCTGTCCGCCATCGCCGTGCCGGGGCCCACGCGGAGCACCAAGGCGCCCCGTCGCGCCGCCCCGAGCGTCTGCACGACGTCCGCGTCCCACTCGGTGGCGACCGTCACCAGCCGAGCGAGGACGTTGCGGACCTCCATATCGCTCTCCGCCACCGGCTGGATGCCCGCCACATCGGACTCGATGCCGCGGCGCGCCTGTTCGTAGCGCTCCAGCATTTCCGCGTCGCCGGAGAGCAGGAATCCGCGGTAGGAGGCCTGCATCGTGGTGATATTGGCCAGCATCCGCACGGCCGAGAGTTCGGCCTGATGCAGCACGTCGAGGCGGGTGGTCCGTTCACGCTGGGCCTCGGCGGCGAGGCCGGCCGCCCCGCGCGCCGTGAAGAACCAGGTCAGGCTGACGACCAGGCCGATCGCGATGAGCTGCGCCGACAACGGCAATCGCCGCCAGGACCGCAGGCGGCGCAGCCAGGGTCCGGTGATGGGCTCTTTCGGCGGCGGGGTGTTGGTCGATTCCACGAAGCGGGGCGGGTGACGAGCGAAAGGTGCGGTGCGTGCGCACGGGGCGCCACCAATGACTAAATTCCCCAGACCCTAGTCACCTTCTCCAGCCCCGCCGATGTCCGCCTTCCGCACGCCGCTCCACGCGCTCAACGCCGCTGGTCAGTCCATCTGGCTGGACTTCATTGACCGCGCTCTCTTGCAGGGCGACGTGCTCGCCCGTCGCATCGACGGCGAGGCACTGACCGGGATGACGTCGAACCCGACGATCTTCGAAAAGGCGCTGGCCTCGGGGACGCTGTACGACGAGCAGTTGCGCGCCGCCGCGGCGGGCAAGACCGCGTGGGAGTTGTTCGAACTTGTCGAGACCGATGACGTGCGCGTCGCCTGCGATGCGTTCCTCGGCGTCTACAAGGCCACGAAGATGCTGGATGGCTACGTCTCGATCGAGGTTTCGCCTGGCGCCGCGCACGACGCCGCCGCGACCATCGAGGAGGCGCACCGGCTCTGGACGACGGTGAACCGCCCCAACGTGATGATCAAGGTGCCGGGCACGGCCGAGGGTTGCATCGCCCTGGAGCAGCTGATCGCCGACGGACTGAACGTGAACGTGACGCTGCTGTTCGCCGTTGCCGCGCACGACCGCGTGATCGAGGCTTACCTCAAGGGACTCGAGCGCCGCGCGGCCGCCGGCCAGCCGGTGGACCACGTCGCCTCGGTAGCCTCGTTCTTTGTGAGCCGCGTGGACACGGCGATTGACGCGCGCCTCGACGCCCTCGCCAAGGCGGGGACGATTTCCGCCGAGCGCGCCCGCAGCCTGCAGGGCCGCGCCGCGATCGCCAACGCGCAGCGCGCGTACCGCCTGTTCCGCGAACGCTTCAGCGGTGCGCGCTGGGATGCCCTGCGCGCCAAGGGCGCGCAGTACCAGCGTCCGCTCTGGGCCAGCACGAGCACGAAGAATCCGAGCTACCGCGACACGATCTACGTCGAGGCGCTGATCGGGCCGGACACCGTGAACACGATGCCGCCGAACACGCTCGAGGCGTTCCGCGACCACGGCATCGTGGCGCGCACGGTCGAGGCGCCGGCGCACGAGGCCAACGCCCTGTTCGCCGAACTCGCGGCAATCGGGATCTCGCTGGACGAGGTCACCGACACACTGCTGCGGGAAGGCTTGGCCTCGTTCCAGAAGTCGTTCGACACGCTGGTGGCGGGCATCGAGCAAAAGACGGCCGCGCTTGCGGCGGCGCGCTGAGCGCGGTCCACGTCCGTGAATCCTCCATCGCTCGGCTCGGGCCACCTCAACGACGTCACGAAGATCGTCGCGACGATCGGCCCCGCGTCCTCCAGCCCTGACGTACTGCGCCAGCTCCTGCTTGCTGGCGTCAATGTCTGCCGCATCAACTTTTCCCACGGCACGCACGAGGCGCATACCAAGACCATCGCGGCCATCCGCGAGGTCGCGGCCGAACTCAAGCGGCCCGTGGCGATTCTCGGAGACCTGCAGGGCCCGCGTATCCGCATCGGGGTTCTCACGGAGCCCCGTCGGCTCAACGAGGGCGACGCTGTGGTGCTGGTGCCCGAGGAGCACGCCCAGCCGGGCGAGATTCCCGTCACCTACGACGACATCGCGCGCGACGTGCGCAACGGTGGCACGATTCTCGTCGACGACGGCCTTATCGCGCTGCAGGTGACCGGCGTGGACGGCCAGCGCGTGGCCGCCAAGGTGCGGTACGGCGGGCTCCTGAAGTCGAACAAGGGAATGAATCTGCCCGGCATCGACGTCTCGGCCCCGTCGCTCACGGACAAAGATCGCGCGGACGTGCAGTTCGCCGTCGAGAAGGATCTCGACTACCTCGCGCTCAGCTTCGTGCGACGCCCCGAGGACATCGAGGAACTGCGCGCGCTGGTGCCGAAGGGAATGCTCATCGTCGCCAAGATCGAGAAGGACTCGGCGCTCGAGCGCATCGAGGCCATCCTGAAGGTGTCCGACGCGGTGATGGTGGCACGCGGCGACCTCGGTGTGGAACTGCCGTTCGAGGAGGTGCCGCTGCAGCAGAAGCGGATTATCGGATTGGCCAACCGCTTCGGCCGGCCGGTGATCACGGCGACACAGATGCTCGAGTCAATGATCCAGAACCCGCGGCCGACGCGCGCCGAGGCCAGTGACGTGGCTAACGCGATTCTCGACGGCACGGACGCCGTGATGCTGTCGGCGGAGACGGCGTCGGGCGCGTATCCCTTGCTGGCCGTCGAGGCGATGCATCGCATCGCCGAGGCCGCCGAGGAGGCGCCAGTGCAGCGCGGGCAGGGCCTTGACCGACTGGCCCCGGGCCAGGCGAGCGTGGAGGAGACGATCGCATCGGCGAGCGTGACCGCCGTGCGCCTGCTCGGCGCGCACAACATCGTGGTCTTCACGAAGAGCGGGTTCTCGGCGCGCATCGTGGCGGCACGTCGCCCGAACGTGCGCATCGTGGTGCTGACCGACAATCCGCGCACCTACCGCCAGTTGGCGCTGGTCTGGGGCGTGGTGCCGTTCCTCGTCCGCCACTGCGATACGTACGAAGAGATGTCCGCCCTCGCGAAGACGTTGCTGCTGGAGCACGGGCTCGCGCGCGTTGGCGAACGCATCGTGGTCACCGCGGGCGTGCCGTTCGACGTGCCGGGCAGCACGAACCAGCTCAAGGTCGAGTCGGTCTGATGCCGGGTTGCGGCGCGCGCAGGCCCTGGGGGCCGTGAATCTCACCTTTCTCGGCACGGGGACCAGCTTCGGGGTGCCCCAGATCGGGTGCGGCTGCGCCGTCTGCCGCTCCACCGACCCCCGCGACCGCCGCACGCGCGTTGGCGCGATCGTCGAGGATCAGGGGCTCCGATTGTTGCTCGATACGCCGCCTGAACTCCGACTGCAGCTGGTGGCTGCCGGCGTGGACCGCGTGGACGCCGTGCTCTTCACGCACGAGCACGCCGACCACGTGAACGGCATTGACGACATTCGCGCCATCTCGATCCGGCGCGACGGCGCGCTGCCGATGTACGGCCCGGCCGAAGTGCTGGCCTCGCTGCAACATCGCTTTGCGTACATCTTCGACGCCGCGATGAAGCCGCTGCCGGGCACGAGCAAGCCCGAGGGCTTTGCGCAGGCCGTCGTGCCGGGCGAACCCACGCGCATCGGCCATCTCGATGTCACGGCGGTAGAGCTACCGCACGGGCGCGTCCGGGTGTTTGGCTATCGCATTGGGCCGCTGGCCTACGTGACCGACGCGAAGTCGCTGCCCGAGGCCGCCGTTGCCCAACTGCGCGGTGCGCGCGTGCTCGTCTTGAACGCGCTCTTTCGCACCGCGCACCCCACGCACCTCTCGATCGGCGAAGCCGTCGCGGCCGCATCGGCCGTGGGCGCCGAGCGCACGTACCTCACGCACCTGACACACGAGACATCGCACGCCGAGCTGGCGGCCTCGCTACCCGCGGGGATCGCGCCAGCCTACGACGGACTCACGGTGGAGATCTAGGAACAGTATGAGTATCAAGCTGGATGTCAGCGGGATGATGCGCCCTGCGGTCCCGACGGGCGCCGATGCCGCGGTGATCGATGCGCTCGCTCCGCGGCTGCGCGTGGCGGTCGAGGGGATGCGCGCGGTCGAGGCCACGGGGGTGCTCGGCTTCCGCGAGCTCGAAGCGCAGGCGGCCGAGCGCGCCCGCGTCGTGGATTGGGCGGCCTCCGCGCGGCGCGGACTCGACGACGTGGTCGTGCTCGGCATCGGCGGCTCGGCGCTCGGCGCCGTCTGCCTGCGGAGCGCGCTGCTGCCGCGGGACTGGAACGCGCGCAGCAAGGATCAGCGCGGCGGCCTGCCGCGCCTGCACGTGCTCGACAACGTCGATCCACGCAGCGTGCACGGCTTGTTCGACCTCGTCGATCTCTCGCGCACCCGCGTCCTGGTGATTTCCAAGTCGGGGAGCACGGCCGAGACGATGGCGCAGTACCTCTACGTGCGCGACCGACTGCGCGTCGCCGGACTCAGCGCGCGCGAGCACATCGCGTTCGTGACGGATCCGGCCAAGGGCTCGCTGCGTCGCGTGGCCGACTCGGAAGGGATTCCGTCGTTCATCGTGCCGCCGAACGTGGGCGGTCGGTTCTCGGTGCTGACACCCGTGGGTCTGCTTCCGGCCGCGCTCGTTGGCATTGATGTGGATGCGCTCGTCGCCGGTGCCATCGCAATGCGCGACCGCTGCAGCGGTGCGTCCTTCCGCGAGGATCCGGCGCTGGCGTTTGCGGCGCTGCAGTGGCGCGCACAGACGGAGGCCGGGCAGGGGATGCACGTGCTGATGCCGTACAGCGACGCGCTGCGAGATCTTGCGCCGTGGTTCGTGCAGCTCTGGGCCGAGTCGCTGGGCAAGCGCACCGCTGATGGGCGGCACGTCGGCCCCACGCCGGTGGCAGCCGTCGGCGCGACGGACCAGCACGCGCAGGTGCAGCTCTTTATGGAAGGGCCGATCGACAAGACCGTCACGTTTGTGGACGTGGAGTCGCATCCGGACGAGATCGCGATTCCCGTGGGTGACGATGCGCCCGCCGAACTCGCGTACCTGAAGGGGCGCGGCTTTGGCGAGCTGCTGCGCACCGAATGCCGTGCGACCGCGCGCGCACTCGCGAAGGGCGGCCGCCCGACGATGACGCTGCAGGTATCGAAGGTGGACGCCTGGCATCTCGGTGGTCTCTTTATGTTCTTCGAGCTCGCGACCATCTATGCGGGGCAGTTGTACGGCGTGGATCCGCTGGACCAGCCCGGCGTGGAGCTGGGCAAGCAGCTCACGTACTACCAGTTCGGCCACCGCGACTGGCAGCAGATGAAGTCCGTGTGGGACGCTCTCCCCGGCTCCGACCCCAGTTGGGTGCTGTAGCCGCGTTGCCACGCGGCACACCCCGGACCATTATCCCTCTACCTATGTCTATTTGCCCTGCCTCCGTGGTCAGCGCGCTCGGCGCCGCCGCGACAATTGCTGATGGCCGATTCACCCTGAAGGACGAGGCTGCGCTCAGCTCGCCGATGATGGATGCCCTCGTCCGCCTCGCTGTGTTCGGCGATGCGACGGAGCAGGACTGGGCCCGCTGGGCGATCTGGGAGGCCGGGCGCGCCGTGGGGACGTTCTCTGCGTCCATCCACGACTTCTATATGGCGCGTGGCCGCGGCGATGTGCCGCCGGTGACGGTGCCGGCGATGAACATCCGCGGCCGCACGTACGACACCTGCCGTTCGATCTTCCGCACCGCCAAGCGACTGGACGGCGGGGCGTTCATTCTTGAGATCGCCCGATCGGAGATCGCCTACACGGAGCAGCGGCCGGCTGAGTACGTGGCCGTCGTGCTCGCGGCGGCGCTGCGCGAAGGACATCGCGGGCCGGTGTTTGTGCAGGGCGATCACTTCCAGGTGAACGCCAAGAAGTACAAGGCCGACCCGGCTGCCGAGGTCAGCGCCGTCAAGCAGCTCGCGCTCGAGGCGGTGAGTGCCGGCTTCTACAACATCGACCTCGACACGTCCACGCTGGTGGACCTCGCGCACCCGACGCTCGACGCGCAGCAGCGCCTGAACTTCGAGGTGGGCGTGGACCTCACGCTGTACGTGCGCTCGCTGGAGCCGAAGGGCGTGACGATCTCGCTTGGTGGCGAGATTGGCGAGGTGGGCACCGAAAATAGCACAGTGCCGGAGCTGCAGGCGTTTATGGACGGCTACAACCGCACACTGAAGGCCAAGGCGCCGGGCACAACTGGGCTCTCGAAGATTTCCGTGCAGTCGGGCACCTCGCACGGCGGCGTGGTCCTCGCCGACGGCTCGATTGCGGACGTCGCGCTCGACTTCAAGACGCTCGAGGATCTGTCGCGCGTCTCGCGTGAGCAATACGGCTTGAGCGGCGCGGTGCAGCACGGCGCCTCCACGCTGCCCGATGACGCCTTCTATCATTTTCCGCGCACGCAGACCGCCGAGATCCATCTGGCGACCGGTTTCCAGAATATGCTGTACGACCATCTCACGCCCGCGCTGCGGGACGAGATGTACGCCTGGCTGCGCAGCAACGCCGCGGATGAGCGCAAGGCGGGCGACACCGACGAGCAGTTCTTCTATAAGACGCGCAAGAAGGCCCTCGGTCCGTTCAAGCGAAAGCTCTGGGACCTGGACGCCAAGCACGCCGAGGCGCTGCAGGCGGCCTACGACCGCAAGTTTGCGTTCCTGTTTGAGAAGTTGGCGGTGGGCGGAACAGCGGCCGCGGTGCGGCGGTATGTCTCGGGGCCGGCCATCCAGCGACCCGCCCCCGGAGTGGGGCCGAGTGTGGAGGCCGCGCCCGACGATCCGGACGCCGGCGAGTAGGTCCCGCGGCGTCCGCTCCACTTCACCCCCACTGGAGCAGACAATGCGACAGGTAATCACCTTGGCCGCCGTGGCCCTTCTCGCCACGGCGTGCGTGTCCAAGTCCGAGCACGAGCGTCAGCTCTCCCAGAACGCCGCGCTCTCCGCCGAGAAGGACTCCCTCCTCGCGGAAGTCGTGGCGACGTCGCAGTTCATCGGCGACGTGAGCCGCGAACTCGATCAGGTGCGGTCCGGCGGACCCGTCCAGGCCGCCTCGGGCGAGATGGAGAATCTCTCGCCCACCGAGCAGCGGGCCCGGCTGGTGCAACGCGTCACCGAGTTGTCGGCACGAATGAAGGAGGCGGAGGAGCGGATGGCACAGAGCCGCCGGCGCATCGCCTCGCTGACGGCCGGCAACGGCGACCTCACGCGCAAGTATGACTCGACCGTCGCCGCGTTCCAGACGCTGGTGGAGTCGCAGAAGACGGAGATTGTCTCGCTGGTGGACCAGGTCTCGGCGTTGACGGCGCAGAACACCCAGCTGCGAGAGGAGAACGCCCAGCTGGCCACGGAGCGCGCGACGCTCACGGCGGATCGCGACGTCCTCGTGACGGAGCAGAACCGCGTGTATTGGGTCGCCGGGAAGAAGGACGAGCTCCTCCGGCGCGGCATCATCGAACAGCGCGGTGGAATGCTTGGAATTGGTCGCACGCTCGTGCTCTCTCGCACGGCGGATCCCGCGGCGTTCACCGCGGCCGATCGCCGCGAACTCCCGCGGGTGCCGCTGCCGGACAGCACGCGCAGCTATCGCATCATCTCGCCGAATGACGTGGCGGGACTGGAATCCGCGCCGCAGGATGGCAAGTTCAAGGGAGCGTTGCGCATCGCGTCGCCGGACACGTTCTGGCGGACCTCGCGCTTCCTCGTGCTGGTGGAACTCTAGCGTTTGGAGGGCAGGATGTCGGACCGGTCGGAGGACTCCGCAGTGGTGATCGAGCGCCGCGGCAACAATGGCGTCGCACTCTTCCTTCTTGGCGCGGCGGTGGGGGCGGGACTGGCCCTGCTGTTTGCCCCGCAGTCGGGTGAGGAGACCCGGGCCGACATCCGCCGCGCGGCGCGCAAGGCGCGCCGCAAGGCTCGCGAGTGGGCCGAGACGGGCCGCGAAGCGGCCGAGGATCTCGTCCGCACGGGGCGTGACGCCGTGGAGGACGTGGCGGACGCGACGCGCGCCGCGGCCCGCGACATCAAGCGCACGGGCCGTAATGCAGCGCGCGATGCGCGGCAGGCCCTCGAGGATCGCCTGGCCCGACACCGCGAGGCGGCTGACGGAGAGGACGACGGCGTCTGAGCCAGTTCCTGCTCCGCGTCGTCCGCGACGTCTGGACGAACTCGGACAAGGATGACGTGACATTCCTCGCCGGCGGGGTGGCCTTCAACATCCTCCTCGCCGGCGTGCCGTTCATCCTGCTGCTCGCCGGCGCGCTCGGCTTCCTGCTCGGCGAGACCCTCGACTCGTCCACGGGCATCGTCCAGGGCTTCCTGCGCGCGATGCTGCCGCAGACGGCGGTCGAGGGCTCGATGCTCGACCCCATCCTCGCGGACGTCGTGCGCACGCGCACGGCCTTCGGCATCGGCGGCGGCGTTGGCTTCCTCTGGTTCTCGGCCCGGCTGTTCGCCTCGCTGCGCAGCGTGATGGCCACGGTGTTCGCGCACGGACGCGACCGCACCGTCATCGGCGGGATGCTGTGGGACCTCAATCTCACGGTGATGACCGTGATCCTCCTGACGGCGTGGATCTCGGTGAGCGCCTTCTTGAGTGTCACCAGCGGCACCATCAGCGCGGCGTTGGTCGCGCGCGGCGTGCGCGTCGAGGTGATGTCGGGCTTCGAGGTGCTGGCCGGGCGCGCCATCGTCTTTGCATTGGTGGTGGCGATCTTCTTCGCGCTCTACCGCTGGCTGCCCAAGCGGCGCACGGCGTGGATCCCGGCCCTTGCGGGCGGCGTGGTGGCCGCCCTGCTGTTCGAACTCGCACGGTGGCTGTTCGGCGCCGTCTTCGCGATCTTCCCGCCGACCACCATCTACACGGGCACGCTCGGCGCGCTGGTGCTGGTGGTCTTCTGGACCTTCTACGCCGCGCTGGTCTTCGTCCTTGGGGCGGAGGTGGCCAGCGCCGTCACGACCGCCCGCACGAGCACGGAGTCCGCTTGAACGCCGCACGCCCCGTCATTGACCTGCGCAGTGATACGGTGACCAAGCCCACGCCCGCGATGCG
>CAYPYY010000059.1:0-1275 GCA_964414995.1 uncultured Gemmatimonas sp.
CTCGAGCACCTGCCGGAACCACGCGAGATGGCGGTCGAGGTCCCCCTTGCCACCCTTTTCGCCCTCCTTGTAGAGCCAGTGCGCGGCGATGCCGTTCTCCGCCGTGCGATGCATCTCGCGGGTGCGGATCTGGATCTCAAAGAGCGTGCCGCGCGGGCCGAAGATAGTCGTATGTAGCGACTGATAGCCGTTCGACTTCGGCGAGGCGATGTAGTCCTTGATGCGCTCCTGCAGCGGCGTCCACGCCCCGTGGATGACACCGAGCGCGTGATAGCACTCGGGCACGTTCTCGACCAGCACGCGGATGGCGTAGAGGTCGTAGATCTCCTCGTACGGCTTGCCGCGCTTTTCCATCTTCTTGTGGATGGACCACAGGTGCTTGGGCCGTCCGCTGACCTCGTGCACGACGACGCCGGCATCGCGCAGCCGTTGCTGGAGCGGCGCCGCCATCTCGTCGGTGAGCGCATCGCGGTCAGCGCGCGTCTGCGCGATGAGCTTGGCGAGACTCCGATACTCCTCGGGCTCGAGCCACTTGAAGGCGAGGTCCTCGAGCTCCGCCTTCATCGAGGCGAGGCCGAAGCGGTGCGCCATCGGTGCGTAGAGGTCGCGCGTCTCCATCGCGATGCGGGCGCGCTTGTCCTCGGGCATCCACTCCAGCGTGCGCATATTGTGGAGCCGGTCCGCAAGCTTCACGAGGATGACGCGCACGTCCTTGGCCACCGACAGCAACAGCTTGCGGTAGCTCTCGACCTGCCGCTCCTCGCGCGAGAGCATCGGCAGGTTGCCGATCTTCGTGAGGCCGTCCACGATCTGCGCGGTCTCGCGTCCGAACTCCCGCTCCACGTCCTCGACCGTGTACGCGGTGTCCTCCACGACGTCGTGGATGAGCCCGCTGGCGACCGTCACCGAATCGAGCTGGAGCTCGGCCAGGATCTTGGCCACCTCGACGCAGTGGGTGACGTAGGGGTCGCCGTTGCGCCGCGTCTGGCCGGCGTGGGCCCGCTCCGAGAAGCGGTACGCCCGGGCGAGGAGGTCAACGTCCAGCCGCCCGCTCGCGCCTTCGGCGGAGAGGTCCCACCCGGGGATGATGTCAGAGAGGACGGGGGCGGTCACAATCGAAGTATAGGGAGGGGCGAAGAGCGGGGGGAAGGAGCGAAGACGGAAGAGCGAGGGGTGACGGGCCAAGGAGTGGAGGGGGAGTTCACGCTCCGGCCCTTAAACCGTGGTCCCTCGCTCCTGTACCCTCGCTGTTCCCTCTCGCTGTTCCCTCTCGCT
>CAYPYY010000059.1:1375-17096 GCA_964414995.1 uncultured Gemmatimonas sp.
TTCACCCCTAAAGGAGTCCCGCCTCCGCAAACGACACGTAGCGCCCTCGCCCGATCACCACGTGGTCCTGAATCGGGATGTCGAGCAACCGCCCGGCCGCGACGAGCTGCGAGGTGATCGCGCGGTCGTCGCTGCTGGGCGTGGGATCGCCGCTGGGGTGGTTGTGCACCAGCACGATGCTGGCGGCGCGCTCGGCGATGGCCTCGCGGAAGACTTCCCGCGGGTGGACGAGCGACGAGTTGAGGATGCCGCGACTGATGAGCACATCGCGTTCGAGGCGGTGCTGCGCGTCGAGCACAGCCACGTGGAACTCCTCGACGGTGAGCGCTTCCATCTTCGGGCCATACCAGCGCCAGACGTCGCGGGGTCCGCGCAGCGGTTCGCCGTCGTCGGCGGATTCCACCGCGAGGCGGCGACCGATCTCCAGTGCCGCGTGAATCGCCATCGCCTTGGCCTCGCCGAGGCCGTGGAGCGCCGTGAGCGTGGCGAGCGGTAACTGACCGATGCGGCGCAGTGATCCGCCGGCCCGGCTCAAGATGCGCTGCGCCGTCTCGAGCGTGGGGCGTCCGTTGGTGCCGGTGCCGAGGAGGAGCGCGAGCAGCTCGGCGGTGGTGAGGGCGTGTGCGCCGAGGGCGCGGAGGCGCTCGCGCGGGCGGTCGGTGGGCGGGAGTTCAAGGACAGAGGGCATAGCGCGAGTGTATGCGCTATGCCCTCGAGGTCCGGCACCGAATTGTTGCCGCTAGGCCCCGTGGCACTTCTTGTACTTCTTCCCACTCCCGCAGGGGCACGGATCATTCCGCCCCACCGCGCCGAATTCACCACCGCTCGCGCCGTCGCGCGGGGCACCCGCCCCGGTCACCACCGCGGGCGTCGCGGTCGAGAGCGACTTCACGCCCCGCCCCGCCCCGACCACCGTGGGCTCCGCCGCCACACCCATCGCGTCGAATGACGCCGGGCCCGCTGCCGACGTCGAGCCCGTCACCGTCACGGGCGCCAACGGCTGCGGGCGCGGCGGCTCCTCGAACATCAGCTGCACCTTGAGGAAGCGCTCGGCCAGCGTGTGCTGGATGTCGCGCATCAGGTCCTCGAACATCGTGAAGGCTTCCTGCTTGTACTCGACCAGCGGGTCCTTCTGGCCCCACGAGCGATAGCCGATCGCGGCGCGCAGTTGGTCGAGATCGTACAGGTGGTCCTTCCACTTCTCGTCGAGCACGTTGAGCATCACCAGCGAGAGCAGGCGGCTGCCGTACTCCTTGAGCGAGGCCAGCTTGTCGTGGAACGCCTGCACGGCCGCGTCCGACGTCACTGTCATCGCCTCGGACACGCTCGCCGGCCGCGTGCCGTCGGGCTCCCAGCACGGGACACGCAGCAGGTACTGCATCAGCAGGTCCTGCCGCAGCAGCTCCACGTCCCACTCGAGCACGTCCTCGTATTCGGCGAGCGCCGTCTCCACCCGGCGCGAGACCGCCGCGGCCACCATCTTCTCCGCCTCGCCCTTCAGCTCTTCCCCGCCCTCGAGCGCGAACGAGCGCAGCGAGTAGATCACCTCGCGCTGCTGGTTCATCACGTCATCGTAGTCGAGCAGCCGCTTGCGCGACTGGAAGTTCTGCAGCTCCACGCGCTTCTGCGCCTGCTCGATCGACCGCGTGATGAGCGAGTGCGTGAGCACCTCGCCCTCCTGCGCGCCGAGTCCGTCCATCAAGCGCGCAATGCGGTCCGACCCGAAGAGCCGCATCAGGTCGTCCTCGAGCGAGAGGAAGAACTGCGACGAGCCCGGATCGCCCTGACGGCCGGCACGCCCGCGCAGCTGCCGGTCGATGCGGCGCGACTCGTGCCGCTCGGAGCCCACGATGTGCAGACCGCCGATCTCCGTGACGTCTACGTCCTTGCCGTCCACGTCCTTCACCACCGACGGCTTCGACTCGCGCACGCCCGCGCCGAGCTTAATGTCGGTGCCGCGACCGGCCATATTCGTGGCGATGGTGATCGCGCCGGGCTGGCCCGCGAGCGCCACGATCTCGGCTTCCCGCTGGTGGTACTTGGCGTTCAGCACGTTGTGCGGCAAACCCGCCCGCTGGAACAGCCGCGACAGCGTCTCCGAGGCCTCCACGCTCGTCGTACCGACGAGCACCGGGAACCCGAGCCCGTGCAGACGCCGCGTCTCCTCGACAATGCCGTTGTACTTCTCACGGCGCGTCTTGTAGACGAGATCCTGACGGTCGTCGCGGACGATGGGCTTGTTGGTCGGGATCACCGACACCTCGAGCCCGTAGATCTGGAAGAACTCCGTCTCCTCCGTCTCGGCCGTGCCGGTCATTCCGGCGAGCTTCTCGTAGAGACGGAAGTAGTTCTGAATGGTGATGGTGGCGAGCGTCTGCGTCTCGCCCTTGACCTGCACGCCTTCCTTGGCCTCCACCGCCTGGTGCAGACCCTCCGACCAGCGGCGGCCCGGCATCGTGCGGCCCGTGAACTCGTCCACGATCAGCACCTGGCCGTCCTGCACGACGTAGTTCACGTCCTTTTCATACAGGGCGTGCGCGCGCAGCAACTGGTGCACGATGTTGAGCTTCTCGGACTTGACCGCGTATTCCGCTTCGATGGCGCGTCGCGCCTCGAGCTTCTTGGCGGCGTCCATCTCGTGGTCGCGCTCGATCGTCCCGACCACGGTCGAGATGTCGGGCAGGACGAACTCGTCGTGCGCACGCGGCGAGAGGAAGTCGACGCCCTTGTCCGTCAGGTGGACGGAGTGGCCCTTCTCGTCGAGGACGTACAGCAGGTCCTCCTCGATATCGCGGAACTCCTGCTTCGCCGCCGAGAGCTTGCGGTCAGCGAGGTGTGCGAGCTCCTGCGTCAGGATCATCTGCTTGACGCCCGTCTCCTGCATCACCTTGAGCAGCCGCTTGTTCTTCGGGCTGCCCATCCGCGCCTTGTAGAAGTTGAGCGCCGCCGCGTCCTTGTCGCCCGCCTCGAGCGCCTTCTCGCCCTTGGCGACGAGGTCGTTCACAAGTTCCGTCTGGCGGCGTACCAGCCGGGCGACCGCCGTATTGTGCTCCGCGTACTGCACGTCGCCGTCGTTGCCGACCGGGCCGGAGATGATGAGCGGCGTGCGGGCCTCGTCAATGAGCACCGAGTCCACTTCGTCCACGATCGCGTACACGTGTTGGCGCTGCACCCGCTGCTCAAGCGCGACCACCATATTGTCGCGGAGGTAGTCAAAGCCGAACTCGTTGTTCGTGCCGTACGTGATGTCGCAGTTGTAGGCCGCGCGGCGCTGCGGGGTGCCGGGCTCGGTGTCGTCGAGGCAGCCCACCGTCAGTCCGAGCCAGCGGAACAGGTGCCCCATCCACTGGGAGTCGCGGCGCGCCAGGTACGAGTTCACCGTCACGAGGTGCGCGCCACGCCCGGGCAGCGCATTCAAGTAGAGCGGCAGCGTGGCCACCAAGGTCTTGCCTTCGCCCGTCGCCATCTCGGCGATGCGCCCCAAGTGCAGCTGGATGCCGCCGATCAGCTGCACGTCGTAGTGCACCATATCCCAGGTCAGTTCTTGGCCCGTGACCGAGACCTGCGTGCCGACGAGGCGGCGTGCCGCCTCGCGCACGGTGGCGAAGGCCTCGGGCAGCAGCTCGTCCAGGATCTCGGAGACCGCCGCACGATACTCGGCCTCGAGGCCACCCTGCCCCGTCGGTCCGGTGAGCTCGTGATCGATGGCCTCGCGCGCGGCCGCATCCGCGGCGGCGTGCTTGCGCGCCTTCAATTCGGCGATCTTCGCGCTGAGCTCGGCCGTCTGCTCGGCGATGGTCTCGCGGAACTTCGCGGTCTGCGCCTGCAAGTCCGCGTCCGAGAGCGCGCGCAGGCGCTCGCCGTGCGCGTTGATCTCGTCCACGATGGGTTGGACGCGCTTCTGTTCTCGTTCGTGACGGGTGCCGAACACGGCCCCGAGCAGCTTCTTGAGCATAGCGATTTACTGGGAAGTAGTGCGGTACAGCCGGTGCTTCTCGATGTACGCCGCGACCTCGTCAAGCACGAAGCCGCGGATATTCTGCCCCGCGCGCACCCGCGCGCGGACCTCAGTGGCCGAGACGTCCACGCGACGCACGGGGAGGCGCAGCCCGGCAAACGGCGGCGGCAGCGGTTGCGCCGCCTCCCCGCGTCCGGCCACCGCGATGCGAGCCAGGTCGGCGATGGCCTCTGGTTCGCGCCACTGTGGGAGCGTGGCCGCCGAGTCCTCGCCGAGGATCAGAAAGAGCTCCGCCGCCGGCTGCGCCTCCCGAAGGCTGCGCAGCGTGTCAACCGTGAAAGATAACCCGCCCCGTGCCACTTCCCGATCATCAACCGTGAGGCGGGGGTCCTGCGACGCCAGCAGGGAGGTCATCGCCACGCGATGCACACCGGCCGTCATCTCGACGCCCTGCTTGAGCGGCTGGCGCGCGGCCGGAATCAGCAGCAGCCGGTCCAGTGCGAGGAAGTCCAGCGCGTCGAGGGCCACCAGCAGGTGCCCGACGTGCGGCGGATCGAAGGTCCCCCCGAGAATGCCGAGCCGCGGCGCCACGAGCCGTCGCTCAGGGTGTCGCCATCGGGGGCGGCGTACCGGTCGCCGGCGCGGCCGGTAGCTTGCACGCCGCGAGCACGTCAGGATCGGTCGGGAAGCCCGCCCGCAGGGCCGCGCAGACCTCGTCGGCGTCCTCCGTGTAGTTCAGCACCGGGAGGCGATAGATGCGCACCAACTGCAGCATCGACTGCCGCGCCTTGTCCGTGTTCGGATAGTTCTTCACGACGTCCTGGAAATACAGGATCGCCGAGTCATAGGCGCGGCGCCGCGCGTAGTGCATCCCCGTCTCGTAGTCCTTGGTGGCGAACCACTCGTCGAGGCGGTTGAGCTCGCGCTTGGCCGAGTCGGCGAAGGGCGAGTCTGGAAAGATGCCTTCGAGCGTGCGGAACTGCGCCTGCGAGAGAATCCCGTACTGCGGATCTAGCGACGGACTGCGCCACATCTCGCGGTAGGAGACCGCAGCCCAGAACAGTGCATCGTCCGCCAGCGTGTCCTCCGGGAACAACTCCGCGACGCGGGCAAAGCTCTGCGCGGCGAGCACGCGTTCTTCGTTCTTGCGGCGGGCGTGCCCGAGGTACCAGTGCGCGAGCGGCAGGAGCGTGTCACGCGAGGGAAGGTCGAACGTGAGCTTCTCGAAGGCGGTGATGGCATCGGTCCAGCGCTCGCGCTGGAAGCGCTCGAGGCCGGCCTTGTAGAGGTCCACCGAGGTCGAGTAGGCGCGGACGTTGATGGCGCGCGAACAGGCGGCGGCAACGACGAGCAGCAGGACGAGCGCGAGGCGACGGTACACGATGGTCAGGTAGGCGGCTGGAGCCGGGCCGATCCGGACAGGCCCTTGAAGTAGTCGATGGTACGCGCGAGGCCCGCGCGAAGTTCGATCGTCGGCGCCCAGTCGAGCAGGGTCCGGGCTTTCGTGATGTCGGGCTGGCGCACCTTGGGGTCGTCCGCGGGCAATGGCAACGACACGATCGGCGAGGCACTGCCCGTCATCTCGATGACCATCTCGGCGAGGGCGCGCACGGTGAACTCGTTCGGGTTGCCGATGTTCACGGGAGCGTGCTCGTCCGAGTGGAATAGGCGGTAGATGCCCTCGACTTCGTCCTCGACGAAACAGAACGAGCGCGTCTGGGAGCCATCGCCGTAGACGGTGAGCGGCTCGCCATTCAGTGCCTGCACGATGAAGTTCGAGACGACGCGGCCGTCGTGCGGGCGCATCCGCGGGCCGTAGGTGTTGAAGATCCGCACGATCCGCGTGTCCACGTCCTGCGCGCGATGATAGGCCATCGTCATCGCCTCGGCGAAGCGCTTGGCCTCGTCGTAGCAGCCGCGGGGCCCCACCGGGTTCACGTTGCCCCAGTAGGACTCGGGCTGCGGGTGGATCTGCGGATCGCCGTACACCTCGCTGGTGGACGCGAGCAGAAAACGTGCGCGCTTGGCCAGGGCGATGCCGAGCGCATTGTGCGTGCCGAGCGAGCCGACCTTGAGCGTCTGGATCGGCATCTTGAGGTAGTCCACGGGGCTCGCCGGCGAGGCGAAGTGCAGCACGCCGTCGAGATGGCCGGGGATGTACGTGTACTCGGAGATATTGTGTCGAATGAAGCGGAAGCGCTCGTGCCCGATGAGGTGAGCGATGTTGTCCGGATGGCCCGTCAGGAAGTTGTCGAGCCCGACCACCTCGTGGCCGTCACGCAAGAAGCGATCGCAGAGGTGCGACCCGAGGAATCCCGCTGCACCGGTGACGAGGACTCTCACTCCGCGCCCCGTCCGATGCTGCGGTAGGTGAAGCCGAGCGAGCGCATCTTCGCCGGATCGTAAAGATTCCGTCCGTCCACGACGACGGGCTGGCGCAGCTCGCCCTTGAGCTTGGCGAAGTCCGGGAAACGGTACTCGTTCCACTCCGTGACGATGACCAGCGCATCGGCGCCGGTGGCGGCCGCGTGCGCCGACGCGGCGTACTCGATCCGGTCCCCAATGCGGCGCTGCGTCTCGTGCATCGCCGCGGGGTCGTGCGCCACGACAATGGCACCCGCACCGAGTAGCGCGTCAATCAGCACCAGCGACGGCGACTCGCGCATATCGTCGGTGTTGGCCTTGAAGGCCAGTCCCCAGAGTGCGATGCGCCTGCCCTTGAGGTTGCCGCCGAGCACCTCGGAGACCTTCTCGAACAGACGGCGTTTCTGCCGGTCATTGGCTTCCTCCACGGCGCGCAGCATCGCCATCGGCGCGCCGAACTCGACGGAGGTCTTACGAAGTGCCTGCACGTCTTTCGGGAAGCACGACCCACCGAATCCGGGCCCCGGGAACAGGAACGCCGCACCGATGCGGCTGTCCGAGCCGATGCCGCGACGCACCGCGTCCACGTTGGCCCCGACCTTCTCACAGAGGTTCGCGATCTCGTTCATAAACGAGATGCGCGTCGCCAGCATCGCATTCGCCGCGTACTTGGTCATCTCCGCGGACGGAATGTCCATAAAGATCACCGGCTTGCCCGTGCGCACGAACGGGGAGTAGAGCTCACCCATCCGCTCACGCGCGAAGTCGCTGTCCACGCCGATGACCACGCGGTCCGGCTTCATAAAATCGTCGATCGCCGCGCCTTCCTTCAGGAACTCGGGGTTCGAGCACATATGGAACGGCACGCGCGCCAACGGCCGGATCACGGCGGCCACCTTCTCCGCCGTCCCGACCGGCACCGTGGACTTGGTCACCACCACGAGCTCGCGCTCGGCGTGGCGCCCGATGACCTCGGCCACGGCCAGCACATACTTGAGATCGGCCGAGCCATCCTCGTCCGGCGGCGTCCCGACGGCGATGAACACGACTTCGGCGTCGCGCACTGCGCTCGCCGTATCCGTGGTGAATGTCAGCCGTCCCGCAGCCTGATTCCGCTCGACGTAATCCTCGAGCCCCGGCTCATAGATCGGCAGCACGTTCCGCGTGAGGCCCTCGATCTTGCCGGCATCCACATCTGCGCAGACGACGTCATTGCCCGTTTCCGCGAGACACGCCCCGACCACCAACCCGACGTAACCCGACCCGACGACCGCAATCCTCACGCGTGCGCCCCCGCCACGGCGACCGTCGACGACGTCAGGTCAATCACGCGCGCCTTCGACGCCTTCAGCTTGGCCATCGCGTGGCGCGTGTCGATGACGAGCCCCGTGTGGTCGGCGACGAACTGGTAGTCCACGCTCTTGTGATCGGTCACCACGACGACGGCGTCGCAGCGCGCGAGCTCGTCGGCGGTCAGCGCCACGCTATGCGCCTCGTGCCCGTCCTCGCGGAACGACGGCACGTGCGGGTCGTGATAGACCACGGTGGCGCCCCGCTGCTCCAGCAGTCGCATCACGTCGAGGGCCGGGCTCTCACGCATATCGTCGATGTTCGGCTTGTAGGCGATGCCGAGCACCATCACGCGGCTCCCGTTCACCGCCTTGCGATCGTCGTTCAGCCCACGGGCCACCTTCTCGACGACGAAGTCGGGCATCGACGAATTGACCTCGCTCGCCAGGTCGATGAACCGCGTCTTGTAGTTGAGCGCGCGCATCTTCCACGCCAGGTAGTGCGGGTCGAGCGGAATGCAGTGGCCACCGATGCCGGGCCCCGGCGTGAACTTCATAAAGCCGAACGGCTTGGTCGCCGCCGCATCGATCACTTCCCAGATGTCCACGCCCAGGCGATCGCAGACGATCGCCATCTCGTTGACCAGGCCGATGTTTACCGAGCGGAACGTGTTCTCCAGCAGCTTGACCAGCTCCGCCGCCTCCGGCGAGCTCACGGGCACGACCGTGTCGATCGTGGACGAGTAGAACGCGGTCGCGACTTCGTTGCAGGCCGGCGTGATGCCGCCCACCACCTTGGGCGTATTCTTCGTGTGGTACTTCGGATTGCCCGGGTCCACGCGCTCCGGACTGAACGCGAGGAACACGTCCACGCCGATGGTGAGACCCTTGTCCTCGAGCCGCGGCTGGAGCAGCTCCCGCGTCGTGCCGGGATACGTCGTGCTCTCCAGCACCACCAGCATCCCCGCGTGCGCCTGCGCCGCGATGGTCTCGGAGGCCGAGAGGACGTACGACATATCCGGGTCGCGCGTCTTGGCCAGCGGTGTCGGCACCGCGATCGAGACCGTGTCGGCGCGCTTGAGCTGCGTCGCGTCGGTGGTCGCCAAGAACTTGCCCGAGCGTGCGTGCTTGGCCACCTGCGCCGCCGGCACGTCCTGGATGTGCGACTCGCCGCGCATCAGCAGTTGGCAGACCCGCTCGCTGACGTCGTAGCCGATCACCTGGAATCCGGCCTCGCAGAGTTCCATCGCCAGCGGGAGTCCGACGTAACCAAGCCCGATCACCGACGTCACCGCCGAGCGATCGGCGATCTTGCGCAGCAACGTTTCCTTCTGGGAAGCCATAGGACTTCGAGTGGGGTTCGAGTGAGGGACTACTTGCCGAAGAACGAGCGGACGGCGGCGACGACTTCGTCGCGCTGGGCATTCGTCAGCTCGGGGAAAACCGGCAGCGACACGACTTCGTTCGCTGCCCGCTCGGCCTCGGGGCAGGCCCCGGCCTTGTAGCCGAGATAGGCGAAGCAGGGCTGCAGGTGCAGCGGCAGCGGATAGTACACGGAGTGGCCGATCCCCTTCGCCTTCAGGTGCTCCTTCAGCGCATCGCGACGCGACACGCGAATCGTGTACTGGTTGTAGATCGACTCGTTCGCCGGATCGATGTACGGCGGGACGATGTCCGAGATGTCGGCGAAAGCGGCCGTGTAGTACGCCGCATTCTCACGCCGCTTGGCGCTCCAGCCAGCCAGATGCGGCAACTTCGCCGAGAGTACCACGGCCTGCAGCGCATCGAGCCGGGAGTTGTAACCCACTTCCTCGTGGAAGTACGTCTGCACGGACCCGTGCGTGCGCAGGCGCATCAGCCGCTTGAAGATCGCCTCGTCCTGCGTGACGATCATTCCGCCGTCGCCGTAGCCGCCGAGGTTCTTCGAGGGGAAGAACGAGAAGGTGCCGATGGTTGCGGCCTCGCCGGCCATCCGCCACGTGCCGTCGATCTTGCGGCGCGCACCGATGCTCTGCGCCGCGTCCTCGATGATCGGCATCGCGGGCAGCAGTCGGCGCACCTCCTCGAGCGCGGCCATCTGCCCGAACAAGTCCACTGGGATGACCGCTTTCGTCTTGGACGTCACCGCGGCGGCCGCCAGATCCGGCCGGATGTTGTAGGTCTTCGGGTCGATGTCGACGAAGACCGGCGTGGCACCGACGTTGTGGATCGTGCCGGCGGTCGCGAAGAACGTGAAGGGCGTCGTCACCACCTCGTCGCCGCGACCAATGTCGAGCGCGCGCATCGCGATCAGGATCGCGTCGGTGCCGTTGGCGCAGCCGACGGCGTACTTGGTGTGTGAGAGACTGGCGACCTCGGCCTCGAGCTTGGAAACAGGGGCGCCGAGGATGAAGGCCTGGTCGTCGACGACCTGCAGCATATCGCGGACGACAGCGTCGCGAATGGTCGCGTGTTGGGCCTTGAGATCGAGGAGAGGTACTGCCATTGGCCGGATCAGGACAAAGAATGAAAAGGAGGCTCGCGAGCAACGCTCGCGAGCCTCGTAAGTTCGCTTCCTGACACTACATAGTCAACGAAGCGGGTCTGAATTTCGGCCTACAAAGTCCCCCGCAGCGGCAGCGGAACCTCACGCCCCGTCTTGGCCGACTCGTAGATGCCCAGAATCAGTTCCAGGGACTTCCGCCCGCCCCGTCCGTCGGTGTCCGGCACTGCCTCGCCGCGGAGCACGCGGAGCACGTTCCGGTAGTAGGGCTCGTGGCCAAACCCGTAAACTGAACTGGGGTTTGTGTTTGCGGCCTCCACGAGCTTGTCGTCGTCGTCGTAGTCCGCGAACTGCCAGTGCTCGATCCGGTTCACGGCCGTCCCGCCGACCCGCACGGTGCCCCGCTCGCCGAGCAACGTGATCGAGCCCTCGAGGTTCTTCGGGAAGGTCAGCATCGTGACCTCCATCACGCCGATGGCACCCGACCGGAACTTGAGGATCGCCGCGCCGCTGTCTTCGGCTTCGATGCGACGGGCCATCGTCGCGGTCTTGGCCATTACACTCTCGACCGGCCCCATAAACCACTGCATCAGGTCCACGTAGTGCGACGCCTGATTCATAAAGGCGCCGCCATCGAATTCCCACGTGCCACGCCACGGCGCCTGATCGTAGTACTCCTGCGGCCGCGCCCAGCGCACGGTGGCGTTGGCCATATACATTCGGCCGAAGCGTCCCTTGTCGATCGCGCGACGCACCAGCTGGATGGTCGCGTTCAACCGATTCTGCTTGACCACAAACAGGTGCCGGCCATTGTCGTCGCAGGCGCGCACGAGCTCGTCCGCCGAGGCCAGGGAGATTGCCATCGGCTTCTCGCAGACGATGTGGCGCCCAGCCTTCGCTCCCGCGACGCCGTGCGCGGGATGCATTCCCGAGGGCGTCGCTATGACGAGGACGTCGCTCGGCACCTCGGCGAGCATCCGCTCAAGGGATCCGAAGTGCGGCACGCCGAGCTTCTGGCCCGCGTCCCGGGCGCGCGACTCGACGGTGTCGCACACCGCCACGATCTCGAGGCCGTCGATCTTGTCGATGGCGTCAAAGTGGTTCTGGCTGATGCGCCCACACCCGACAAACGAGACACGGAAGGACTGGTTCGAACGCACGAGTTCCTCAGGAAAGGCGACGGACGTGATCCCCGGCGACCTCGTACTCGACGCCGCAGGCGCTACAACGGGCCCCGCCATTGACGGCGGTGGGGAGCTTCACACCGCAATGGCACATCCAGCCAATCCGCCGCGCGGGAACGCCGGCCATCATTGCGTACGCCGGCACATCCTTCGTCACCACCGCCCCCGCGCCCACGAAGCAATGCTCCCCGAGCGTCACCCCGCACACAATCGTCGCGTTCGCCCCGATGCTCGCCCCGCGGCGCACGAGCGTGCGTCGGTACTCATCGCGGCGCGACACGTGGCTCCGCGGATTCACCACGTTCGTGAACACCATCGACGGGCCGCAGAACACGTCGTCCTCGATCTCCACGCCCTCGTAGATCGAGACGTTGTTCTGCACCTTCACGTTGCGTCCGAGACGCGTGCCGTTCATCACCACCACGTTCTGCCCGAGCGAGCACGCCTCGCCGATCACGGCGCCGGGCATCACGTGACAGAAGTGCCAGATCTTCGTGCCGGCGCCGACCACGGCTCCCTCGTCCACATACGCGGACTCGTGTACGAAGTAGTCGCTCATCCGAGCATCCTCTGCCACTCCTGCAGCGACTTCACCGAGGGCATTCCGGCGCGCAGGCTCTCGATGGCGTCACAGGCCGCGCTCGCGGCCGACAACGTCGTCGTGTACGGCACGCGATTCGCGATAGCCGCCTGCCGCAACGTGTCATCGTCCTTCTGCGCGCGCTTGCCCAGCGGCGTGTTGATCAGCAGTTGCAGCTCGCCGTTGACCATCAGGTCAATGCCGTGTGGACGGCCGCCGCTCACCTTGTTGATGCGCTGCGGACTGATCCCCACCGCCTCGAGCGCCCGCGCCGTGCCTTCCGTCGCGATCAGGCCGAAGCCCATCGCGTGGAAGCGCTTCGCAATCTTCACCGCCAACGGCTTGTCGTGGTCGTTCACGGTGACCATCACGTTGCCCTCGCGCGGCAGCCCGTTACCCGCGCTGAGCTGCGCCTTGGCGAACGCCGTCCCGAACGACTCGCTCACACCCATCACCTCGCCCGTGGACCGCATCTCAGGTCCGAGCACGGGGTCAAACTCCCGGAACTTGGTGAACGGGAACACGGCTTCCTTCACGCTCACGTACGGCGCGACGATCTCGCGCGTGTAGCCGAGGTCCGCCAGCTTCTCGCCGAGCATCACCCGCGCCGCCAACGAGGCCAGCGGCTTGCCGATGGTCTTGGACACAAAGGGCACCGTCCGCGACGCCCGCGGATTCACCTCGATCACATAGACCACGCCGTCCTTCACGGCGTACTGCACATTGATGAGGCCCACGACGCCCAGCGCCTTGGCGAACGCGATCGTGTGCGCGCGCATCTCGTCCTGCGCTTCCTGCGAAATCAGGTACGGTGGCAGGACGCAGGCCGAGTCACCGGAGTGGATGCCCGCGTCCTCGATGTGCTGCATCACGCCGCCGATGACGACCGTCTCACCGTCGCTGAGCGCGTCCACATCGGCCTCGAACGCGTCCTCGAGGAACGCATCCACCAGCACCGGCCGATCCTCAGAGACGCGCACGGCCCGCTGGAAATACTCGCGCAACGACGCCTCGTCGTACACGATCTCCATCGCGCGACCCCCGAGCACGTAGCTGGGCCGCACGAGCACGGGATATCCGATCCGCGCCGCAATCGCCACGGCCTGGTCCACGCTCGTGGCGGTGCCGTTGGGCGGCTGCCGCACGCCCAACTCGCGGGCCAACTGCTCGAATCGCTTGCGGTCCTCGGCGATATCGATCGCCTCGGGACTGGTGCCCAGAATCGTCACGCCCGCCGCCTCCAGCGGCTTCACCAGCTTGAGCGGCGTCTGGCCGCCGAGCTGCACGATCACGCCCACCGGCTGCTCGCGCTGCACGATCTCCAGCACGTCCTCGAAGGTCAGCGGCTCGAAGTACAGCTTGTCGGAGGTGTCGTAGTCCGTCGAGACGGTCTCGGGATTCGAGTTGACCATAATCGTCTCGTAGCCGGCCTCGCGCAGCGCGATCGCCGCCCGCACGCAGCAGTAGTCGAACTCGACCCCCTGCCCGATGCGGTTCGGCCCACTGCCGAGGATGACGACCGACTTGCGTCCCGTGCGCGGTGCCTCGCTCTCCTCGTCGTACGAGGAGTAGAGGTACGGCGTGTTCGACGGGAACTCGCCCGCGCAGGTGTCCACCATCTTGTAGGCGGGGCGAACGCCCAGGCCCCAGCGACGCTCACGTGCCGCCTGCTCGCTTTCGCCGCGCAGCGCCGCGAGTTGGCGATCCGAGAAGCCCAGGCGCTTCATCCGACGCACGGCGCGCGCGTCGAGCGACGGCGCCGCCGCATACGCGCGCTCCGCCTCCAGCAACTCCTCGAACTGCCGCAGGAACCACGGGTCCATCCCCGTACGCTGCTGGATCTCCTCGACGCTCATCCCGAGCAGCATCGCGCGCTTGACCTGGAACATCCGCTCCGGCACGGGCTGTGATAGTGCCGCGCGCACCGCGTCGAGCGACTCGTCGGCGACGCGGTCGTCGCTGGGTCGCTCGCCAATCACCCAGCCGGAACGCCCGGCCTCCAGCGCACGGAGTCCCTTCTGGAATGCCTCCTTGAACGTGCGCCCGATCGCCATCGACTCGCCCACCGACTTCATCTGCGTGGTGAGCCCGACGTCCGCGCCCGGGAACTTCTCGAACGCGAAGCGCGGCACCTTCACGACCACGTAGTCGAGCACGGGCTCGAAGCTCGCAGGCGTCGTCTTCGTGATGTCGTTGGGGATCTCGTCCAGCGAGTAGCCCACCGCCAGCTTGGTGCCGATGCGCGCGATCGCGAAGCCCGTCGCCTTCGACGCCAGCGCCGACGAGCGCGACACGCGCGGGTTCATCTCGATGACGACCATCTCGCCGTTCGCCGGGTTCACCGCGAACTGGATGTTGCAGCCGCCCGCCGCCACGCCAATCTCGCGAATCACCCGCTGCGCCGCGTCGCGCATCACCTGATACTCGCGGTCCGACAGCGTCATCGCCGGCGCGCAGGTGATGGAGTCGCCCGTATGGATGCCCATCGGGTCGAGATTCTCGATCGAGCAGATGATGACGACGTTGTCCATCGAGTCGCGCATCACTTCCAGCTCGTACTCCTTCCAGCCGAGCAACGAGCGCTCGATCAGCACCTGCGAGATTGGCGACTCGTCGAGGCCGCGCCGCACGATGCGCTCATACTCCTCGCGGTTATAGGCGATGCCGCCACCGGAGCCGCCCAGCGTAAACGCCGGACGGATGATCGCCGGAAAGCCCGTCCACTCGGCGATCTCCAGTGCCTGATCCCAGGTCGTGGCGATGCGTCCCTCGGGACACTTGAGCCCGATGCGCGCCATCGCCTCGGCGAACAGCTTGCGGTCCTCGGCGACTGCAATCGCGCGCGCATTCGCGCCGATCAGTTCCACGCCGTGCTTGGAGAGCACGCCACGCTCGTGCAGCGCCATCGCCACGTTGAGCGCGGTCTGGCCCCCCATCGTCGGCAGGAGCGCGTCGGGCTTCTCGCGCTCGATGATCAGCTCGACGAACTCCGGGGTCACCGGCTCGATGTAGGTCCGATCCGCTACCTCGGGATCGGTCATTATCGTGGCCGGATTGGAGTTCACGAGGATGACCTCGTAGCCCTCTTCGCGCAGCGCCTTGGCGGCCTGCGTGCCCGAGTAATCGAACTCGGCGCCCTGGCCGATGACAATCGGGCCGGAGCCGATGAGGAGAATGCGGTGCAGATCGTTACGACGCGGCATCGAGCAGGTCTGAGATGATGTCGGCGCGGCTACGGCTGGGAGCCCAGCCGGTGTCCGCGCGCAGTTTCGAGTTGTCGCCTACGAGTACCGGCAGGTCGACCGCGCGCTGCAAGGCAGGGTCCACCACCGGCGGTGTGTGCACGCCGGCCGCGGCGAGCACCTCGCTCGCCAACTCCCCGACGCGCACTCCAGTTCCGCTTGAGACGTTGTAGACCTCGCCTACCCGTCCTCGCGTCGCCAGTGAAATATACGCGGACACGACGTCCTCTACGTGGAGGAAATCGCGCACGACTTCGGTGTTGCCGATCTGCACCGCTCCACCGCCGGCGCGCGCGGCCTTTGCGCGTGCAACCAGCGCGGGCAGCAGGAACGGCGGCGCCTGTCCACGGCCGGAGTGATTGAAGGAGCGCGTCGCAATCACGCGCAGCCCTTCCGCTCGCGCCGCGCCGAGCGCCAGGGCTTCCTGCGCCAGCTTGGTGGCCGCGTAGAAGGTCACGGGGCGGCACTCGGCCCCCTCGGCGAGCGGCTGCTCGGCGGCGGCGTGCGGGCCGTACTGCTCGCCGCTCCCGATGACGAGAAAGACCGGATCGATGACGCCCGCCGCACGCAGTGGACGCACGCCCTCGAAGAGTTTGACGATGGCACCGACGTTGGTCGCGGT
>CAYPYY010000060.1:0-2368 GCA_964414995.1 uncultured Gemmatimonas sp.
ATGCGCCAGAGCTTGCCGCCGTAGGAGGCGATCACGCTGCGGCCATCGGGCGTGAAGGTCATTCCTGGCAGCGCGTCGAGCGCGGCGCGCGACTCCATATCATCGCGCTGCGTGGGGAAGGCGAGCCAGCGGTCATCGCCGGTGGTGAGGTCGCGGATGCGCAGGCCCGTCTGCGCCTCGAAGCGCGAGCCGTACACGAGGTAGCGATCGTCGGGCGAGAGCGTCGGGCGCACGGCGGAGCCGTAGCCGAACGTCACCTGCACCTGGCGGCCAGTGGTGCGGTCGTAGCGTGCGATCTGGTACTGCGGGAAGTTGGCGTTGTAGTGCCAGGCGCCGTTGCGCTCACCGAGCCACACATAGCGGCCGTCGCGGGAGACTTCGGGGCCGGCCTGTGCGTTGGTGGGCGCGGTGGCACCGGCGGGCGCGGTCATCAGCGCGGTGCCGCTGCCGCCGTCGCGGTGGTAGATCCAAAGTCGCGTGACGCCGCCGCGGAACGGCGCGCGTGCGGCGATGAGGTACTGGCCGTCGGGTGTCCACGTGGGCGAGACGTAGCGATTCGTCTTGCCGCGCGTGACCTGCGTCTTCTTCTTGGTCGCGAGCTCCATCACCCAGAGGTTGTCGCCGCCGTCCTCGTCGCTGACGTAGACGATGTGCTTGCCGTCGGGCGAGAAGCGCGGCTGCGCGTCAAACGGCATCCCGCTGGTGAGTGCGGTGGCGGCGCCGCCGGCGATGGGCAGCGTGTAGAGATCGCCGAGCATATCGAACACGAGGGTCTGCCCGTCCGGCGAGACGTCCACGGAGAGCCAGGAGCCCTCGGTCGTGTTGAGCGACCAGGAGCGCGTGGCCTCGAGCGGCAGGCCGGTGCGTCGCGGAGTGCGCGCGCCGCCGGCTAGAGCGCTGTCTTGCGCCGTCAGCGCAGCGGGGAGGGCGAGCGCGAGTGCGACGCCAACAAGGAGGGTCGCACGGACCGCGCGTGCGAGCGAGAAGCGGTGATGCATCTGGGATCTCCGACCTTCGGACGAGAGTGGGCCAGCCAAACGTGCCAGAGAACTTTCTTCTCCTCGTACGGATTGTCCACCACAAACGATGACACAGCGTACAAGTCCTCTGACAACGCAGACGCCCGCTCCGCTGGGATGGAAAGCGCGCATCCGCCGGCACCTGACCGTGTGGAACATCGTCGTAGTCGCGGTTCTGGTGATGGCCGCGCCGCGGTTGCTACCGCACTTGGGTGCGCTTGTCGGCGTGCGTTCGGGCCCCGATGTGAGGCCGACCTATCAGTACGTTGCACTCGACGGCCCCGAACTCCGGAGCGACTCGCTGCGCGGCAAGGTTGTGCTCGTGAACTTTTGGGCGACCTGGTGCACGCCTTGCCGCGTGGAGATGCCATTGCTCGAACAGATGTATGCGCGGCACCGTGATGCGGGGCTGGTGATTGTGGGGCTCGCCGTGGATCGCGTGAGCACGGACGCGGTGCGGCGGTTCGTGTCGGAGCGCGGGGTGAGCTATCCGATCGCGCACGTGGATGCCGACGCCGAACACACGTTCGGTGGTGTGCACGGCTACCCGACAAGTTTCTTGCTCGACCGGACGGGCCGGATTCGGCACACCGTGATTGGTCCCGCTGCGCCGCTCAGTCTTGAGCCTGCCGTGCGGCGATTGCTCGACGAGCAGGCCGAATCGCCAGCTATCGGTAAGTCGAACTAACACAAGCAGTTGAGGGGATGCACGATGTAATTTGCACTTATACGTGTATATTGCTCTTGTATTACTTCACGTATAGCTCTATGATTGCCATCATATTATTCAGCAATACGTGAAGTATTAAACCAGGAGACACCGTGAACGCGCGCGCACTACTGCGACGGCAACTGGATGAGCGGCTCCGCGGCCTGCCGCGGACCCCGCCGCCCGCGGGCGGTTGGATTCGGACGATTCGGACGGCGCTCGGGATGACGATGGCGCAGCTCGGCCGTCGACTCGGTGTCTCCACGACCGGCATCGCCGAGTTGGAGCGCCGAGAGGATCGCGGGGCGATCACGCTTTCAAAGCTTCGAGACGCCGCGAATGCGCTCGAGTGCGACGTGCTGATTGCCTTCGTTCCGCGAGTGCCGCTCACGGAAATGGTGCGGCAACGGGCCATCGCAAAGGCGCAAGAGGAACAGGACCGCTTGCTGCACACAATGACGCTCGAGAATCAGCACGAGGGTGTCGCGCGGTCAGCGGACCCCGATCGATCCGTCGACCACTGGCTGGCGAAACGCGCGTCGCTGCTCTGGGACTGAACCGTGGATGCTCGTTTGTGGGGAGCCAGTGGAGAGGGGAATACGCCGCTCGACGCTGATGAGTCGGAGGGACTGCTGCCCCC
>CAYPYY010000060.1:2468-17032 GCA_964414995.1 uncultured Gemmatimonas sp.
GTGGAGAGGGGAATACGCCGCTCGACGCTGATGAGTCGGAGGGACTGCTGCCCCCGCACATCACCACGCGCGCGGAACTCAACGGATGGGAAGCCGAGAACATTCGAGAGGCGATTGAGTGGGCCGCGGCCCGCACGCCGGATATGCTCGATCGCGAAGCGCTCAAGGCGCTGCATCAACGAATGTTCGGCAAGACGTGGCGGTGGGCAGGGACATACCGCACCAGCGAAAAGAGCATCTCGCCCTTCACGTGGTCCGAAGTTCCGCGCCTCGTGAGCGACCTGCTCGAAAACACGCGCGCACAGCACGCGCACGCTATGCGCTCCGATCGGGCGCTGGATGAGCTCGCCGCTCGCTTCCATCATCAGTTGGTGCTCATCCATCCGTGGCCCAACGGCAACGGACGCCACGCGCGCCTCGCGACCGACCTGCTGCTGCGTCGGTGGGGTCGGCCGCCGTTCAGTTGGGGGAGCGCAACGAGCTCCGGGCCGCACGACGCGGTCCGGACGCGATATCTGCAAGCGCTCGCGGCGGCAGACAACGGCCGCTTCGACGCGCTCTACGGCTTCGTGCGCGCGTAGGTAGTTCGCTGATGCTCGCGTCAGCGCTTCGCCGATTGCAATCGGCGACGCCTCCAGTATATATTACTACATAGTTGAATAGCGCACTCATACCGAGAGCTCCTGATGGGCACCTATCACGCCACCATCCGCTGGACACGCGGCAGCGACTCGTTCCTCCGCCAGAAGTACTCCCGCGGCCACACCTGGCACTTCGACGAGAACGTCACCGTCCCTGCCTCCGCCTCGCCGCACGTGCTCCGGCCGCCGCTGTCCGTGCCCGCCGCCGTTGACCCCGAGGAAGCCGTCGTCGCCGCGCTCTCCTCCTGCCATATGCTCTTCGTACTCTCCAAGCTCTCGAAGGCGGGCTACATCGTGGAGTCCTACACGGACCCCGCCGAAGCCGTGATGCACACCCGGGCCGACGGCAAGACGGCGCTTACGATGGCCGTGCTGCGCCCGAAGATCTTCTTCAAGGACCGCTTGCCCAGCGGCGACGAGTTCGCGCGCATCCATCACGAGTCGCACGAGGAGTGCTACATCGCCAACTCGGTGAACTTCCCCGTGGTGATCGAGCCGGAGATGGCGCTGGACTAAGGCACCGGCGCGCGGCGCGCCGCGGCGCCGCTCAGCCCGCCGCGAGAATCGCGCGCACGTCGCGCGCGATCACGCCGCCGATGTCCTCCAGCGGCAGGTCGTTCCTGTCCGTGCCGAACGGCTCCTCAATCTCGCCCGCAAGCAGCTCGAGCCCCATCGTCGCGAAGAACGTGAACATACACGCGATCACCGTGCCGTAGCCGAACTCGCGCACGAGCCCGAAGGGCATAATGATCGCGTAGAGCATCACGAACTGCTTCACGTAGCTCGAGTACGAGAACGGGATGGGCGTGTTGCGGATGCGCTCGCAGGCGCCGACCACATCGTCAAACTGCTGGAGCAGCGGCGCCGTCACCAAGCGCGCATCGGTCCCGAGCAGTCCGGCATCGTCGTCGGCGCGCACCGCGGCGTGCAGCGTGTTCAGAATCTCGTTGGGCACGTGTGCGCCGCCCTCGCCGCGCGGACGGCGGAGATGCGTCGCCAGTGCCGGCGGCAGACTGGCGAGGAGCGTGGCGTAGCGGGCGCGCTGTTCGAGTGGTGCGACCGCTAAGTGCCGTGCGAGTCCGCGCGAGACATTCACCAACTGGCCCCAGAGCCGGCGGCCTTCCCACCAGCGATCGTACGCCGTGTTCGTACGAAACACGAGCAACAAGCCGAGGATGATGCCGAGGATGGAGAGAAACGACGGCCCGAGCGGAATGGCCACGCGCAGGTAGTCGGTCTCCACCCAGACGACGAGCGCGGCCCAGGCACCGGCGCCGAGCACGTCGAGGAACAGTGTGCGGAAGATCGGGCTCCGCGGAAAGTCGAGGAGCACACCGATCCAGTTCTTCGGGTCGTAGCTGATCACAGCGATATTATACGCTATGCGCAGAGCACAAATGATCCCCGCCGTCCTCGTATGGGCCCTCGCACTGCCGTTGGCGGCGCAGCAGGTCGTCCCGATGGACACCGCCCGCGTCCGGCAGCTGTATGTGAGCAATCGGCCCGAGGACCACCCCGTCTCGGATTACGCGAGCGCGCTCACGGCCAAAGCGCGCACCGACAGCATCTTTGCGGCGCGCAGCGCTGGCGTGATGCGCTACGAGACGATCACGTACAAGTCGAACGTGGACGGGCTGGAGATTCCGGCGTACGTGTTCAGCCCGCTCGCGCCGCGCGGGGCCAAGGCGCACGCCGCGATGGTGTGGGTGCACGGCGGCGTGCACGGCAACTGGGACCAGAACTACCTGCCGTTCATCATCGAGGCCGTGCAGCGCGGCTACGTGATCGTCGCGCCGGACTACCGCGGCAGCACCGGCTACGGCGCGGCGTTCCACAATGCAATCGACTACGGCGGCAAGGAGCTCGACGACGTGGAGTCGGCCGTGGACTACCTGCTCACGCGCGCGGAGGTAGATCCGGCGCGCATCGGCATTATGGGTTGGAGCCACGGCGGGTACATCACGGCGCTCCTGTTGATGCGTGGTCAACGCGCCCGCTTCGTGGCCGGCGTGGCAATGGTGCCGGTCACGAACCTCGTATTCCGACTTTCATATAAAGGGCCGAGCTACCAGCGCTCGTTCAGCACGCAGGAGGCCCTGCGCGGGCTGCCCTTCGAGCGGCGCGAGGAGTACATCCGCCGCTCGCCGTACTACCACGTGGATTCCCTCGAGCGGCCGCTGCTCGTGCACGTGGCCACGAACGACACCGACGTAGACTTCGTCGAAGCGCAGCCGCTCATCGACGCGCTCGTCGCGCGGAAGCCCGCGTACGCCGAGACCAAGATCTATGTGAATCCCACGCCGGGGCCGGCGAGCGTAGGGCACACGTTCAACCGCCGCGTAAATCGCGAGACGTTGCTGCGCGACGATTCGCCGGAGCAGATCGACTCCTGGAACCGCACGTGGGCGTTTCTCGAGCGGCACCTCAAGCCATAGCGCAGCTTCGCAGCGCCTGATTCCGTGACCTCCCCCCGCGCCCCCTTCGACGATCGCGTTCGGTTTCTCACCGAACTCGGCCGCCGCCTGCATCTCGCGGGCGTGTCCGCGTCGCGACTCGAAGGCGCGATCCGGTCAGTCGCACAGGCCATCGGCGTGCGCTGCGAGATTTGGTCCAGCCCCACGGGCCTGCTGCTCTCGCTGTCCGACGCCGATGTGGTGCAGGGCACACAGGAAACGCGCGTCCTGCGGCTCGACCCCGGCGACATCAACCTCGGCGCCCTCGCGCGCCTCGACGCGATCGCCGAGCAGGTCGTGACGGGCGGGATGTCGCTCGAGGGTGCGTGGGAGGCGATGCACGCGCTCGACAAACCGACGACCGCGCGCCAGGAGCTGGCGACGGTCGCGGCATTCGGCCTCGCCGCGGCGTCGGTCGCGGGCTTGCTGCGCACCGGATGGATTGATATCGCCGTCGCGGGCGTGCTCGGGCTGATCATCGGCTGGCTCGCACTGCTCAGCCAGTCACGCCCGCACTTTGGTGCGGCGTTCGAGGCGGTCGGTGCGCTGGTGGTCACGGCGCTGGCGACGGCGTTCGCGCATTTCGTGGCGCCGCTGTCGCTGCAGACAGTGATCGTGGCCGCGCTCATCGTGTTGATGCCCGGCCTCTCGCTGACCACGGCGGTGGCGGAGCTGGCGTCGCAGCAGTTGGTGACGGGCACGACGCGCTTTGCGGGCGCGATGACCGTGCTGCTCAAGCTCACGTTTGGGTCCGTGGCTGCGTCGCAACTGATGACCGCGCTTGGTTGGACGCCAATGGCAGGGACGCCGACGCCGCTGCCGCCGCAGGTGGAGCTCGTGGCGATGGTTGCGGCGGCGCTGTCGTTCGCCGTGTTGTTCCGCGCATCGCGACGCGACGTGCTCTTGGTGATGGCGAGCGCGAGCCTCGGCTACATCCTGACGCGCGCGGGCAGTGCGTGGTTCGCGCCGGTGGCGAGCGGTGCGTTTGCGGGGGCGGTGTTCTTCTCGAGCCTGACGATGGCGGCGCTGGCGAACCTCTACGGGCGGTTGTGGAATCGTCCGGGAGCGCTGGTGCGCGTGCCGGGCATTATGCTGCTCGTGCCCGGGAGCGTGGGGTTCCGCGCGCTGTCGTTCGTGATGGAACGCGACTACACGTTGGGCTTTGACACCCTGGTGGCGGTGCTGAGCGCCATCCTCGCCCTCGTGGCCGGGCTGCTCTTTGGCAGCCTGCTCGTCCCGCCCCGGCGTTACCTGTAGGGGGTCAACCCTCTCGCGGGGGGCCGGTTGGGGCTACATTGGAAGGTCGTCCCCGATTCGGGGACCCTCCGTTTCCCGCTCCCTGCTCAAGATGCGCGTTCGTCTGCTCGCCGCCCTGCTCGTCTCCGTGGTTGCCACCGCCTGCCTCAGCGCCGACCCGTTTGTGCCCCGGATCGAGGATGTGACCTTCGACCCGTCCCTGGGCGTCAACCTCGCGGCGTCCACCAAGACGGCGTCGGGGCTCTACTACCGTGACATCACGGTGGGGTCGGGCGACTCGGTGCGCGTCGGTGCCGACGGCGACACCGTCTTCGTGCGCTATCAGGGCTGGCTGCGGAACGCGGTCAAGTTCGACGACAACACGGGGGCGGCGAATCCGTTTCGGTTCGTCACCGGTCTGCAATCGGTGATTGACGGCTTCGAGGAAGGCGCGCGGGGAATGAAGACCGGCGGCGTACGCCAGATCATCATTCCGCCTGCGCTGGGTTATGGCTCGTCCGGTACAGCCAGCATTCCGCCCAACAGCATTCTTGTGTTCAACATCACCCTCACCCGCGTCGGCGTCCCGATGACCCCCTAATGAGTGAACGCAACCAGCATCCTGAGATCGCGCGCACCGACTGGCGAGCCATCATCTCGCGCTATGCGACGGCCGATGTGCGCACGTCGCTGTGGCAGGTGACGACGACGCTGTTCTTCCTGGTGAGCGGGTTCGTGTTTGCGTACTGGCTGATGCCGATCGCGTGGTGGGCGGCGATGCTGATGGCGCTGCCGCTCGCGGGCCTGCTCATCCGCACGTTCATCATTATGCACGACTGCGCGCACGGCTCGTTCCTGCCGTGGTCCAAGGCCAACGACACGATCGGATTCATCACGGGCGTGATCTCGTTTACGCCGTTCCAGGCCTGGCGCCGCGAGCACGCGCTGCATCACGCCTCCTCGGGCGACCTCGACCACCGCGGTGTGGGCGACATCGTGACGCTCACGGTGAGCGAGTACCAGGCGCGCACGCGCTTTGGGCGCTTCAAGTACTGGCTGTACCGGCACCCGGTGGTGCTGTTCGGGATCGGGCCCCTTCATATGATGATCCTGCAGCGCTTCAAGTGGCGCGAGACGCTGGCCACGGGCCGGAAGCAGCTGTGGAATGTGTGGATGACGAACATCGCGCTGCTCGGCGTGATCTTCATCCTCGGCTGGACGCTGGGCTGGAAGATGGTGCTGCTGGTGTACTTCCCGGCGTACTATCTGGCGGCGGCGGGCGGCATCGGACTCTTCTATGTGCAGCACCAGTTCGAGGAAGCGTACTGGGAGCGCGGCAAGAGCTGGGACTATGCGACCGCGGCGGTGACGGGCAGCTCGCACCTCAAGATGCCGGGCATCCTGAACTGGTTCACGGGACACATCGGGCTGCACCACGTGCATCACCTGGGGCCGAAGATTCCGAACTACCGGCTCAAGCAGGCGCACGAGGAGAACGAGGTGTTCCAGACGGCGCCGGTGCTGACGATCTGGTCGGCGCTCAAGACGTTGCGGCTGACGTTGTGGGATGAGCAGGGGCAGCGGATGATTGGGTTCCGCGAGTACCGCCGGCTGTGACGTGTGACGGCGTAAACGATGAGAGGCCCGCGCGACGGATCGCGCGGGCCTCTTCGTTTGTGCACCAGTGGCGATGTCAGCGCCGCGTCGGCGGCCCGTGCGTCGCGAACACCCGTGTGCTGCCGTTCTGCTCAAACGCGAGCACCTCGTAGCGCTCGTAACCCGCCACCGGCCCCTGCTCCATTCCTGGCGAGCCGATCGGCATCCCCGGCACCGCGAGCCCCCGCACCTTCGGCTTCTCGCGCAGCAGCCGCTTGATGTCGTCGGCCGGCACGTGGCCCTCGACTAGGAACCCGCCGATCACCGCCGTATGGCACGACGCCAGCGCGCCGGGGATTCCCATCTCGCTCTTCACGGTGCCGAGGGTGTCGGTGTCCACCGTGCGCACAGTGAAGCCGCTCGCGCGGATGTGGTCCACCCACAGCCGGCAGCAGCCGCAAGAGGCGCTCTTGTACACGGTCATCGTGGGCAGGGCCTGCTGCTGCGCCGTGAGTGAGCGGCCAAGCAACGAGAGGGCGGCCGTGGCGCCGAGTGCGGCGCCGGCCGTGCGGAGAAAGTCGCGGCGAGTCGTGATCATCGGAGGGTCGTGCCGGACACGCCGGCGAGTGCGGTGACGATGAGGAGCGCGAACTGCGGTCCCTTGTACGAATCCGGCGTTTCCTGATACCACTCTTCCGTGCCGTGCGCGCCGCCGCCGCGTCCGCCGCCGTTGATCGTGATGGCGGGAATGCCCATCGAGATCGGGAGGTTGGCGTCAGTGCTCGATGCACCGGTGCGCGGCGTCCACGCGAGGCCGTCGTCGAGCAGGCCGGCCGCCGCCATCGCGGTGCGCACGATGTATGCGTCGTCGCCCTGACCGCCGGTGGGTCGGATGCCGATCGTGTCGTACTTCACGCGGATCGGTGCGCGCGAAAGAGGCCAGCGCGCGAGCTCCTCGGTGACGGCGGTATCCACGGCGGCACGGATGCGACGGTCCATCTCCAACAAGTTCTCCGCGGATTCGGAGCGCATATCCACTTCCATCTGCGCCAGCGGCGTGATGGTGTTCACGCTGGTGCCGCCGCGTACGACGCCGACGTTGAAGGTCGTCCTCGCACCCGCGGGCACCTGCAGGTCGGCGATTCGGGCGATCGCGCGGCCCATCGCGTGCATCGGGTTGGTCATCCCGAACGCGCCGTAGCTGTGGCCGCCGGGGCCCTCGAACGAGATGGTGTACCGGTGCGAGCCCACCGCGCGCGACGTGATGCCGGCGCCACCCGCGCCGTCCACGGAGATGAAGTAGTTGATCTTGCCCACGAACTCCTGCGTCAGGAGATGCCGGATACCGCGGAGGTTGCCCGGACCCTCCTCGCCGACGTTGCCCACGAGGTACACGCGGCCGCGCGGCTGCAGGTTGGTTTCCTTGAACACCTTGGCCAGCGTGAGGATCACAGCGAGCCCGCGGCAGTCGTCGCCGATGCCGGGGCCAGCGATTCGCTCACCGCTACGCGTAGTCTTCACGTCGGTGCCTTCGGGGAAGACGGTGTCGAGGTGGCCCGCCACCATCACCGTGGGGCCGTTGCCTTGCCCCAGCTCGGCGATGACATTGCCTTCACGGTCAATGCGCGTGTTGGCGTAGCCCAGCGCGACGAGGCGTCGCCGGAACTCCTCGGCGCGCGCGGCTTCCTTGAACGGCGGCGCCGGGATCTCGCAGATGGAGATCTGTTGCTCGAGCGTCCACGCCTGATGCTGTTGCATCGCGGCGAGCGCGCGTTGCACGGCGGGATCGCGGTTGGCGAGGCGGACTTTCTGCGCGGCGAGGAGCGCGGGGAGCGCGAGCAGGGCGAGTGCAGGGCTGTGGCGAAGGGCGAGGCGAGGCATATTCTGCAATCTACCCCGGACGGACGATGCACGACTATCCCTGGTACAAGTCGTACGACGAAGGCGTGCCGCGGACGATCGCGCGGTACCCCGAGGGCACACTGCTGGACGCGGTGCGCGAGGCCCTGCGCGAGCGGCCGGATGCCCCGGCGTTCCTGTTCAAGGGCCGTAAGGTCAGTTGGCGCGAGCTCGACGAGGCCAGCAACGCGTTCGCGATCGCGCTCGTCGGGATGGGTGTGAAGCGCGGGGACCGCGTCGCCTGCCTGCTGCCGAACTGCCCGCAGTTCTTCATCGGTGAGTTCGCGGCCTGGAAGCTGGGCGCGGTCTATGTGCCGCTCAACCCGATCTACAACGAGGAGGAACTCACGGCGCCACTGCTCAACACGGAGCCGACGGTCATCCTCACGCTCAGCGCGTTCTACGAGCGCGTGAAGCTCGTGCAGCGGCGCGTGCCGTCGCTGCAGCAGGTGGTGGTGACGAACATCAAGGAGTGGTTCCCGCCGGTGCTCGCGGCGGTGTTCACGCTGCTGGTGGAGAAGAAGGCGGGGCATCGCGCGCACGTGCGCGAGGAAGATCCGTGGCTGCCCAAGCTGCTGGGCAAGTACCGCGGGCAGGTGCCGGCGTCGCCGCCACCGGGTCCCAACGAGGACGCGCTGCTGCTGCTGAGCGGCGGCACGACCGGCACGCCCAAGGCGGTGCGCGTACATCACGGCGGACTGGTGCAGACGGGCACGCAGGTGAACGCGTGGCTCTCGCGTGTGCTGCCCAAGTGGGAAGGCGTGTACTGCCTGCCGCTGCCAATGTTTCACTCGTACGGGGCCTGCGGCGTGCAGTCGGTGTGCTTCCTGGGGCACAATCCGATTGCGCTGGTGCCGAACCCGCGGGACTTCAACGATCTCGTGAAGACGATCGAGACCACCAAGCCCGACGTGTTCTGCGGCGTGCCGACGCTGTACAACGCGCTGCTCAACCACCCGCGGGTGATTGCGCGCAAGGCGAAGTTCAATTCAATGAAGGCCTGCGTCTCGGGCGCCGCGCCGATGATGCTGGAGACGATGAAGCGCTGGGAGGAGGTCACCGGCGCCAAGATCATCGAGGGCTATGCGCTCACTGAGAGCGTGCTGGCCGCGACGGTCTCGCCGCTGGGTGGTGCCCAGAAGCCCGGCTCGGTGGGCACGCCGCTACCCGACGTGATTATGCGCATCGTGGACGCCGATGATCCGACGAAGGAGATGCCGCTCGGCGAGGTGGGCGAGGTGCTGATCCACGGCCCGCAGATTATGCGCGGCTATTGGCGGAACGATGCCGAGACGAAGGAGATGTTGCGCGTGGGGGCCGATGGACGCCCGTGGCTGCACACGGCGGACCTCGGGTATCTCGATCAGGACGGCTATCTCTACATCGTGGACCGCAAGAAGGACCTGATCAAGATGCGCGGGATGCAGGTGTGGCCGCGCGAGATCGAGGAAGTGATTGCGGCGCACCCGGCGGTGCTCGAGGTTGGCGTGCGCGGATTTCCGGATGCGGCGATGGGCGAGGTCGCGGTGGCGTTCGTGGTGCTGCGGCCCGGCGCGTCGGCGACGAGCGATGAGCTGCGGCAGTGGTGAAAGGAGCGGATCGCGCCGTACAAGGTGCCGGCGCGCATCGCGTTCAAGCCGGAGTTGCCGAAGAGTATGGTGGGGAAGGTGCTGCGCCGGTTCCTGACGGAAGACACGCCGGCCCCCGCGTGAAACTTTCGCGGGCAGGATGGCTCCTCGCGGCGGTCGTACTCCTCAGCGGGTTCTCGTGCCGCCAGCGTCGTGCGACGCCGCCGGACACCGAGCGCACGCGCATCGCGCGGCACGTGATCCTCGTGGGGCTCGACGGCTTCCGACCGGACTACCTCGATCGCGCGGAGGCCCCGCGGCTCCGCGCGCTCGCTGAGCGCGGCGTGCGCGCGGAGCGAATGCTGCCGGTGTTTCCGTCGAAGACCTTCCCCAACCACTATTCGATTGTCACCGGGCTGTGGGCCGAGGAGCACGGGATCGTCGCGAACAATATGCGCGACCCACAGCTCGGCAGGTTCACGCAGCGCGACGCGGTTGCGCAGAACGAACCGCGCTGGTGGGGCGGGGAGCCGATCTGGGCGACGGCGGAGCGCCAGGGCGTGCGCGCGGGGATCGTGAGCTGGCCGGGCAGCGAGGCGGCGATTCCGAATCGCCCGACGTGGTGGCAGCGCTACGACCACGACGAGACCCCGGATCGGAAAATCGCGAAGGTGTTGCGTTGGCTGGAGCTGCCGCGCGATTCCGCGCCGGGCTTTATCGCGATCTACTTCCACGACACCGACAGCGACGGCCACAGCTACGGTCCGGCGGCGCCGGAGACGAACCGCGCGATCGCGCGCGTTGATCAGGCATTCGGCACGCTCGAGGACGCAATTGCGCGGATAGGACTGCGCGACTCCGTGGTGTTTGTCGTGGTCAGCGACCACGGGATGACACCCTCGAGCGTCGACCGCACCATCCTGCTCGATCAACTGATCGACACGACGACGATTGACGTGATCGACTGGACGCCAGTGGGAATGGTGGCACCGCGCGATGGCGACGCCGAGCGTGTGTACCGCACGCTCGCCGGCAAGCATCCGCACCTGCAGGTGTATCGGCGCGAGGAGCTTCCGGCACGCTGGCACTTTCGCAACAACGATCGCATTCCACCGATCGTGCTGGTCGCGGACGAGGGCTGGAACATCACGACGACCGCCGCCGCGGCGCGCTGGCGTGCGCGCGGGCAGCTCACGGGCGGCCAGCACGGCTATGACCCGGAGCTGCCCTCAATGGGCGCGCTGTTCATCGCGGCCGGCCCGGGCATTGCGGAGGGGAGGCGGCTCGCGCCGTTCCGCAACGTGCACGTGTACTCGCTACTCGCCCACCTGCTTGGGCTCGAGCCCGCGCGCACCAGCGGCACGCTGGACTCGCTGCGCGCGGCGCTACGCTAGAAGTCGCGCTTCTTCATCTCCTTGAACATCTTATCTCGCTCTTGGTCCTGCTCGTCGGTCACGCGCTGCGGCGCGGTGGCGTCGTAGGTCTTCGCTTCGATGTTCCGCGGCTTGGCCTGCTTCTGCAGCTTCTTCACGAGGTTCTGGATCGACTTGTCGTCCAGGCGTGACATCAGTGTTTCTCCGGGCGAGAGGTTCCAGAAGGTATGTGGTCTCGTCGCGTCCCGCACCACCCTCTTGGTAACGGAGTCCCCGATGCGCCTCTTGCTTGCTCTCACTGCCGCGACCGTCTTCGCGGGCACACCGCTCGCCGGACAGCAGGCGGCCGGCTCCACGCCGATGGCGCCGCCGCCGGTGGCCCAGCGCTCCGTGCTCACGCTCGAAGGCGCGAAGGCGATCGCGGCCGCCGCCGAAGCCGAGGCGCGTCGCAACAACTGGAACGTCGCGATTGCCGTCGTGGACGCCTACGGCGAGCTGGTGCTGTTCCTAAAGATGGACGACGTCCAACAGCAGAGCGTGGACATCGCGCAGGGGAAGGCGCGCACCGCGGCCAGAATGCGGCGGCCCACCAAGGCGCTCGATGACGCGGTCGCTGGCGGGCGCACGGTGCTACTCGCCGTGGACGGCGTGCTGCCGCTCGAGGGCGGCGTGCCGATCATCGTCGGCGGGCTGGCGATTGGCGCCGTCGGCGTGAGCGGCGTCACCTCGGCGCAGGATGCGCAAGTCGCCAGCGCGGGAATCCGCGCGGTATTCCCGTAACCACTGCGCCGCGAGCGCGGCCTAGCGTCCGCGCTCGAGTGCTGGCAGGAGTTGCTCCACGATCCATCGGTGTCCGGGCGCCAAGGCCAGCGCGCGCTCGAACTCCGCGCGCGCCTCGGCGTCCTTGCCCTGCGCGTGCAGCGCCTGCGCGAGCCAGATGTGCGCGTCCACCTTGCCCCACGTGGGGCGCGGTGAGCTGCTGCGGTCGGACTCGAACAGTCGCAGCGCTCGTCGCAACTCGGCTTCGGCCTTCGCCGGCCCGCCCCCGAACGCGCGCGGTGCGTTGAAGCGCGTCATCCCGTTCAGGAGCGCCACGCGCGGGTCGTCGGGTGCTTCCTCAAGCGCATCCTCGAGCAGCGAGAGCGCGCGTGGACCGAATCGCATTGGCGCGAGCCCGCCGCCCACGGCTGCCATCTGTCCCGCGAGGGCACCCTGAAGTGCGCGCGCCGTCGCACCGGCGCCCAGCGAGTCCGCACGCGCCGCGGCACGCAGGGCCTCCTCGACCATCGCCTTCGCCTCGGTGGTGCGGCGCTCGTTGATGAACCCGCTCACGCGCCGGTGCAGCACGTAGGCGAGGTCGTAGTGCAGCCAGGCGTTCGTGCGTCCCGCGGGCGACACGCTCTGCGTGCGCAGCCGCACGGCGGCGCGGTCGATTGCCGGCCAGTCGGCGATCACGACGGCGCGTTCGACCGCGGCGCGCAGCGAGTCGCTCTGCGCCTCCGCGGCGACGAATGGCACGAGGCAGCAAACAGACAGCGCGGCGAATCGCCGCGCTGCCCTGGCTGCCGTCACTGCGATACTGCCAGTCATCACATCCGCGGTGGCCGACGGAACTCGGCGTCCGCATTCCACGTCGGCCATTCGCGTGAGTTGGCCAGCTGCCGCGTGAACTCGAGGATGATGGTGCTCAGTTGCACCGCGCCCTGCAGGTTCCAGTCGGCGCGATACTCATCGCCCGGCTGGTGGTAGCGATTGGTCGTGTAGTCCTCGGCCTGCTCCTTGCCCCAGCCCTCGGGGCGGCCCACGAACTCGTCGCCTTCGCCGATGGAGACACTGGGCACGCCGGCCTTGGCGAACGAGAAGTGATCCGAGCGATAGAAGTAGCCGCGCTCGGGGAAGGCGTCGGGCGAGATCCGCATTCCGCGCGGTGCGATGAGCGCCGCGAGTGAGGGGCCGAGCGAGCTCTTGGTGTCGCCAAGCACGGTGAGGTCGCGGGTTTCGCCGAGGACGTTGCCGCCGTCCACGTTGAGGTTGGCGACGATGTTCGCCGTGGGCACCACCGGATTGCGCGCGAGGTACTCGGAACCGAGCAGTCCGCTTTCCTCGGCGGTCACGAAGGCGAAGAGCACCGAGCGCTGGAGCTTCACGCCGTGGGCGAGCGCGTGAGCGATGGCGAGCAGGTTCGCGGTGCCGGAGGCGTTGTCCAGCGCGCCATTGTAGATGGAGTCGCCGTTCACGGCCGGGCCGATGCCCAGGTGGTCCCAGTGCGCGGAGAGCATAATGTGCTCGCCCGCGGCGGCGGGGTCATTGCCGCGCACGACGCCGACCACGTTGTTGCTCTCGAGGTGCTGGACCGTGTTGGTGAAACCGATGTCGAGCGTGATGCCGGTGGCGACGGGCCGGAAGTTCCGCTGCTCGGCGTTGCGGCGCAGCGTCGCGAGGTCGAGCCCAGCCTGCTGCAGCAACGCGCCGGCGCGCTGCTCGGTGATCCAGCCGCGTACGCCGAGTGGGGCGGGGAGGTTGGGATCGCGCGGGAGCATCCGCTGCTCCTTGGCCCAGCTGCCGACGACGGTGGCCCAGCCGTAGCCCGCGCGTTCGGTGTTGTGCACGATCAGCATTCCCGCGGCGCCGCGGCGCTCGGCTTCCTCGAACTTGTAGGTCCAGCGGCCGTAGTAGGTCATCGCTGGACCGCCGAAGAGCTGCGGCTCGCGCGCGGGTGCCGGCGGATCGTTCACGAGCACGAGGAGGATCTTGCCCTTGAGGTCCACGCCCTTGAAGTCGTCCCAGCGGAACTCGGGCGCGCTCACCCCGTAGCCGACAAACACCACTTCACCGCTGGCCGCGCTGCGCTCGGTGGAGGAGCCGGCCCAGACCACGATGTCGCTCGGGTAGGCGAGCGTGCCGGAGGCCTTGCCGCCGACCGTGGCGCGTATCGAACTCGCCGCCGCGCCGACGACGTCAATCGGGACGCGCTGGAAGTACGAGCCGTTGTTGGCGGGTTCGACCCCCAGGGCGCGGAGCTCCGCGGCGATGTAGCGCTCAGTGAGCGCACCGCCGCGCGTGGCGGGGGCGCGCCCTTCGAGGAGGTCGCTCGAGAGGAACTCAATGTGTGCGCGGATCTCGCGTTCCTTGATCTCTTGGGCGGCGAGTGGCGACGCGACGGCGAGTGCGAGCAGGAGCGCAGCGGTGCGAGACATCAGCGTTCGGGTTCGGGTGGCGGTCTCGTAGTATTCTATCGCGCGAACGGCCGGCGGCCGAGGGCCGGCGCCGCTCAACTCTCTGTAGGGGAAACTCGTAATACCGGAACGATGCCATTTCTTCGCTCGCTGCTCTGGCTGACCGCCCTCACACTCATACCCGCGGCCGCTCGAGCGCAGTCCACGGGCGATCGCGTGCCCCGTGTGCGCACGACCACCACGAACATCAGGCTCGACGGACGATTCGACGAGAGCGATTGGGCGCTCGCGGACTCGATCTGGGAGTTCCGGCAGAAGGAGCCGACCGAAGGGGGCACGCCCAGCGTGCGCACCGTCGTGCGACTGCTCGCCACGCCCGCCGGCCTCGTGATTGGCTGGTGGTGCTACGACAACGATCCCAAGGGCATCGTGCGCACCCAGCTGCGCCGCGACGCCGAACTACGCTCCGACGATTACGTCAGTATGGTGATCGACGGCCTGAGCGACCGTCGCAGCGCGTTCTACTTCCGCACGAACTCCAATGGCGCGATGTGGGATGGTGAGCACATCACGAACGAGTCCGGCAACGAGGAGTGGGACGGCGTGTGGGACGTGCGCACGC
>CAYPYY010000061.1:0-16744 GCA_964414995.1 uncultured Gemmatimonas sp.
CGCACCACGCGCACGCGATCCGCGTACCGCGCGAGCACCGCCGGCGTGTCGTCCGACGAGCCGTCGTCCACCACCACGATCTCGTCCGCCGGCCGACGCTGCTCCAGCACACTCTCGACGGCCTCGGCCACGAAGGTGGCCTGCTCGAAGGTGTCAATGACGACGGAGATCCGGGGGGCGCTGGGCATCGGCGCTGAAAGGTGCGCCCCCGGGCCCGGAACGCCTAGCCCGCGCTAGCCAATCGCTGTGCCCAAAGTCACATTCACGGCCCCTCTTCATTGCATTGTCAGCCCCGTGTACGGCAAGTAGCTTCCCCAAGTCGTTCAAGCGCGTCCCACCATTTTCACGTGAAGATGCCGCCAGAACCCCAGTCGAAGGTCACGGTACCGGTACAGCCCGCGCGGTCCGCCGGGGCGTTCCCCATTGGGGGTCGTCGCGGTCGGGCCGTCATTGTTGGGTTGGCCTCGGACATCCCGCGCGCCCTGGAACACCCCGCGATGACCAGCGGCGGGGGCTTCGAGGTCTCGGGCATCGTCACCGTCTCCACCGACGACGATCGCGTGCGTGAACACGCCGACGAGCTCCATCACCTGCTCACGGCGCACAACGCCGGTGTCGTGATGGTCGCCGGCCCGCTCGGCCGCGAGACGATGCGCGCCGTCAGCGATGTCTCGCTGCTCCACGGCTGCCGCCTCCTCGCGGTGATGTCCACCGAGGTGGTCGCCGGCCACGAGCCCACGATCGTGTGGGAGGGCGAGAGTCCCCTCGTCCAGCTCGCGTCGAACCGGCAAAGCACGGCGCAGTTCGTCATCAAGCGCGCGGTGGACATCGTGGGGGCCAGCGTAGGCCTCGTGCTGACGGCGCCGCTGATGGCCCTCGTGGCACTCGGCATCAAGCTGGAGTCCCGCGGCCCAGTGCTCTTCCGCCACTGGCGCGTGGGCAAGAACGGCCGCGGATTCGACTGCCTCAAGTTCCGCACGATGCGCGAGGACGCCGAGCAGGTCCTGGCCGGCGACCCTGAGCTCCGCCGCCTGTACCGCGAGAACCACTACAAGCTGCCCGACGACATTGACCCGCGAGTGACGCCGTTCGGCCGCCTGCTGCGCCGCACGAGTCTCGACGAGCTGCCGCAGCTCTGGAACGTGCTGATCGGCGAGATGAGCCTCGTGGGCCCGCGTCCGGTGGTGGAAGAGGAGCTCGAGCACTATCGCGGCTCCGAGCGACTGCTGCTTTCGGTGCGTCCCGGAATGACAGGGGCGTGGGCCGTGAACGGCCGCCACCACGTCGGGTACCCGGCGCGGGCCGAGCTGGAGCTGCGCTACGTGCGCAGTTGGAGCATCGGGCAGGATATCGGTATCTTGGTGGGTACCGTGAGCGCTGTCGCCGACCCGGGTAGCGACGTGTCGGCCTGACCCCCTGGACCTAGCAATGCGACAGGCATTCTTCTCGCGGCCGCTTCTGGCGGCCGTGCTGATTTTCGGAATCTCCGCGCCGGTGCTGGCGCAGCGGCCGAGCGCGAGTGAGGCGCAGGCGCTGTTGCAGGCGCGGCCGGAGTTGGTGCAGCAGCTGCGGCAGCGGATCATTACGAGTGGGATGACGGCGGAGCAGATCCGCGCGCGCCTCAAGGCCGACGGCTATCCCGAGAACCTGCTGGACGCCTACCTGCCGGGCTCGAGTGCGACGCCCGGTCCGATCGGCAACGACATCCTCGCGGCGGTCCAGCGGCTCGGGATCGCGGACAATGCCGAGATCAGCACGATGCGCACGATGCTCGGCGGCGCGGTGCCGCCGGCAGAGGAAGTGCGCGACGAGCGTGCTGGTCAGAACCAGGAAGAATCGGACGAGCTCTTCGGCCTCTCGCTGTTCCGCAGCGCAACGAGCGAGTTCCTGCCGACGCTCGATGGCCCGGTAGATCCGAACTACCGGCTCGGCCCGGGTGACCAGTTGGTGCTCATCCTGACGGGTCAGGTGGAACTTGCGCACACGCTGGACGTGACGCGCGAGGGGTTCATCGTGATTCCGCAGGTCGGCCAACTGAGCGTGGCGAACCTGACGTTGGAACAGCTTGAGACCCTGCTGTACCAACGGCTGCCCCGCAGCTACAGTGGCGTGCGGCGCGGTGCAGACGCGCCGACGCGCTTTACGGTGAGCGTGAGCCGACTGCGGGCGATTCAGATCTACGTCACGGGCGACGTGGTGCGGCCGTCGAGCTATCGGATTTCGAGCGCCGGGACCGCGATGACGGCGCTGTACGCTGCGGGTGGCCCGACCGAGCGCGGGTCGCTGCGCGAGGTTGTGGTGCGCCGTGGCGGCCGCGTGGCCGCCACGATGGACGTGTACGACTATCTGCTGCGCGGCGACAACTCCGGCGATGTGCGCCTCGAGAACGGCGACGTGGTGTTCGTGCGCACGCACGGCCCGCGGGTGCGCGTGTCGGGTGAAGTGGTGCGTCCGGCGACGTACGAGCTCAAGCCGAATGAGACGCTGCGGGACGCGCTCCTCGCCGCGGGCGGGTTCCGGCCGACGGCGCAGACGCAGCGGGTGCAGGTCACGCGAATCGTTCCACCGGGTGAGCGCACGGAGGGTGGGCGCGATCGGGCGGTCATCGACGTCGCCAGTGCGGGCACGATGCCGAGCGACTTCCCTGCTCTTGCGATGAGCGGTGGCGACATTGTGCGGGTGTTCGCGGTGACGGACCGCGTGCGCAATCGCGTGGTGGTCGAGGGGAATGTGTGGACGCCGGGCCCAGTCGCGTACGCACCCGGACTGCGGCTGAGTGCGGCGCTGCGTGCAGCGGGCGGACTCAAGAGCGACACATATCTCGGGCAGGTGCAGGTGACCCGTCTGCGGCCGGACAGCACGCGGGTGCAGTTGCGGGCGATGCTGCGCGATACGCTGGGGAACGTGGTGGAGGATCTCGCGCTGGCCGAGGACGATGAGGTGCGGGTGTTCTCGGTGACGGAGTTCCGGCCGGACCGGTATGTCGCGATCGGTGGGTCGGTGCGGCGCGGCGGGCGGTTCCCGTGGCGGGAGGGGATGACGCTGCGGGATCTGGTGTTGCTGGCGGGCGGGCTTCGTGAGGGGGCGTATCTGCGTGAGGCGGAGGTGGCGCGGTTACCGCTGGATCGTGCGAATGGCGTGACGGCGACAACGGTGCGGGTGCCGCTGGACTCGAGTTACTTGGCGGACTACGTGCCTGGGCGGCCGTATGCGGGGGCGCCTGGATTGGCGTCGCCGGCGTATGGAGCGTCACCTGAGGTTGTGTTGCAGCCGTATGACAACGTGCTTGTGATGGAGCAGCCGGACTGGCAGCTGCAGCGTGCAGTGCAGCTGACTGGTGAGGTCCGCTTTCCGGGACGGTACACGCTGACGAGCAAGGATGAGCGGATTAGTGACTTGATCGCGCGCGCGGGTGGGTTGACGAATGAGGCGGATGCCGGGGCGGCGTACTTCTCCCGTACGCGCGCGGCGACGGCCTTCGCAGCTCAGACGGTGAGTGAGCGTGTGCGCACACGCGTCGGTGTGGACCTGGACCGAGCGCTGCGTCGGACGGGGTCGGATGACAATCTGGTATTGATTGACGACGATTCGCTTCACGTGCCCTTCCGTCGGACGACGGTGGAGATCCAGGGCTATGTGAATGCACCGACGGCGGTCGCGGTGGAGTCGGGCAAGTCGTTGCGGTACTACGTGCGCGCAGCCGGCGGAGCGTCGGTGTTGGGCGACGATCGACGCGCATACGTGATTCAGCCGAACGGCAAGATTGAGTCGCGGGAGCGGGTACTACTCGTGTTCGTGCGAAATCCGACGCCGCGGGCGGGTGCGACGGTCGTAGTGCCCGAGAGGGAGACCGCACAGAACGGCGCAGACAGAGCAACTGTGATTGCAGTTGTTGCGCAGTCGCTTGCGAGCATTGCCGCCTTGATCGCTGTGCTCCGCTAGAGAGGTCGAGGGAGGGCAAACCGTTTCAAAGCGCCAACCTCATGGCGGCGAGTGCGTCCCTGTGGGCGCGTTCATCCTCGGCAGAGAATCGAGCGCGGATCCTTCGGGCCGGGACGCCGGCAACGATCGAGTAAGGCTCAACGTCCTTGGTCACTACGGAGCCGGCTGCCACGACGGAACCCTCCCCGATGGTTACGCCGTGAAGAATCGTCGCGCCCTGCCCGACCCAGACATCGTCCTCGATGCGTACTTGGCGAATTTCAGCCCGCCCAGCAAGAATCGACGGCACGCCGGGCAGATCGTACCGGTGATCACCGCCAACAATCGCAACCCGGGGCGCGAGCATGACGAAATTCCCTATTTTCACGGGTGCAGCGAGCCAGCATTGAGATCCTACAAATGATTCGCACCCGATCGAAACGCAGCCTGGACGCGCGTGGACGCCAAACCCGACTAGCGTACCTCGACCGCAACTGATGAGTCGCAGCTTCAGGTGGCGAACGTACAGCATCCATGTATATCGGAGAACGGATTTAAGCACCACGGCCGCCCTCGGCAACTGCAAATCGCAGAGCTGACTCTACCTGCCTGAGGTAGGTCTGAACGTTGTGCTCATCCGAAATTATCTTCGCCGACGCGGCTCCCATTTCGAGGCAAGCACTCGGATTCCGTGCGAAGCGAACGAGCAGCCCAGCTAGTCGCGACCCTTCGTCGAGCTCTTCTTCAGATAGGCGATAGCCATTGACGTCATCGCGAACCAAGTCCACCTCGCAGCCGTCGCCGACGCCGCATACAACTGGCTTCCCGTGCACCATAGCTTCACTGATTGCCAATCCACCTAATCCCGGCAGCACGAACAGATCAGCGATCTCGAAGTAGGCTCCGACTCCTCCGATGACCTCTCCGGTAAATCGAACAGACCGATCCAGTCCGAGAGCTGTGGCCAGGGACTCCAAGCTCCCGCGCTCCGAACCGTCGCCAACTATGACAGCGCGAATGCGAGACTCCGACTCTCTGGCTCGCGCGACGGCCCTCAATAGGCGATCGATCCGCTTTGCTCTTTGCAGGGCCCCGACGAACACCACGACGAAGTCTGAACTCTCGAGACCAAGGTCATTGCGGAGATCCAACGCCCTCCTGCGGTCCTCGGGCAAACGGGACAGTACACGCTCCGTATCGACGCAGTTGACAGCACGAAACTGCTTTCTCGCGTCGTAGCCCATCTCCCGAAAGTACTCAAGCGCAACAGAGCTATAGCCTAGTAGCGCCGCCGCCGAGCGCTCCATTCCAACCACGACAGATCGATACACTGAGGAAGCCAAGCCTCGGTGTACGCGTCCTCGAAGCGATCCAAGAGTCCACCACACAATCGGCGTGCCCGTAATGCGCCCGTAGATGTAGACGAATACGTTGGTCAGCAGGTTGCTGCCACCCTCCGCCAGGATGACATCCGGGCGGAAGCGGGCAAGGTGGAAGGCGACCGTCGGTGACACAACTGCTACGGATTCGCGGTCAGCGGTACGGACGCGCAACGATAGCGTTGGCAACTCCACGTGCTGAATCGAGCTCAGATCCGCTCCGTTCACGAGCTTGGTGCCGGGAATAGTCCGGCCGTGAAACACTTTGACGTCGACGCCGGGTTGGCGCGAGAGTCGCTCAAACATAGGAACGCGCCAGTGTTGGCAAACGCGGTAGGTCACGGCCACTCTCAGGCGCCGTGGGCTGTTTCGCTCGTTCACGATTCCAATGTCCTCGCACCAGGATCATCGACGCGCGCGCCGCGCCGTCTGTCGACGCCCGAAATCTCGAATCCGATCAGCCTCCTAGCTACCAGACTCAGAAGCAGCAGCGTGGAGAAGAGTAGAACCGAATTTGTGAAGCCACCGCGCACGAAATGGAACACCACCGTCGCTGAGCCACCAACGACAAGTAGGCGAGTGGCAGTTGGAAGTCTGTCGATAAGACCGAACAGCCCCCCCCAGAGGAGAAACCCGAGGACGCCGAGTACTCCGAAATTTATGTACAAGTCGCCCTGAACGCCTGGCGGAACCGTCAGCTCGGCAACCCCGGGTGCAATCCATGACGCGACCAGTCGCTCCGTATTCGGAGGCTTTGACGGCATCAGCCTTCGTGGAATCGGGGCGAAGAGCAGCCGGTAGTATGACTGCCCTCGCAAGTGCGGTTCATAGCGCGGCACCAGACGGATGACTTCGTACACGACGGGCGAATAGCCAAAATCTCCAGCGGTGAATGACAGGCGAATAGCGGCAGCCAGATCAACTCGCGCAAGCCCGGCTGCCCCCTGTGTCTCGAATAACCCACGCGCGAACCTGACATACGGCGCCACGACAATCAGCGCCGACAGAGAAACGATCCCGACCACCACTGAACGCTTCCGACTGCGACGCCGCACACGGGAATCCCCGTACCAGTATGGCCACAGATACAGGAAGCCAACTCCGACGGCGATGCTATGCATGAGGAGGAAGGTCCTCAATCGGAAAGCCAAGAACAGAAAGACTTCAGCAGCCCCAAGTGCACAAACAATCGCAACCAGCCGAACTCCGCCGCGACGCAATTGACTCGGTAGAAGAACAAAGGCCCCCGCCGAGAACGTCACAAGATAAATCGCGAGAATGGTGGTGAAACTTCGCCCTTGAATGCGGTCGGCTCGCGACGCCATCACGACCGCTGGAATCGAACCCGCGTCGATCACGATCAATGCTAGCGCCACGCCGTAAAGCGAGACGAGCAGCCAGAAGGTGCGGTTGACTCGCGCCATGTTTGGGCCGGAGTCACCCACTTCGGGCGCTGAGCGCATCGCCCAGCGATACGAAGCATTAAAAAGGATCAAGCCGCCGACGGTCAGCAGCAGGTACGTTCGAGCAACGTCAGAACTAGGCGCAGCGACGTCAATGAACGGCGCTAGAATTGGCTGGACTAGGAATAGGAGCGAGAATGCAGCAAGGAAGAGGTGGTACACGCTAGGGATAGGGACGATACGAATCGCAAACGCCCACGCGAATACAACAGCCAGACCACACGAAACGCCGCTGAAGGTCGGCGACACTGCATGGGTCGCGTATCCCCACAACACGACAACGAACAGAACCGCCTCAGCGACTGCAATCCACGGGCCGAACGAGACATCCACCTTGTGCTGGACTGTCAATTGCGCACCCGTCGGCTCCCCACCAATCGCCACAGGACGCCAAGGTAGACCGCGTACGCGACGCACTCGGCAGCGCTCAAGAACCAAGCAGTTTGCACGAACGACATTCCAGTCGACGAACGAACTCTAAACACCCCGAACACGAGGGCCACCGCCACGACATCGTACGCCAGCTTCTGCCGCTGTCCGTCGACAACCTGCGCAACGCGACTGAGGGGGCTGACGACAAACGCTGCGTAGGCCCACGGTGATAACGCCTGCGCAACGCGACCGGCTTCTCGCCACGAGTCTCCCAGTATGGCGGCAAAGATCTCGTCGGACCAAAGCAGACACGCGCAGAGCGGAACGAAGCCGAACGCCGCGAGGCCGAGGAAAGTGCGTAGGAAGACAGCGCGCTGCGCGTCGGTACCCGTTCGAACGGCGCCAGCGAAAGCTGAGTGGAGCACGTCGGCTGTACTTCGCCCCAAGAGTGCCAGCGGAGCCTGCAGGATTCGGTGCGCCATCGCGAACTGACCAGCAGCCCCACTTCCAAAGGCGCCGAGCATGAGCGGGATTGGCGCGTGAAGCGCGACTGCGTTAAGGAGGGCAGACGGGACGCCGAATCGAACGTGGGTCTGTTGGCTGCGAAGAGTCCCTCGAAGCATCCCGACTGAAGGCCAGCGCCAAGGGTAGCGCATCGGTATTCCGCGAGTGCGTAAGGCAAGGAACAGACCGAGCAGTCGCGCGAGAGCGTCACTAAGCACCAACGCGAGGAGTGATCCCGAGAGTACGCCAAAAGCGACGGGCACGACCGATCGAAGGCAGGCTTGCTCAAGCGACGTCCGCGCCAAGCCGCGCAAATCGCCAGTCCTAAGAAACCACATTCGCAGAATAAGTGGCGCCTGCGTCAGCAACAACAGGGCGCTGATCGAGTAGACTCCGAAGAGGCCGATACCCATGACTTCTTGGCGGCCTGCCAGCTGAGTCACAAGCAGCGAGAGGCCGGCTACGACGACAACTGAGAGAAGCAAGAACGAGAACGAAGCCGAGAGTAACTCCGTGGCTTCAGCGTCGGTGCTCGCGGTCACGATTCCGAATTCCACGCGCAGGCTCGCAATGGAGCTCAGCACTGCCACAACCGCTGTGATGGCACCGAGGGAGCCAATGCTCTCCGGCGAGTACAATCGCGCTAGAATGGGCAGCGTGACGACCGCCACCAACTGCGCGAGAGCAGTGCCTGCGGACAGCAGCAGCACCGCTCTTGAATCAGGCAATGCCCCCGGCGCCGTACTCATGCCGCAACGAGCGCGCAGGCAGCTCCCTCCAGCACGTTCAATGCGGCTCCTACGAGGCTTCGCGCGCTCGAGCGAACCGACGGACAAGTCCGAGCAACTCGCTCGAGACCACGCTGCCTGCGGCTGCGCGCAACGTCAACTCGGCGTACGCCACAAGCACAGCCCAGGCGCCGATCACCGCAGCAATGACGGCAAATCCGATCTTGAGAACAGCCTGTCGCCGAACCGGAAGCACTGGCACCCGCGGCTGTTCAACAACCGAGAACAGAGGCACATCACGCACCTCTCGAATTCGTTGCTCCTCGAGACTCTGTGCGAGACCGACCAGCACAGCTTGGTGCAACTCGACTTCGCGGCGGAGCCGATCCCGCTGAACCATCAACTCTGCAGAACTCTCGTACTCGCGGTTCGTACGAAGAAACCGAATAACCTCGGATTCGAGCGAGTCAAGCGTAGCTCGCTGTTCGCGCACGCGAGTCTCCGAGAAGCGCCGCTCCTGCGCAGCACGATCACGACGCAAGCGTACGTTGAAGTCGTTTAGGCCGTCAAGAACTGACTTGGCAACGGTATAGGAAACACCCGGGTCCGGCGTCGTGACTCGAACGCTAACTACGCCGGTGGGGCGGGCAATCGAGACGTCGATGACCTGCTTCAGAGCCTCAACGGTCCGCTCAATCCGGACAGCCGCGTCATCCTCGTCAATGTCAAACAACTCATCGAGCCCAACGGTGTCTCCTGAGACGAGTTCAAACGCCTGCGCGGCAATCGGCTCGAGCACTGCACGAGAACTCGCCACGTCCGCAAAGAACTCTGGCGAAAACGTGGCTCCGTCCGTCGGCGTCGGAAGGGACACCCCAAACTGACCAGCGAGGCTTCTTAGACCACTCTCAGTGCCGTCGGATCCAGCTAGCGCGAACGAGAACCCTGCCGACCACTGCCGGTCCATGAAAAAGATCACGCCAGCTGATAGAGCTGCGACGACTGCCGAAACTGCAAATATCGCCCGAAGCCTTTCAAGGAGGACGACGAGCCAGAGTGAGCCTGAGGGCTCGGCAGGCACAGCTGAATCCGCGTCAGTCACTGTCGATGAACCGAGTTCCGAGTAAGTATCGCTGGACAGGCGACGTCCACCGGCGCTGTCACGCGCGTACGTCGCGGTAAACTAGCGCGCGGACGCCGCTGGAAGCTACTTGACCCGTTACTCGGGTCGCAAGAAATCGCCCGTCTGCGTGGCACGGACGCGGGTATTCCGAACGAGTGGCCAGTATATTGATGATACAATAGTCTGACTGGCTTCAGCTACCCGTATTCGCTTCTGAAGCCGGCAGCCGATAGTGCACTGCCACCACCGATACTTCATGCGAGTCTTACTTCAGGCGCTTGACACCGGCGAGTCGTCTCTAGCAGACGTTCCGATTCCCACTCCCGACCGCGTCTCGCTACTCGTGGAGACCCGTGCGACGCTTGTCTCCGCCGGCACCGAGCGAATGATCGTTGAGTTCGGCCGGGGTTCCTTAATCGATAAGGTTCGACAGCAGCCCGATAAGGTTCGACAGGTACTCGACAAGGCTCGCGTCGACGGCATCGCGGCAACGATGGAAGCAGTGCGCGCAAAACTTTCGGCGCCCGTTGCCCTCGGCTACTGCCACGCCGGCGTGATCGTGGAGGCTGGCTCGCAAGCGCCTTTTACTGTTGGTGAACGCGTCGTCACCAATGGCAACCACGCGGAGTTTGTGGTCGTCCCGCACACGCTTGCGGCGCGAATTCCGGATGGAGTCACCGACGAGATGGCGGCGTTCACGCCGCTCGCGGCGATTGGGCTTCAGGGTGTCCGCCTTGCGGATCCAACCCTCGGGGAAACGGTCGTCGTATATGGCCTTGGCTTGATCGGACTTCTCACAGTCCAGTTGCTTCGCGCGAATGGTTGTCGGGTCATCGGCATAGACACCAGCGCCGCGCGAATGGCGCTGGCAAGCTCGTTCGGCGCCGAGATCGTTGACGGTGCGAGTGGAAATGTCGCCGCGCAAGTGCTCGCGCTTACGAGAGGCGTCGGCGCCGACGCGGTCCTCCTCACGCTTGCCTCCCCGTCGGACGAACCTGTCCACTACGCGGCCGAGATGTCCAGAAAGCGTGGCCGAATCGTCCTCGTTGGCGTCACGGGGCTTTCGTTGCGCCGCGACGACTTCTACCGGAAGGAGCTCAGTTTCGCGGTCTCCTGCTCCTACGGCCCCGGCCGATATGATCCCCGCTACGAGGAGCAAGCAGCGGACTATCCGCTCCCCTTTGTACGCTGGACCGAGCAGCGGAATTTTGAAGCGGTGCTCGCCTTGATGGCGGACGGACGCGTGGACCCGCGACCCCTCATTTCGCATCGGTTCGAGTTCGATGACGCGTCGCGCGCCTACGATCTGATCGCGTCCCCGGAACCATCGCTCGGAATCCTGCTCCAGTACGCGGGGAACGGCGGTAAACCCCCTGCTGCCGCCGAGCGGATTCGTGAGATTGGTCGGCCGCGCCCGAAGCAGGAATCGCTCACGGTGGGGGTGATCGGCGCCGGAAACTTCGGCCTGCGGACGCTGATTCCGGCCGTAGCGAGTACGGGCGCCCGACTCCGCGTTGTCGCCTCTTCGCGCGGGACCAGCGCCGCCGTGGCGGCTCGCAAGCTCGGTTTCGAGCGCGCGGCGACGGATATTGACGCAGTGTTCGCGGACTCGTCGGTGGACACCATTGTGGTGCTGACCCGTCACGACTCGCACGGGAGCTACGCGCTTCGAGCGCTGGAGAGCGACAAGCACGTGTTCGTTGAGAAGCCCCTGGCGATCACCGCTGACGAGCTTGACCAGCTGGAACGCGCCGCGCGATCGTCCGGCCGCGTGCTCACCGCTGGTTTCAATCGGCGATTCGCTCCCCTCACTCAAGCGCTAAGGGCTCAACTCGCGCGCCGCGCGGGCCCCGCCGCCGTGGTGCTAACGGTCAACGCCGGAAGCATCCCGCGGGACCACTGGACGCAGGACCCAGTGTCCGGCGGCGGACGCATCGTCGGCGAGGCCTGTCATTTCCTGGATCTCGCACGCACCCTCATCGGGGCGCCGATCGCCGCAGCAAGCGCGACGCCTGCGCGGGATCGTGCCGGCAATCCGATCGACGACATCGCGCACATCACGGTCTCCTTCGCTGATGGCTCAACCGCAGCCATCCACTACCTCGCGAACGGAGCCGGAGCGTTCCCGAAGGAGCGCATTGACGCGTTTGCGGACGGTCGGACCTGGCAGATTGACAACTGGCGGCGCTTGCGTGCGTGGGGCGGCGGCACCGGTGTCGGAAACGCTTTTAGCAGGCAGGACAAGGGCCATCGGCAGGAGTTGCTCGCGTTCGCAAAGTCCGTTCGCGACGGTGGAGCCCCGCCCATCCCGTACGACGAGCTCTTCGAGGTCTCTCGCTGGGCCATTCGGCTCGCGCACGACGCGCGCGCTGCCGCCAAAGCGTGAGATCGGTCCTTCGGTCAACGGGGCGCATATTGCGCACCGTGCGCCACCTGCGCACGCGCCAGCTCACGGCACTGGTCGCGCATCGCCTCAAAGGCCCGGTGACTCCGGCTCGTCCGAGAACGGTCTGGTCAGAGCGCAACGGAGATGCCGTGTGCGCTGCTCTTCGTTCGCTTGGGCCTGTTGATAGAATCACGCGCGTTCGGGAGCGCGCGGCGGCGTACCGAGGAGGCATGCTCACTTGGCTCGGACTCCAGGTGCCGTGGGCCGGCGCCTGGAAGACACAAGGGCCGTCGCCGCTTTGGAGCTACCACCTCCACTATCACGAGCATCTGGCGGAGGCCGCGTGGCTGGCCTCCGTCGAGTCTGACACAACGTTGGTACGACGAATCGAGTCCGACGTCCTGAGTTGGATGGTCGACTGTGGCGGAGGCGGCAGTCCCGCGTGGGATTCGTACCCCACGAGCGTCCGCCTCGCGAGTTGGCTCCGCATCTTGGCCTGGATCGGGCCATCGCTCAGCCTCGAGGCGCGCTTGGCCCTTCGAGACGGCGTGTCCGTTCACATCGCCACGTTGGATCGGCGACTGGAATGGCACCTCGACGGCAACCACCTGCTGCGAAATGCTGCGGCCGTCGCGCTGGGTGCTCTCACGCAAGATGGTACCGATGCGCCACGCCTCATCGTCGAGGCGCTCCGACGTCTCGACGCGATCGTACGCGAACAGATCTTGCGCGACGGCTGGCACTACGAACGGACGCCCTCCTACCACCTGCGCGCGTGGCGTGACCTGCTCGAAGTGCAGCGCGCAGCCGAGGCGGTTGGCGTTGCGGTCAGCCAAGCCTTTCGTAGCCGCGTCGAGGCGATGACCGACGCGATCGAAGGGATGTGGAGGAGTGACGGATCTCTCTGGCAGCTGAATGACTCGAATCAAGACTACGACGTGGCGCCACCCGAGCGCGCGGGAGGCACCGAAGGCGGCGAAACCCTCTCGTTGAAGCACTGCGCTCAGGCACACGTCGTCGTCGCTCGTGGCCCGCAGCGTGACGCATTGCGGATCGATCTGGGCGAGCCCGCGCCCGCGCATCAGCCCGGCCACGCGCACGCGGGGGCACTCGGCTTCGAGTTCGATCTCCGCGGCGTTCCCCTGTTCGTGGATTGCGGTGTCTCCGGCTATGATGGCGACGCGCTTCGATCGACGCTGCGCGGCACCGGCTGCCACAACACCGTCCGCATCAATGGCAAAGATCAGAGCGAGATGTGGGCGACGTTTCGCGTGGCGTCGCGATCCGAGGTCAGGTACGCCGAGCCCGTGATTCACGACGGCCGCGTCATCGTGGAGGCGAGCTGCCGATCCTACTCCACGAGGTTTGCCCGCCATCACCGTCGGTTTCGGTGGGAACCGGGCAGCCTCGAGATCGTCGACGTGGTCGAAGGGGGAGACGGGTCGTCGGTAGAAGCGTTTCTGCACTGCGCGCCCGGATGGCGTTGTACCTCGGAGGGAGAGGGAACGCTCCGCTTGTCGCGCGGCGATGCCCGGGCCACGCTACGCGTGGAAGCCGCGGCGGAGATCTCCATCCATCGTGGCGATGCCGCTACTGGTCTGGGCTGGTATGCAGCCGGCTTCAACCGCGTGGAACAGATTGATTCCATTCGGATCCGCGCCGCGCACTACCGCGGGGATCGCTGGGTGCTTCGACTCGAGTCGCACTAGGAATGCATATACTCATCGTAGTCCAGGACTTCGCACCCGAGACTGGAGCAGGTCCGGCGCGAATCGTCGAGCTCGCCACCGAGTGGATCCGACGCGGGCACCGGGTATCGGTCATCACGGGGTTTCCCAACCGCCGCCTGCCGGGACAACGGGACGGGACCGTGCCCACGCCCTACCGAGGTCGCCTCTGGATGCGGGAGCGCTTCAACGGCATCGACGTCTACAGGTCGTGGCTCTACACGAGCACCGCTCGTGGATTCGCCCACACGTTCGTGAACAACCTCACGTTCGCCGCGACTGCCCTGTTGAACGCCATTGTGTCGCCGCGCGACGTGGACGTTGTAATTGCCAGCGGCCCCCCCTACTTCGCGCAGTTCTCCGGGGCACTCGCAGCGCTCGTCCGCGACGTCCCTCTTGTGACGGAGATTCGCGACCTCTGGCCTGACTACGTCGAGGAAATGGGGATGGTTCGTAACCGCGCGGCCTTACGCGCGATGTTCGCGAGCGAACGCTGGCTCTTGGCTCGCTCAGACGCGGTGACGGTCGTGACGGATTCTTTCCGCTCGCGCATCGGTGCCAAGGGCGTGTCGGAGCAACGGGTGCACGTGATGCCCAACGGGGTTGATATCGACCGATACTATCGCAGTGACGAGCGCCTGTCCGCACTCGACGTGCCGGGCGACGAGCGACGACGAGTCGGATACCTCGGCACGTTCGGTGCCGGCCAAGGCCTGGACGCCGTCGTCAAGGCAGCGAGACTCTTGGAGGCTCGCAACGTGCAGGTGCGGTTTGACCTCATTGGCGACGGGCCGCAACGGGCTTGGCTGGAGGCCGACCTCGCAGCGAGACCGACAGCGGCAGTTCAGCTGCACGCACCCATCCCCCGAGATGCCACGCGCGCGTTCTACAACTCCTGTGACATCGTGCTGGTACCGCACGCGGCCCTTGGCGTCCTCGGCGACACAGTGCCGTCGAAGCTGTTCGAAGTGATGGGCTGCGAGCGCGTGCTCGTCGCGGCCCTCCGCGGCGAGGGCGCGCGCATCGTCGCTGAGTCGGGCGGCGGGCTACTCGCAGCGCCTGGGGACGCCGAGTCGATCGCCGACGCAGTCGTCCGTGCGCTGGCACTCTCCCCGGCGGAAAGGTCATCGATGGGACGCGCGGGACGAGCGTACGCCCTCGCGCACTACAACCGAAGTGAGATTGCGCAGCGCTACCTGACGCTGCTCACCGATCTTGTAGCGCCCTGACGATACGACCTGCCGCTGCGCCATCCCACCCTCGGGGCGACCGCGCACCGACGGGGAGTCGCGTGGTTGAGAGCGCGTCCTCGACGCTGGACAGCACCCCCTCGCGTGTCGGCGGCCACGGAATCATCCGATTCGTGCCGTCTGATACCGTTATCGGTCGCTCCGTCTGCTCGCGGACGGTGACGCACGGGACTCCGAGAACCGTCGTTTCTTCTTGGAGGCCACCAGAATCGGTTACAACAGCCCTCGCACCGTCGACGGCGCCGACCATCTCGGCGTATCCCAAGGGTTCGGTGACTGTCAGCGCACCGAGCTGCTGTGCCAGTCCGAGCGCCTCGGCCTGACGCTGCGTTCGCGGATGCATCGGGAAGAGGACCGGTCGGCGCTGAGCAATTTCGGAAAGCGCTCCCAGCAGAAGCGCCAACCGCGACGGGTCGTCGACGTTCGAGGGACGGTGAAGCGTGGCGAGCACATACTCTCCAGCCATCAGCCCGTGGCGCGATGGGACATCAAGCGCTCGCGCACGGGGCAATACTCGAAGCAAAGAGTCAATCATCACGTTGCCCACGAAGACGGCCTGGGAAGGTTCTAATCCCTCACGCCGGAGGTTCTCGTCGACGTCTTCGGACGGCGTGAGCAACAGGTCGCTGAGTCGGTCGGTAAGAACGCGATTCACTTCCTCCGGCATCCGCCAGTCATTGGAGCGCAGCCCCGCCTCCACGTGTGCGATGCGACAGCCCTGCTCGCTCCGAAGCTTCGACGCCACAAGCGCACAGGCGAGCGTCGAATTCACGTCGCCCACCACCACGACCCACCGTGGCTGATGCTCGAGCAGCACCGGCTCAAATCGCTCCATCACGCGCGCAGTCTGCACGGCGTGCGTACCCGAGCCGACCTCGAGGAGCACGTCCGGCTCAGGGGCGTCGAGATCGCGGAGAAGCGCGTCGGACATCCGAACGTCATAGTGCTGTCCCGTGTGGACGAACAAGCGCGGGATTCGGCACCGGTCAAGCTCGTGCAGAATCGGCACGACTTTCATAAAGTTGGGACGCGCGCCTGCCACGACCAGAATGGGTCTGTTGCTCATCTAGCTGTCTGAGTTCCGTAGGATGGAGACGAGAACCGCTCGAAGCCCTTCGAGGGCTGGCGAGCTGTTAACGAGTCGCTCGTAGACAATTCCGAGCGGGTACGCTGGAGGCAGAATGCGCAGGTAGTTCGGCGGACCCTCCCACGTCGTCGCCAACTCCACAGCGAACCCAGCGCCCTCAGCGAGCGCACGCACTGCTCCTCGCGAGTTCGCTCTGTAGTACGTGGGGTACGTGTCCGCCGACGCACGTCCTCGACGCTCGTTGACCCATTCGTGAAATCTGTGGGGAGTCACTGAGGCGATCAGGGCTACGTAGTGGCCGCGGTTCGGTGTCTTGCTGATGAACCACCCACCGGGCCGAAGCACCCGTCGTACTTCTGCGAAGAGTGCGGCAGGATCGCTGACGTGCTCAAGGACGTTGCAGGTGATGACGACATCGAACGACGCGTCGTCGAACGGCAACGGTGCACGCGGATCGTCGGCAACCACTGCCCGATCGAGGAACGGATTCTCCCTTACACAGGGGTCGGGATCGATTCCGACAACCTCTCGCGCCAGGCCCCGAAAGTTCATCTCGGGGACCCTGCCTCGACCGGCCCCCAGATCCAGGATGCGATGCTCCAGTCGCACGATCGGCAGCAGGAGCTCGCGAAAGCGCTTGTTATCCCAAGCGCCGTGCTCGGAGGGATAGAACCTAGCGTCCAGCGACTTGACGAAAGCGCTCATCCCGACAACACGCTCCCGCCGTTCACATTCACGATCTCCCCCAGCAGATGCCGCGCCCCCGGCGCACACAACGCCACCGCCGCCCACGCCACATCCGCC
>CAYPYY010000062.1:0-16228 GCA_964414995.1 uncultured Gemmatimonas sp.
TGACGGAGCACACGCCGTTGGCGTATTGGTATCGGCACGAGAGAGGGGCGCGGATATACGATGGGCCGGATGAGGTGCATAAGTCGGCGGTGGCGAAGAGGATTCTGGCGGCCGCCGGGATGGTTAGGGGCTGAACTGCAGTTGTGAGTCCTGAGTTGTGAGAAGTGAGTGGACTGCAACTGCAACTGAAGTTGCCTGATTCTCAGAACTCACGACTCATAACTCACAACTGCCGTTGTCGTTACTTGCACGCGCAGCGGAGGCAAGGTGGACGAGGTTCGTGAGGTCCGAGAGGGAGAAGGGCTCGACCTGGCGGCACTGAACTCCTGGCTCAAGGCGAATGCGCCCGCGGTCGGGACGGTGACCGCCGTCGCGCAGTTCCCTGGTGGGTTCTCGAATCTCACGTATCTCTTGCGGACCTCCGCCGGAGAGTTTGTGCTGCGGCGGCCGCCGGTCGGGGTTGGGCCAGGCACCGCGCACGATATGCCCCGCGAGGCGGGGATCCTCGGCGTGCTCGAGCTGCGCGGGATTCCGGCGCCGCGACACATCGCGACCTGTCACGATGCGGCGGTGCTCGGTGCTCCCTTCTATGTAATGGAGCGGATGCGCGGTGTGATCCTGCGCGGCTCCACGGCGCCCGCCGGTTACGACGTGGCTGCGTTCGCGCGGCTCGGCGAGCAGTTCCTCGATACGCTCGTCGCGATTCACGGCGCGACGCCGAGTGATCCGGTCATCGGTGGGCTTGGGCGTCCGCTGGGGTATGTGCAGCGGCAGGTCGAGGGGTGGGCGGCGCGCTACGAGAAGGCCCGCACCGACGATGTTCCGGCGGTCGAGAAGCTCGCAGCGTGGCTCGCGGAGCAACAACCGAGCGAGAGCGGCGCCTGCCTGGTTCACAACGACTTCAAGTACGACAACCTCGTGCTGGATTCGGCACAGCCGGGCAAGATCCTTGCGGTGCTCGACTGGGAAATGGCGACAGTCGGCGATCCGCTGCTCGACGTGGGCACCACGCTCGGCTACTGGATCGAGGCGGGCGATCATCCGGCGTTTCGCGCCCTGGGTCTTGGCATCACCGCGCTGCCGGGCAACCTGACCCGTGCGGAGCTGTGGGAGCGGTATCTCAAGAAGAGCGGCCGCTCAATGCGCAGTGCGACGTGGTACCACGCGTTTGGCGTGTTCAAGATCGCGGTGATCGCGCAGCAGATCTTCGCGCGCTATCGCAAGGGACTGACCGCCGACGAGCGGTTTGCGCGCTTGGGTGATGCGGTGCGCTTGCTCGGCGAGTTTGGCGGCGCAATCGTGGCCCGCGGGTGACCTTCGACGTCACGGAGCCGGCGCTGGCCGCGGGTGCCGCGCTGGGTGTCGGATTCCTCTCTGGCATCGTACCGACGGGGGCCGCAGAGCTCGCCGCGATCGGTATCGGTGTGCTCAAGCCAGTAACCGTAGCGGCGCTGCTGCTCGTGTCATTCACCGTCGGCCACGTGGCGGCCAAGGTGCCGTGGTACTTCGTTGGCACGCACGCGGACCGTGTGTTCGGCGCGCGGGTGGCGCGATACGTCGAGCGTGCGCGCGGTCTGCTCCGCGCGCACCCGCGCTATGGTACCGGTCTGCTGTTCGTGAGCGCGCTGGCCAGTGTGCCGCCCTTCCATCTGGCCAGCATCGCTGCCGGCATCACCGGGATTCCGGTCGTGCGCTTCGTGCTGATTTGCTTCGTGGGAAGACTATGCCGCTTCGGCCTGTTGGCGGCGATAGCCGCAGCGGCGACTGGCTCCCTGCCACCGGCGCCACCGTGAGTGTGTAGTTGCCCGTCTCGCCGGGCCCGAACGACGAAGCCTCGATGATGTATTGCCCGGCCTGCACGGTGGTGCGAATGCGGGAGTTTAGCGTGGTCTCGTTGGCGTCGTCGTTCTGCGTGACCAGCGCGCCGCCGATGGTCTTGAGTGTTAGGTACGAATCGAAGTCATCGCTGGCCAGGTTGATCTCGACGATCTGCGTCGTCGGGACGTTCAGGAAGTACAGGTCGGCGAAGTAATGCGACTGTACGCGGCAGTCGTCGTTACTGAGCGCGCCGGTCGCGTTGCCAGGCAACGCGATCGTATCGGTGGGCGCGGAGCACGCGATGATCTCGCCATCGGACAGCGCAAGCGTGAGATCGCCACCGCCGCCGGCGGCGTTGGACACAAGGACGTAATAGGTGCCTGGCGCATAGAAGTCCACGACAACCGCGGAGTCGGCGGTCACCGCGTTGAGTTCAGCGTACTGATCGAAATCCGCGTCGAGCACCACCCCTTGCGGCGTGAAACCGGTGCCTTTGACGCTCACCGCGAGGGTGTCGAGCGCAGAGACCGTAAACGAACGGATCCACGCGGGGCGCCCGGTCATCGCGCCGAGGCACGCGGTCGGGCTGATCGTGCCCGCGACGGACGCGCCGAGGGCGACGCTGCCGCTGCTACTCGCCGTGGTGCACAACTGAGCGAGCTGCGCAATCATTGTGTAGGACCCGCTGAAGCCGGGCTGGACCAAGGCCCAGGCGAAGTAGGTGCCGGCGCTGAGCTGCACGAGGACGCTGGCCGTGTCGCCGCCGCCGTCGCTCGCGATGCCGGCGAGCAGCTCGCCCGCGCCGTTGGTCACGACGGCCGCGGTGGAGGCACTGGGGCTGACCACGCGCAAGTGAACGGTCCCCGAGCTCGTGAGAGTGAACCGGTACCCCTCGGCGTTCGAGATCGTGGAGAGGATGCAGTCGGTGCCGTCGAGCGTGCCAGTGACGGTCTGCGGGAATGTCAGCAGCGGAAGCGTCGAGTTGATGGGGCAGGGCGGCGGCACAACGGTCAGGAGAATGGTCGCGGTCGCCGAGCCGACGGTGGCCGTGATGCGCACCTCGCCGACGGCGACACCGCTCACGACGCCGGCCGTATTGACGGTGGCGAGCTGGACGGAGTCGCTCGTATACGCAATCGTCGCCCCGGTGACGACGGCGCCGTTGATGTCGCGTGGCAGCGCCGAGAGCTGCAGCGTGCCGCCGACCGCGACCGTGAGCTGCGGTGCGTTGAGCGAGATGCTTTCGACCCGCTCGGCAGGCGAAACCGGCGTTTCGCACCCGCCGACGACAGTGGCGAGCAGGGCGATGCTCAGGGCGCGAACACGGCGGGAGAGTTGCACGACGACTCCGGTGAGGTCAGGGACACCTGAACGCTGGGGAACGAAGCGGCATCCGTCCAGAGCGCCGAGGCGGGCGTTAGTTGACGGGCATACCCCACTGAGCGATGCTAGGGCTATGACTCCAGACATTCGGCTCGGGAAGATCCAGCAGATCGCCCTCGTGCAGCACGACGTGGCGCGTGCGGTGCCGTTCTATAGGGATGGGCTCGGCCTGCCCCTCCTGTTCGAGGTGGCGGGAATGGCGTTCTTTGACGCGGCCGGCGTCCGGCTGATGCTGTCGCAGCCGTCGGCGCCGGAGTTCGACCACCCCAACTCGATTCTCTACTTTGAGGTGGCCAACTGCGCGGCGGCGGTCGCGGCACTCACGGCGCGGGGCGTGACGTTCGACGACGAGCCGCACCTCGTGGGCAAGACGGCGACCCACGAGCTGTGGATGGCATTCTGCCGCGACCCCGAAGGCAACCGCATCGCGCTGTCCGAGTCGCGCCCGATCTCGTGAGGTCGTGCGCGCGGGTCTTGGCCGCCTTGTTGGGCCTCGCTGCGCTGACGAGCGCGACGTCGCTGTGTGCACAGGACTCGTCGGCGACGAAGACGACCTACCTGCCGGTGATTGGTTCGGCGCCCGAGACCGGCCTACAGTTCGGGGTCGCGGTGCTGCGCACGACCGATCGCCGCGATGGCGGCGCCACGCGGCCCACGGTGTTGATGAGCAACGCCGTGCGCACCGCCAAGGGGCAGACGCGCGCATTCGTGGACGCGGACTACTGGGCAGCTGAGAACCGCTGGCGCGTGCAGGGCATCGCGATCGCCCAGCAGTTTCCGCTCGGATTCTGGGGCTTTGGCTCGAAGTCGCCCGAGGAGGCCCGGCGCGACTTCACGCCGCGGACCACGGACCTCACGCTCACCGTGTGGCGCGGGCTCTCGCGGCGTTCGTGGTTGGTCGGACAAGCACGGCGCGTGCAGTCGCGGTTGATTGAAGCCGACACCTATGACTGTCCGATCGAGATGTTCGCGCGCGCCGAGCCGATGGGTGCGCCCGATGCCAACCTCAGCTGCGTGCAGGATCCGATTGAGTCAGTGGCCGGCACCACCGTGCTACTGTCCGGCGGTTTTGTGCTCGACACCCGTGACAACGTGCTGGGCCCGACGCGTGGGCACTACCTCGAGGTGCTCGCCGGCAAGTCCGCGGGCGCGTTTGGCTCGGACTGGGACTACACACGCGTGCGCGTGGATGCACGCGCGTTCCGCACGCTCGGTGCTGGCCACGTGCTCGGCGTGCAGGCGCAGCTCCTCGCCCACGGCGACGGGGAGATTCCGATCAACCTGCAAGCCGTGGTAGGCAACAACACCACGATGCGCGGCTATGAGATGGGTCGCTACGTGGATCGCGCGCTGCTGACGGCGCAGCTCGAGTACCGTACGCCGCTGATGGGCAAGCTTGGCGCGGCCGCTTTCGCCGGCGCGACGTGGCTCACGTACGAAGTGGAGCGGATGTTCGAATCGCGGGCGCTGCCTAGCGTCGGTGCGGGCATTCGCTACCGCCTAGACGCCGCGGCCCGCTCGGCGATCCGCGTGGATTACGCGTTCGGCGCGAGCGGGCAGCGGGGCTTGTACATCGCCTTCAACGAAGCGTTCTAGCGCAGGCGTCAGCCGTTGTAGAGGTCACGGCTGAGGAGTAGCTGGATGTGCTCCGAGCTCTCCGACTCGATGGCCTGCACCGTGAGCGGCAGCGTGCCGTCCGGGCGCACCATTCCCTTCACCTCGTCGTACAGCGCGGCGACAAAGTCGAGCACGTCGTCGCGATTGCCGGTGATGCGCATCTGCGTCTGATACGCGGTGCGGACCGGCGGATTGGAGAGGGAGATGTGGAGGCGCGCCGAGGGCCGCGGCGTGCGCGCGCGAATCTCGGCTTCGAGCTCGTCGAGCTTCTCGGCGCGCGTCATCGCGAGACTGCGGTCGGCCTTCTGCACGGAGCTGAGGGAGTCGCGGGTGGCGGACATCATATGAAAGCCAACTCCAAAGGGGGATACCAGGTTCCTATTGGGTTTCTCCGCGAATTCTATGCCAGCGTCGCCGGGCAGTCCTCACCCAATCGGGTGGGTGAGCGACATCACACCGGATAGACCTCGAAGATGCCGGCCGCCCCCATTCCGCCGCCGATGCACATCGTGACCATCCCGAGTCCGCCGCCGCGACGCCCGAGTTCGTGCACGAGCTGTACCGTGAGCTTGGCACCGGTGGCGCCGAGCGGATGCCCGAGCGCGATGGCGCCACCGTTCACGTTGACGTTGGTGGTGTCCATCTCGAGGTCCTTGATGACCGCGAGCGCCTGAGCGGCGAAGGCCTCGTTGAACTCGATCAGCTTGAGGTCCTTGAGCGCGAGGCCGGCGCGCGCGAGCGCCTTGGGAACCGCCTTCACGGGGCCGATGCCCATCACGTCGGGATCCACGCCCGCGGTGGCGAAGGTGACGAAGCGCGCGAGCGGCTTGAGCCCGAGTTCCTTGGCGCGCGAGGCACGCATCATCAGCACGCCGGCCGCGCCGTCGCTGAGCGGTGAGGCGTTGCCTGCAGTGACGCTTCCACCTGGCTTGAAGGCGGGCGGCAGCTTGGCGAGGCCCTCGAGCGTCGTGCCCGCGCGCACCATCTCATCGGTGGCGAAGTGCTGGATGGCAACCGTCTTCTTGGCGCCCTGCCAGGTCGTCCGCTCGACCGGAATCGGCACGATCTCGTCCCGGAATGCGCCCCGCGCCCACGCGGCCGCCGCCTTCTGCTGACTCTCCAGCGCGAACTGATCCTGCATCTCGCGCGTGATGCCCCAGCGCTTGGCGACGCGCTCGGCGGTGAATCCCATTCCGATGTTCTCCTCGGTCATCTCGGGATGCAGCCGCGTGTGGAAGCCGGACATCGGAACGGCGCTCATCATCTCGACGCCGCCTGCGAGCACGACGTCGTTCATTCCGCTCAGGATGGCCTGTGCGCCCTGCGCGATGGTCTGCAGGCCGCTCGAGCAGAATCGGTTCACGGTCATCGCGCTGACGTCCACGGGAAACCCCGCCCGCAGCGTGGCGAGGCGCGCGACGTTGAGGCCCTGACCCGCCTCGGGCATTGCGCAGCCCCAGATGACGTCATCGATGATGGCGGGGTCCGCCTTGGCGCGCTTCGCCACTTCCTGGAGCACCGTGGCGGAGAGCTCCACCGGGTGGACGCTGGCCAATCCACCGTCCTTCTTGCCGCGAGCGACGCCCGTGCGGGCTGCGCTCACGATCACGACTTCGTTCGACATATCCTGATCTCCGTGATGTGAGCCGCTCAGTTCCGCAGCGGCTTGCCAGTGGCGAGTGTGTGGGCGATGCGCTCCTGCGTCTCCTTGGTGCCGAGCAGGCGCAGGAAGGAGTCGCGCTCGAGGTCGAGCAGATCCTGTTCGCTGACCTCACGGGGCGGACCATCGCCGCCGGCGAGAATGCACGCGACTTCGTGTCCGATGCGCAGGTCGTGCTCGCTGGCCTGTCCGGCTTCCTTGAACGACCACAGCGCGTAGTCGAGGTTGGCGACGGCAGCGCGCCCGAGCGACGTCATCCGTCGCATCGTCGGCGGCAGGTAATCGGGCGCGAGATCCAGCACGCGCGCCTTGGCATCGGCAATCAGCAAGTCGCGGTTCATCGTGATGCGATCGGCCACGGGGCGCAGGAAGCCCATCGCACGCGCCTCGTGCGCGCTGGTGCTTGTCTGCGCGAGCGCGATGAGCTTGAACGCGCGCTTGAGGCCCTCGAAGGGATCGGCTTCCTCGTACGGTGCCAGCGCATTGGTGAAGCGGAACGCGAGCTCCTTCGTGCCACCGCCGCCAGGAATCAGACCCACGCCGACTTCGACGAGTCCGAGATACAGCTCCGCGTGCGCCTGGATCCGATCGCAGTGCAGCGAGATCTCGCAGCCGCCGCCGAGCGTGAGGCCAAACGGGGCCGCCACCACGGGGAACGGCGCGAAGCGGAACGACATCACGGTGTCCTGGAAGCGCTTGGTCATCATCTCGAGCGTCTTCCAGTCGCCCTGCTGCACCACGTGCCCCACGCCGGCGAGGTTGGCGCCCGCGGTGAACGTGCGCGGGTCGTCGTTGCCAATCACCAGCCCGTGCAGGTTGTGCTTGACGATGTGCTCGATGGCCGTGGCGGTCATATCCATCACACCCGGACCGAGTGTGTTCATCTTGCCGCAGAACTCGAGGTTGAGCACGCCGTCGCCGAGGTCAATGAGCCGCGCCTCGGCGTTCTCGGCGACCACCTTGCCGTGCTTGCGAAGCGAGGCGAGGTCAATCGCGCCAGGGATCTGCGGCACGGGCTCGCGCTTGGCCGACGCGAAGCTCGGTACAGTACCGTCGCTCCCGTAGAATGCCGCGCCCGCGTTGGTCAGCAGCGGCGGCACGCGCTTGCCGCGCTTCTGCATTTCGGAGCGCAGCCAGTCGAGCCCCACGGCATCCATCGCCTTGAAGGGGCCAATCTCCCAGCCATAGCCCCACTCCATCGCGCGATCCACGGCCGCAAGGTCGTGCGCCAACGACGGTGCGAGCGAACACGCGTAGTGCGACTGGGCCACGAGCAGCGCGCGCAGATACTCGCCGTGCTTGCCGCCCAGCTCCCGCGCCGCCGCGAGCCGCTGTGCAATTGGCAGCTTGTTCGCCGCGTCGATCTCCGGCGTGCTGAAGCGACCCATATCCTCGTAGGCGAGCGTCTTCCAGTTGAGCGCGAGGATGCTCTTGCCGTCCTTCTTGTAGAAACCCTGCTTGGTCTTGTCGCCCAGCCGTCCCGACTTCACGAGTTCGTGAATGAAGGGCACGAGCTCGAGGTCCTCGCCGGTGGTGGCCGAGAGCCCCGCCGTGACGTGCACGAGCACATCAATGCCGGAGAGGTCGCCGGTGCGGAAGGTCGCGGTCTTGGCGCGGCCAATCAGCGTGCCGGTGAGCGTGTCCACCTCGGGGATGGTGAGGTCGTGCTCCACCATCAGCCGGCCGGCGACGACCATCCCGTGCACGCCGAGTCGGTTGGCGACGAACCCGGGCACGTCCTTGGCGAGCACCGTGCCCTTGCCGAGGATGCGTTCCTGGAAGTGGCGGACGGCGGCCAGCACCACCGGCGAGGTCTCATTCGTGGGAATGAGCTCGAGCAGGTGCATATACCGCGGCGGATTGAAGTAGTGCGTGCCGAGGAAGCGCTCGCGGAACCGCGCAGTGCGGCCCTCGAGCAGAATGGACATCGGGATCCCGGAGGTATTCGATGTCACGATGGCGTCGGGCGCGATCTGCTCGAGCTTCGCGAAGAGCTCCTGCTTGGGCGCGGGCTTCTCGATGATGGCCTCGACGATCCACGAGCAGTCGCGGAGCAGGTCGAGGTGGTCGGCGGTGTTGCCGGTGGTGATGAGCGCGGCGGCCTTGGGGTCCATAAAGGCGGCGGGCTTGATCTTGCGCTGGCGCTCGAGGCCGTCGCGCGCGGGCTTGGAGCGATCGGGGGAGGCGGGGTCGTCGCTGCCGGGAATGTCGAGGAGGACGACGGGGAGGCCCGTCGAGGCGGCGAGCGCGGCAATGCCGGCTCCCATCGCGCCGGCGCCGATGACGCCGACTTTGGTGATGCGCATACGTACTCCAGTTGTGGTGACGCTGCGGTCGCGGCCCTGGGCCGCGCGGGCCGTTGCAGGGCGCGGGCCTGACTCGGAATCTACAGGTCGCGCACGAGGGCGTTAGGTTGGGAATCGGTGATCAAGTACATCGGTTCCAAGCGGCGGCTCGTGCCGCGGATTGTCGCGCTGGCGGCGGCGGTGCCCGGCGCGCAGACGGCGCTCGACCTGTTTACCGGGTCCACGCGCGTGGCGCAGGGACTCAAGCGCGCCGGCCTGACCGTGACGGCCAACGACCTCGCGACCTACAGCGAACTGCTGGCGACCACGTACATCGCGACGGACGCGCGGCGCGTCAATCGCGCGCGGCTGTCGGCGATGCTCGACGAGATGAACGCGCTCCCCGGGACCCGCGGCTACTTCACCCGCACGTTCTGCGAGGAGTCGCGCTACCTGCAGCCCAAGAACGGGATGCGTGTGGACGCAATGCGCTCGCACCTCGAGACGGTCGCGGCTACGCCGACGGAGCGGGCGATTTTGCTCACCGCACTGCTCGAGGCCGCCGACCGCGTGGACTCCACCACCGGGCTGCAGATGTCGTACCTGAAGGGCTGGAGCACGCGCAGCCATCGCGACATCGCGGTGCGGATGCCGACGCTGATCGACGGCACCGGCGCGGCCAGCCGTGCGGATGCCGCCGACCTGGTGCGCACCGGCGCGACGTACGACGTGGCGTATCTCGACCCGCCGTACAACCAGCATTCGTACTACCGCAACTACCACGTCTGGGAGACGCTCGTGCGCGGCGATGCGCCCGCGGCGTATGGCATCGCGCGCAAGCGCGAGGACTGCCGTACCGTGCGTTCGGCGTTCAACCTCCGCACCGCCGCGTGGGACGCGCTTCGCGGCGTCGTGCTCGGCGTGCGCGCGCGGCACGTGATCCTCTCCTTCTCCGACGAGGGGTTCTTTGGTGTCGAGGCGATTAACGCCCTGCTGGCCGAGCGGTTCGGGGAGGTAGCGGCCGTGGCGGTTCCGTCGCGACGTTATGTGGGTGCCAAGATTGGCATCTACAGCCTGCGGGGCGAGCTCGTGGGCGAGGTGGGGCATCTCACGAATACGGAGTGGCTGTTCCTCGCCGGGCCGGAGGCGCTGGAAATCGTGCGCGCGGCAGAGGAGCGGCTCCTCGCGGATGCAGCGCAGGCGGAGGTCGCGTGAGTGGTGGAAGCGGACGCTCGTCGGTGAGCGCAGACGCGTGGATTCCGGTGCACGATGCGTTGCTGCACAGCGTCGTGCACGCGGCGAACAATCGTGTGGCCGCGCTGGGGGGCATCGTCCAGCTGCAGGACCTCGAGCTCGCGACGGCCGCTGAGGGCATTCGTGCGATGCGTGAGGAGTTTCAGCGGATGCGCACGCTGATGGAGCGGTTCCGCGATCTGACGCTCAGGCGCGGCGACAAGAAGGAGGCGTTGCGCTTTACGGACGCCCTGCGCCGTGCGGAGCCCCTGCTCGCACTGCATACCGCGACGCGGTCGTGGAAGCTGACGATTGCCGATGAGCCGAGCGATGTGGGGCCCGTGCTGCTGTGGCCGTCGGATCCGCTGCGCTTCGTGTGCCTGCTGGTGATCGCGGCGACGTCGGGAGAGACGCCGGGCGAGGTGTACATCGGCACGTTACGAAACGGGACGATGACGGAGGTGACGGTCGTGGCGGGGTCGCCGCTGGCCACGGTGGAGGCGCGCGCGGAGTTCATCGCGCTGCGCGAGGCGGTGGAGCGTGAAGGCGGTCAGCTCTCGGCGACCGCGACGAATGCGGGCGCGAGCGTGGAGATCACGCTCGCTTTGCCCAGCGTAGACTAGCGCTGGCCGCGGAGTTCCAGGGTCAGGTCCTGCGCCCAGGTCGTCGGCGCGTCGGTCGCGACGCGCACGGTGAGCGTGACCGTGGTCGGGTTGGTGGGGTTGCCGCGCTGCAGCGTCGTGCCCGCATCCGCGGCCCAGGCGCCGTCGTCGGTGCGCAGCGTGACGCCGGCAGGCAGCGTGGTTGCCTCGAGCGTCCACTGCGTGTTGGCAGCGACGGTGTACGCGAGCTGGTACTCGGCAAAGCCGTTGCCCCGGATCGAGCGCGTCGGCTCGGCCTTCCGAGTGAGAAGGAGGATCTCGGGCATCGCGTACCCTGCATTGACGCGGACCTCGGCTCGGTGAGTCCCAACGAGCCGCGCCTGCTGGGCTCCTGCGGTGTTGCTGATGAGCGCCAGTGTGGCGAGGATGGTGAAGTTCTTGAGGGCCCGCATATCAACCTCCTAAGGGTTCTGGGCCTATCTCATTTCACCTTCCGTGCCGTTTGGGTGTTCTAGCATAAGTTGTTGTTTAACAACGAGTTAGAAGATATTGCGCACGGCAATTCACTAGGCAATATCCGCCGAGCGGCGAGAAATGCCTAGCCGAGCCTGCCGACCGTTGATGTGATTGCCCTAGGACGCGGCGTGGTCGCCGTGGGCTAGCTCTCGCGCTCCGGCGAGTTGAGGCGCGCGCGCAGGGTGCGCAGCGAGATGCCCAGCAGACTGGCCGCGTGCGTGCGGTTTCCGCCGGTCCGGGCGAGCGCGGCCTGGATGAGGCGGTCCTCCGCCTCCGCGATGTTCAGTGAATGCAGCACGACGCTGCCGTCGTCCACCGGCGTGCTGGCGCGTGTGACTGTCGGCGTAGCGCGCATCGGGCCGGCGAAGCGGTGCAGCGAGAGCATCGGTTCGCTCGCCAGGATCACGGCGCGTTCCACCAGATGCTGCAGCTCGCGGACGTTGCCTGGCCACGACTGCGTGCGCAGCCACTCCATCGCGTCGGGCGCGATGCCATCGATCTTCTTGCGGTACTCCTGCGCGGCGCGCAGTGCGAAGCGCATCGCGAGCAGCGGGATGTCTTCAGGACGGTCGCGCAGGGGCGGAATGGTGACGGGCACGACGCTCAGACGAAAATAGAGATCCTGCCGGAACCGTCCGTCGGCCGCCTCGGTGGCGAGGTCGCGGTTCGAGGTCGCGACGACGCGCACGTCAGTGTGGATCTTGTGGTCGCCGCCGACGCGCTCGAATTCCTGTTCCTGCAGCACGCGGAGCAGTTTGGCCTGCAGGTCGAGCCGCATCTCGCTGATTTCGTCGAGCAGCAGCGTGCCGCGGTGTGCGCGCTCGAAGGCACCCTCCACGCGGCGGATGGCACCGGTGAAGGCGCCCTTCTCGTGGCCGAACAGCGCGCTCTCGATGAGGCCTTCGGGGATGGCCGCGCAGTTCACTTGAATGAACGGTCCGCGGCGGCGGTCGCTCATCTCGTGCACGGCGCGCGCGAAGAGCTCCTTGCCGGTGCCGCTCTCCCCAAGCAGAAGCACGGTGGCGCGCGTCGGCGCGGCCATCGCGACTTCTGAGAGCGCCCGCTTGATCACGACGCTCTCGCCGACGATGGTCTGGTTCTGGCGTAGCGCCAGCACCTCGGCGTGCAGGCGCTCGTTCTCCTGCCGCAGGCGCACGACGTCGAGCGCCTGGTCAATGGCGATCTCGAGCTGCTGCGGATCCACCGGCTTTGTGATGTAGTCGATAGCGCCGTGCTTGATCGCCTGCACGGCGTGCTCGATGCTCGCAAAGCCGGTGAGGATGATGAGCGGCGTGTTGACGCCGTCGCGCTTGAGGATGTCGAGGAAGTCGAGCCCCGTCAGCCCCGGCATCTGGTGGTCGGAAATGATCAGGTCCACGCCACCGCCTGCGAGCACCTGCAACGCCTCGGGCACCGAGGTGGCGCCGAGGGCGTGATGGCCCGCCTGCTCGATGGCGTGCTTGAGCAGGGTGCCGATGACGGGCTCGTCGTCCACGTACAGGATGGTGGCCATTGCGGAGTCGAAGGTAACTTGCGCGTATGCCCCCACGCCACGCGCGCGCGATTGCGCATCTCTCCGACGCGGACCCGATCCTCGGCAAATGGATCGCACAAGCCGGACCCTGTTCGCTCAGTCGCGAGCGTGCCGGGACCCATTTCGCGGCGGTTGCGCGTTCAATCATCTACCAGCAGCTCAGCGGCAAGGCGGCGGCGACGATCCACGGACGCTTCGAGGCGTTGTTCAACGGATCGGCGCCGGCGCCAGCCGCGGTGCTCAAGGTGCCGTTTGCGCGCCTGCGCGCGATCGGTTTGTCTGAGCGCAAGGCCGAGTACGTGCAGGGCCTCGCGCGCGACGTGCTGGAGCGGCGCGTGCCGATCGAGCAACTCGATGACTTGGACGACGCAGGTGTGATCGAGGCGTTGACGGCCGTGCGCGGCGTCGGCGAGTGGACGGCGCAGATGTTCCTGATGTTTCGGCTCGGGCGTCCCGACGTCCTGCCGACGCTGGACCTCGGAGTCCAGACCGCCATCAGGCGGTTGTACGGCCTTCGCACACATCCATCGCCCAAGCGCGTCGCGACGATCGGCGCCAAGTGGGCGCCTTATCGAACGGTGGCATCGTGGTACTTGTGGAGAGTGGTGGACAACCCACCGCAGTAGCGCCGGCTCGCGGCACGACCGTGCAGCTGGTGTCGGAGATGCCGGTGCCGGCGGCTGACTTGTTCGCGTGGCACGAGCGGCCCGGCGCGTTCGAGCGCCTGAGCCCGGGCTTTATGCCGGCGCGGGTGATTGCGCGCAGCGGTGGCATTCGTGACGGCGCCCGCGTGACGCTTGAGGTGCCCGTGGGTCCGGTGCCGACGCGTTGGGAGATGGAGCACGTGGGCTACCGGGCAGGCGAGGAGTTCCGCGACGTGCAGCGCGCGGGGCCGTTCGCCTCGTGGGAGCACGTGCACCGGTGTGAACCGCGCGGTGATGGCGCGAGCGCGCTCGACGACCGCATCACGTTCGAGCTGCCGGCCGGGCCGCTTGGCGCTCTGGTGGCGGGGCAGTTCACGCGCGAGCGTCTCGCGCGACTCTTGCGCTGGCGCCACGCGCTCACGCGGCTGGATCTCGAGCGGCACGCACGATACGAGTCGCGTGGCGCGCGCCGCGTGGCGATCACCGGCGCCACGGGGTTTCTTGGCGCGCCGCTGGCGCACTTCCTCACGACCGGCGGGCACAGCGTGCGTACGATCGGGCGCGGTGCGAGCAGCGACGTCCGCTGGGATCCCGCGCGCGGCACGATGCCGTCAGATGCGCTCGACGGTTGCGACGCGGTCGTGCACCTCGCGGCGGACTACATCGCCGAACGCTGGACAGAGGCGAAGCGGCGCTCCATCCGTGACTCGCGCGTGCAGGGCACGCGACTGATCGCGGAGCAGTGCGCGCGGATGGCGCAGCGGCCTGAGGTGCTGGTGGTGGGCTCCGCGGTCGGTTTCTACGGCGACCGTGGCGACGAGGTGCTCGACGAGACCTCGAGTGCGGGTACGGACTTTCTGGGCGACGTGGCTCGCGACTGGGAGGCGGCAGCGCAGCCGGCCATCGAGGCCGGCATTCGTGTGGTGTTCGCGCGCACGGGCATCGTGCTCAACCCCGCGGGTGGAGCACTGGGCAAGATGCTCCTGCCGTTCCAAGCTGGCGTGGGCGGGAAGCTCGGCAACGGGCGGCAGTGGATGAGCTGGATCAGCCGCGAGGACTGGATCGGGGCCGTGTACCACGCGCTGCAGACGCCGACGGTGCGCGGGCCCGTGAACCTGACCGCGCCCGAGCCGGTGACCGCCGCGACCTTCGCGAGCACGCTGGCCCGCGTGCTTGGCCGGCCGGCGTTGTTTCCGGTGCCCGCGCTCGCCCTCACGGCGGTCTTCGGCGAGATGGCACGCGGCACCATCCTCGCGAGCCAGCGGGCGCTGCCCAAGGTGCTGGAGTCCAACGGGTTTCGATTCGCACATCCGACGCTGTCCTCGGCGCTGCGATTCGAGCTGGGACTGCTCTAGCCAGGCCCCGCTAGATTTCGGCTATGCCCCTGGTTGCCCTGGAAACCCTGCCCGACGACGCCCGCTGCTGGGTGTTTGGCGCGCGTGCGCCGATTGACGAGATCGACGAGCCGCGCCTGCTCGGTGCCGTGGACCGCTTCCTCAAACAATGGAAGGCGCACGGAATGCCACTCGTGTGCGGTCGCGAGTTCCGCGAGGAGCATTTCCTCGTCGTCGCGGTGGACGAGAAGGCGTCGGACGCCTCGGGCTGCTCGATCGACGGGCTGTTCCGCACGCTGCAGGAGATCGAGGCGGGAATCGGCACCACGATGGTCGGCGGCGGCAACGTGTACTTCCGCGATTCCTCGGGCCTCGTGCACTGCCTGCCGCTGCCGGAGTTCGAGCAGCTCATCGCCGCCGGCGACGTCACCGGCGAGACGATGGTCTTCGACACGACGGTGACGACGCTCGGCGCCCTCCGCGAGCACTTCGAGACGCGCGCGGCCGATAGCTGGCACCGGCAGCTGCTGCGGTAGTTGCGCGCGTTACGCGCGCAGGTAGTCCGGCTGCCAGTCCGTGATGGCGCGCTTGATGTCGCGCGGCTTGGCAAACTCCCCGCTCAGCGTGCGCTCCACCAGTGCAGGCAGCTCGGCATCGGAGGCAAACCGCAGCGCGATGAGCTGGCGCACCGTGAGCTTGCGGCTGCGTGCGAGCAGGTCGCCGCTGAGCACATCCTTCAGCCGCAAGCGCATCTCCAGCCGAATCAGCCGATTCTGGACGGTCAGCGCCATTGCCCGGGCCGACAGCGTCGCCGCTGAGAGTCCAAAGGCCCACAGTGCGTGGATGATGGTGTCGGCGGAAGGTGCGCTGAACGCGCGGTAGGCGGCGTAAATCGCGTACAGCCCGGTCAGCGGCGACGCGACGAAATGATAGAGCGGATTCCAGCGGGCGTGATTGGCGAAGCTCTGGCTCTTCTTGGACATAGTCTCGGACGTGGGGGAGGGCGGCAGGCCTGCCGCAGGAACGCGGGAACCGCCGCCGAAGTTCTGGTCTACATTATGGCGATGCGCCACCGTCAAATCCCAGCCATCCCGTCGAGCGAGATAACGCCGGAGTCGGCGTACCTGGATCGTCGCTCGTTCCTGCGCAGTGCCGGCCTCGCCGGTGCGGGGCTCATCGCCGCGCCGGCGCTGCTCAAGGCCGCCAGCGGCGCGCCGCCCGCGCAGGACCCGCAGGCACCGCAGGCCGTGGGCACGCCCTACGGACTCCAGCCCAACGACACACCCACGCCCTACGAGGACGTGACGGGCTACAACAACTTTTACGAGTTCGGCACGGACAAGACGGATCCCAAGGCCAACGCACAGGCGTTCCGCACGCGGCCGTGGACGGTGAAGGTGGATGGCCTGTGCGAGAAGCCGGGCGACTACGCGCTCGAGGACTTCCTCAAGCCGTCGCGCGTCGAGGACCGCATCTATCGGATGCGGTGTGTGGAAGCGTGGTCAATGGTGATTCCGTGGCGCGGCATCCCGCTCAAGGATGTGATCGACCGCGCGCGCCCGACCGCCGCCGCGAAGTTCGTGGAGTTCACGACGCTGATGG
>CAYPYY010000063.1:0-16107 GCA_964414995.1 uncultured Gemmatimonas sp.
CGTTCACGACCTGGCACACCGATCGCGACACATTCGACAAGGTCGTCGAGAGCGATCTCAAGAACAACGCGACGCTGGTGGCGATGTTGGCATACCTGGCGAGCGAGGATCCGGAGCGGATGCCGCGGGAAATCACGAATCCGCTGCCCGCGAGCCCAACCGGACAGCCGGGCGTCTGGCGCGACTGCACGCGCGCAGCGCGTTCAGTGCCGGCAGTAGTCAGGTAGTCCGCAGTTCGCAGTTCGCAGTTCGCAGTTCGCAGTTTGCAGTTCGCAGTTCGCAGTTGCCTGACCCTGTTGACTCACAACTCACAACTCATAACTCCCAGCGGTCAGGGCAAGACCGTCTTGAACAGCAGTTCTGAGTACTGAGTCGTGAGTCGTGAGAATCAGAAGGGCGCGTCCGCCTGGTCGCGCCCTTCTTGTTGCTCCCCGGCAGCGCGGGAATGGCGCAACAACTGCATCGCGCGCAACACGCCTCCGCCACTCTGCAGCCGAGATGAAACCGTAAGTCCTTTATTCCCAACGCTATAGCCCCGTCAACAACCCATACACCGTACCAGAACACTACGGCGCGAGAATTGCGTCACAATGTGATGACACGTCCAACTTCTCCCCCTCACCCTGGTGCGCTATGTCGTACGCGAAGCCGCAACTCGTAAAGTTCGGCGCGTTCCGTGATCTGACTCAGTGGTACTACAGCTACAGGTCCTGGAGCTCGTGGGGTTCGTGGTCGAGCTGGGGTTCGTGGGGCAGCTGGGGCTCGTGGGGCGGCGGCTCATCGTGGGGTGGCGGGTCCTGGGGCGACCACAAGCACGACGCCTGGTGCGGCCACAACGACAACGACACGCCGTCTACATCCTGAGCACGTCGATCGACCAGAAGCAAACAGCGGGCGCGACCATCCGGTCGCGCCCGCTTTGCGTTTGCAGGTCGCCGTTCACTTACATCTTACACCTCACATCTCACATCTTCTGTTGCCGTTCACAACGCGCGCTACGATGATCTGATACCTGCAGATGTGAGATGTAAGATGTGAGATGTAAGAGGAACTACAACAACCGGACGCAATGAAACGGATCGCTCAACTCCTCGCCGCTCTCGCCGCCGTCACCCTCGGCGTGATGGTCTTCAACGCGCTGCGCGTTCCCTCCCCTGCTCCCGCCGCCGAGAGCGCCCACGAAGCCGGCGTGGACTCCGTCGCCGCGCTCGCTCGGCTCGCAGAAGCGGTTCGCTTCCGGACTGTCTCGATGGCCTCCGGTGCGCCAATCGACACCGCGCAGTTCCTCGCCTTCCACGCGTTCCTGCAGCGCTCGTTCCCGCTCGTGCACGCAACGCTCAAGCGCGAGGTACTCGGCGGCCTCAGTCTGCTCTACACCTGGCCCGCTGAGGGCGCGACTGAGCCGCCCGTCGTGCTGATGGGCCATATGGACGTCGTGCCGGTGCCCGAGGAGAATCGCGCCGACTGGATGCACGACCCCTTCTCCGGCGACACCGCTGACGGCTTTGTGTGGGGCCGCGGCACGCTCGACGACAAGACGACCGTGCTCTCGATCCTCGAGGCGGCCGAGCTGCTGCTCTCGCAGGGCAAGCGTCCTACTCGCACCGTGTACCTCGCGTTCGGGCACGACGAGGAGGTCGGCGGACGGTTCGGCGCACGCGTGATCGTAGACACGCTCATCGCGCGCGGCGTGAAGCCCGCGATGGTGCTCGATGAAGGCGGCATCGTCGCCACCGGCGCGATTCCCGGAATGCCCGGCCGCGCGGCCATCGTCGGCATCGCCGAGAAGGGTTACCTCTCGCTGCGCCTCACGTCTCGCGCGCAGGGCGGGCATTCGTCAATGCCGCCGTCGCGCACGGCGGTCGGCGCGCTGAGCGCCGCGATCGCCAAGCTGCAGGCGAATCCGTTCTCTCCCTCGCTCGAGGGCCCCACTGAGCAGATGCTGAGCGCGATGGCACCGTACGCGGGCTTTGGCCAGCGCCTCGCGCTCGCGAACCTCTGGCTCACGGGCCCGCTCGTGCGGCGCACGCTCGAAGGCTCGCCGATGGGCGCGGCGCTGCTGCGCACGACCATCGCGCCCACGATGCTCGACGCCGGCATCAAGGACAACGTGCTCCCGCCCGAAGCCGAGGCGATCGTGAACTTCCGGATCAGGCCGGGAGAAACGTTGGAGACGGTCACCGCGCGCGTAGTGCGCATCATCGCCGACACGATGATCAGCGTGGCGCCGATGGACAGCGCCACCGCCGATCCCTCGCAGGTCTCGGATACGTCGTCGCCCGAGTACCAGCGACTCGTCGCGCTCATTCGCCAGATGTTTCCCGGCGAGCAGGTGCCGGTGCTGCCCTACCTCGTGATGGGCGGCACCGACGCCAAGTACTGGGGCCCGCACTCGGACCGCGTGTTTCGCTTCCTGCCCGTGCCACTCGGGGCCGGAGACGTAGCGCGCATCCACGGCGTCAACGAACGCGTCGGGATGCGCGACTACCTCACCTCGGTCGGCTTCTTCCACTCCCTGCTGGGCAACTAACCCAGCAGGGAGAAGACCGCGCGGACTCCGCGCGACTACAGACTGCGCGCGAGGCGCTCCAGCGCGAGCTGGAGTGCCTCGGCCTGTGCCGCGGTGAGACGACCGCTGCGCAGCATCGCCTCCACCTCGTTGCGCAACGCGCCAAGCTGGTTCGCGGCCACATCGGCTTGGCCGCGCGCCAGTGACGCCTCAAGCGCGTCGAGCTTGGCCGTCAGCGACGTCGCCTGACCACGGTTGATCACGCCACCATCAAGCAGCGCCGTGATCGCGCCGCGCACCTGCCCCGCGCCCTGGACCGGCGTCACCTGCGTCACGTTCACGTTCACATAGGCCGTGTCCACGAGGCCATCGTTGTCCGTGAGCACCACGCGCGCCTGGTAGCTGCCGAAGAAGTTGTACGTGTGCGACGGCGTCGCACCGCTGCCGCTGCTGCCGTCGCCGAAGTCCCAGTCATACGAGACGATCGTGCCGTTCGGATCCAGCGACGCGCTCGCATCGAACGCGATCGCCGTGCCCTCGAGCCCGCCCAATGGCGACACCACCTTGGCGATCGGCGGCTTGGTGCCCGTCACCAGCGCACGGCGAATGTTCGCCGGCAGGTTGGTGAGGAAGCGGTAGCCGCTGAGCTTCTCCACCGAGTCCGCCGTCACCACGTAGCTCGTGGTCCAATCCACGTTGCGGATGCCCGGAACGTTCGGCATCACCACGCTGATCACCTCGAGGTCGCGGTAATCCTCGACGTCCTCGAGCCGCGTGCCGCGCGGCGCAATCACGCTCACCTTCCACGTCCACGCGGGGATGGTGATGCGTCCCTCGTTCTTCACCGTGCCGATCGAGCCCGACGCACCGGCGGTGATCCAGAGTTCTTTGTTCTCGTTCTGCGCGAGGTTGCCGAGGTAGATCTCGTGCGCCGACCACGGCCCCTGATTGTTGTCGGCCGCCTGCGGGATGATGTTGGAGAAGTAGAAGGTGCGGGCGTTGTCGAGCGTGCCCGACGTGCGGTCGAACGAGCGCGCGAGGTGGCCGCGGTCAATGCCGTAGCCCGCGAAGGCGCCGGCGCCCGTGTAGTCCGCCGTGGTGTAGCGCGCGAAGCCCGCGTCCTCGAGGATCGGATCGAAGGTGAAGCAGTTGCAACGGTCCGCGCCCGGCACGATGTGCGTGCCGTCGAGGTTGTACGTCACCCAGTTCGGGATCCCGCGCGCGTTGTCGAACGAGCCGATGAACTCCGTGCGGTTCACGAGGAAGTCGTTGCTCGCGTCATCGTCCACCGGCAGGCCGAACTCGCCGTGGTCGCCGTACACCACGCCACCGGCCACCGGCGTGATGAACGGCAGCGACACCACGCGCGTCGTGCCATCCGCCGCCGTGGCGCGGAAGCGCGCCGTGCCTTCGCCGAGTGCGCGGACGACGCCGCGCGCATCCACGCTGCCCAGATCGGGCGTGAGCGAGGTCCACGAGAAGGTCGTGGTGTTCGAGATGTCCACGCCGTTGGCGTCGAGCAGCGACACGAACACCTGCGCCTCAAAGCCGATCGGCAGCGGCGCATCGGCCGCCGAGCGTCCGCTGAAGCTCAGGCGGTTGGGCGAGACGAACGGCGGCACGTCGCTGAGCGGCGCGTTGAGTGCGCCCGGCGTGCCGTAGTCGCCATCGCCGAAGGCCGAAGTCGCGAAGGCCCAGTCACTGCCATTCACGTCCGCCTTGGGGCCCAGGCCCGGGCGCAGGCCCTTCGCGATCCCGCGCGGCAGCGAGGTCCACGCCACCGAGTCCACCCGCTTGCCCTCGGCGTCGAGCAGCATCAGGTAGTCGGCGTTGTCGAGCCAGATGGTCGTCGCCGAGCCCGTGAAGTAGTTGTAGTCGAGCGTGACACCACCATTGCGCAGCGGATCGTTGCCGCGGCCCAGCACGGCGTAGCCGCCGGCCGGCACCACGAGTGCAGCGTTGATCACGTGATGCGGCTGGCTCGTGCCACCGCTGATGATCGTCCAGCCCTGGAGATTGAGCGGCGCGGCGCCGCTGTTGTGCACCTCGAACCACTCGCCCCAGCTCGCCGACTCGGCGTTCACCGGGTCACCCATCAGCTCGTTGATCTGCAGCTCCGCGGCCGACTCGTCGCGCGGCGGCTCCGAGCAGTACTTGCGCGGGCTCGCGCTGTTGCGCGGGTTGGGCGAGAGCGCGACGAAGTCATCGCCGTTGATGCCCGTATCCACGCAGCCGTCGTTCAGACGGAACGCGGCAGTGGTGTTGCTCAGGTTCGCGGTGCGCGCGCCCCAGATGCCACTGCAGCCATCGGCACTCGCGCTGGCACCGTAGGCCACGCGGTCAATCACTTCCGGTCCGACCGGGCACGCGCCGGTGAGCGCGGTGGCGGCAGAGCTGAGCGCCACCTTTCCGGACGTTGCACCCATCGCCAGCGTGCCGAAGGCATCCGGCGCGGGCAGTGGCGAGCTGCCGCCCGTGCCCGCCGCGAGACGAACCAGGTAGTAGCGGCCCGGCTCAATCGTGCCGGTGAGCGCGTTGGCCTGCCACGTCGTGCCGGCCGCCGAGGAGTACTGCACGGACCAGCCATCGAGCACCACGGGGGAGTCGCCGCGGTTGTAGAGCTCCACGAAGTCGTGCGTGTAGAACGCACCGCTGTTGCCACCGCCACCGTAGACCTGCGAGATGACCACGTCAATCGCCGGCGGCGGAGGCGGCACCTCGTTCACCGTGACCGTCGCCGTGCCGAACACGCCGTTCTCGGCGGTCGCCGTGATGGTCGCGGTGCCCGCAGCCACGCCGGTCACAACGCCGCTGGCGCTCACCGTGGCGACGTCCTCGTCGCTCGAGGTCCAGGTGAAGGTCGCGGGGGCCGGATTCTCCTCGGCGTCGAACGCGCTGGCGGTGAGATTGGCCGTCGCGCCGACGAAGATCTCGCTCGTGGGCGGTGCGACGGTGACGCTCGCGACCTCGGCCACGTCGCCGTCGCAGGGGTTCACCGGGCTCGCGGTGTTGCGCGGGGCGGGGGCGCCCGTGGTGAAGTCCGTCTCGAGGGCCGGCCAGTTGTAGGCGCAGCCGTTGTCGTTGCGGATGGCCGCGGTCGTCGCCACGAGCGACGCCGTGCTCGCGCCCCACACGGCCGTGCAGTTCGTCGTGCTGCCGAATCCGACGGCATTGACGATCTCGGCGCCGTTCGGACAGGCAGCGCCGGCATAGGTCGCCGAGCCGGAGGAGATGACGATGACCTTGCCGTTGTTGGCACTCATCGCGATGGTGCCCACGGCGTCCGGCGTCGGCAGCGAGGCCGTGCCACCCGCACCCTGCGCCTGCTGAATCAGGTAGTAGCCGCCCGCCGGGATCGAGCCGGAGAGTGCGGTGAACTGCCACGAGGTGCCCGTCGCGCTGGCGTAGCCCACGCGCCAGCCGGTCAGCGAGACCGGCTCGGTGCCGGGATTGAACAACTCGATGAAGTCATTGCGCAGCGTGGCGCCGGAGTTGCCACCGCCGCCGTAGATCTGGCTGATGAGCACCGCCGGGTAGGTAATGCTTGCCGCCTCGCGCGGCGTGAAGACGGAGGACGCCGCGCGCTCGGGCGCGGTGGGCGCGTCGGCGCAGGAGAAGGCGGCAGCGACGGCGGTGAGCGCGAGCAGGCGCTTGAGGCTCAGGATTCGCATTGAAACCCACATCGAGGTGTGAAATCAGCGACAGGAGAACGCAAGGAACCTCGCAAGAATCGCACCGCGCGTCAAAGGCGATTTGGTCACCGTCCCATAACGGGCTCTACTGGCTGTTCGGCCAGCGTCCGATTACGCTCCCCTGCAATGGCGCGCATCGTGGACTTCCATAGCCATCTCATTCCTGGGGTGGACGATGGCTCACGTTCGGTCGAGCAATCGCTCGAATCGCTCGCGCTGATGATGACGCAGGGCATCGGCACTGTGGTCACCACGCCGCACTTCGACGCCTCACTCACCCGCGATGCCAGTGCACTGGCCGCACGACTCGGTGAATACGATCGGGGCTGGGCGCTGCTCACCGAGGCCATCGCGCGCACACCCGGCCTACCTGTGCTCAAGCGCGGCACCGAGGTGATGCTCGACGAACCCGACGTGGACTTGAGCGACCCGCGCATCCGGCTCGACGGCGGGCGCTTTATTCTCTGCGAGTTCCCTTCCCTGCGCCTGCCGCCCAACGCCGAGTGGGCAATCAGCAACCTGAAAGGACGCGGCTGGCAACCCATCGTCGCGCACCCCGAGCGGTACCGCAATCTCGATGATCGCTTCGCATCACTCGAGAACCTGCGCACTGCGGGCGCGTTCTTTCAGGTGAATGCCGGTTCCCTGCTTGGTCAGCACGGCGAGATCGCACAGCGCGCCGCGCGGCGGCTCCTGCGTCAGGGGTGGGTGGAGTATCTCTCGAGCGATTATCACGCGCGCGGCGAACCGGCCACCAAGCAGGCACTGGCCCTGCTGCACGCGCAGGGCGCGGGCGTGCAGGCCACGCGGCTCTCGGAGGAGAATCCCCAGCGGATGCTCGCGGGCGAGGATCCCTTGCCGGTGCCCGCGCTCGAATCCGAGAGCAAGGATGTCACCTGGTGGCAACGACTTCTCAAGCGGCAATGATCATTTGGCTCTGGCTGCTCGCGCTCGCGGCGGCGATCACGTTCTACGCGTACTTCGGCTACCCCGCCCTCCTCTGGCTGCTGGCCAAGCTGCGCCGGGCAGCGCCGGTGGTGAAGCAGGAGCCCGCCGAGTGGCCGCAGATCAGCATCACGCTGCCGGCCTACAACGCGCAGGACACGCTGCGGCCCGTGCTCGAAGGGCTGGTGGCGTTGGATTACCCACGCGACAAGCGACAGATCGTCGTGGTGAGCGATGGCTCCACGGATGGCACCGATGCGCTCGTGCGGGAGTACGCCGCGCAGGGCGTGGAGCTGCTGCGCGTCGAGGGGCGACTCGGCAAGACCGCGGTGGAGAACCACGCCTTCGATGCGCTCACGGGCGAGATCATCGTGAACACCGACGCCTCGGTGACGGTGCGCGCGGATGCCATCAAGAAGCTCGTCGCGGCGTTTCAGGATCCGAGCGTCGGCGTGGCGTCAGCGCGCGACGTGAGCGTGGAGTCGGTGGGCGCCAAGGGCCACGCGAGCGAGGCCGCGTACGTGGGCTACGAGATGTGGGTGCGCGATCTCGAGACGGCGGTGAGCGGCATCATCGGGTCGTCGGGCTGCCTGTACGCCATCCGCGCGTCACTGCATCGGCGTGAGCTGCCGGGGCACCTGAGTCGCGACTTTTCGTCGGCGCTGTGGGCGCGGATGAATGGCTTCCGCGCGGTGTCGGTGCGCGACGCAGTGTGCTTTGTGCCGCGGGCGGCGAGTATGCAGATCGAGTATCGGCGGAAGATTCGCACGATGAGCCGCGGGATCCAGACGCTGTTCTTTCACGGCGCGCTGCTGAATCCGTTCAAGCACGGCGTGTTTGCGTGGATGCTGTGGAGCCACAAGCTGATTCGCTGGCTGGTGCCGTTTGCGCTGGTGTTGGGCGGCGTGGCGACGGTGGCCGTGGCGGTGCTGGTGGTGGATCGCTGGCCGGCCGTGGCGCCGCTGTCGGGGTTGGTGGTGGCGGGGATCGCGGCGGGGCTCTCGGCGGCGGCGATTGGCTGGCGGTGGCCGGCCAATTCGAAGCCCCCACGCCTGGCGGCGATGGGGGCGTATTTCGTGACGGGGACGTGGGCGGGCGTGGTGGCGTGGAAGCGGGCGCTCAAGGATGAGCGGGCGCCGGTGTGGGAGCCGACGCCGAGAGCGCTTACGGGCTGATCAGGCGCAACATTATCGTCGTGATGATTGGGGAGACAAAGATGAAGACAAACTGGAGCAGCTGCTGCCGTTCGACGGGTTCTTCCCCTCGGCCGATGAACAGCTGGTCGCCCTCCTGCAAGCCTATTTCTGAGATCACCGTGCCCGAGGCGATGTACTCTCGCACTTCCTCAGCGGAAAGCACGATGGTGTCGCCTCGGAAGACCTGCATCGACTGCGCTTGCGAATTCGGTGCAGGCCCGCCAGCGAGCATCAGCAGGTCGTCGATGCGGTACTCGAGAGGAATGGCGAAGTAGCCCGGGCGCGCCACGGCGCCTAGCACAGCGAGGCGCACCAACGGACGCGTGCTTGTCCTCGCATCGAGGAGCACTTCGTTCACTGCTGCGCTTACCCGGCTCTGTAACTCCGAGCGAAGTACGCCAACAAGGGAGACCTCGCCAATGCCGCGCACGTTGATGCGAGATCCCTGCAGGACCGTGAGCGTATCACGAACATTCACGGTAGACTGCGGGGCTGCCTCCGCACCAACGAGAACGGACGCCTCGACTTCGACGTACACTCGGTCGCCGACCCGGAAGTCGCCGTCGCTGAGCCTGCGCCTGATACTCGCGACCTCTCCCGCGGCTCTGGCCCGGGCGCGCTCAGAGTATGCCTGCGATGTTGCCAGCGCCTCGAGAGACGTTAATCGTCTTTCCAGATCCGCACGCGTGGCAAGCCACGAGGACGCCGCAGGCGTGCCTTGGCCTTCCACGGGTGCGGTGCGGACGAGGGACAAGGCGAGTACCAACGCGAAGGAGAGGGTTCGGCTCATTAGGCTAAGATAGGCGATCGGGAGCGTGGAGTCTTCCTCAGTGACGCCGACTCGGCGCGCTGAGTCACGGAGAGGGCGGGTGTTGCCCCAGCGCATCGCCCAGAGGCGACTCATCCCTTGCCGATCAGCGCATAAGTCTTTTACCTACAACGCGTTGAGAAATGGGCGTTCCTCAGCACGATACCTGCAGTTGATGCACCGATACACCATTCGCGCTCTGGATCGCTTCAGTCTTGTACTTTCGTCCACTTACGCCGCTCAATGACCGAACCCCGCCCACGCGTGCGTCCGCCACTTACGCTGATCGCCAATAGCCACGAGTGGCATTCCCGCTCACTCGAGAGCGTACTTGGACCGCACGGATACGCGGTTCTGCGCGCATACACCGGCAAGCAAGCCCTCGAACGCGCGGTCGAAGCCCACCCCGACCTCATCTTCGTCGACACAGACCTGCCTGACCGCGACGGATTCGAGGTCGTGCGAGAGCTCCGCGCACATCCTCACGTGTCGCCGAGCACGCCGATCATTATGACCAGCCCGGGACACACCAGCCGCCAGCGCCGTCTCGACGCGTTGCGCGCTGGGGCGTGGGACTACATCGGCGCGGCGATTGACGGTGAGGAGCTGCCGCTGCGGTTAGAGTCCTTGGTGCGCGCAAAGCTCGAGGCTGACAGGGTGCGCGAGGAGGGGCTGCTCGATGAGCTGACCGGCTTGTATAACCTCCGTGGACTTGCCCGCCGCGCTCGAGAAGTCGGGTCGCAGGCCTTTCGGCACAAGGAGCCCCTGGCCTGCATTGTGGTCACACCGATGATGGGCGATCAACCTCAAGCCACTGAACAAGTGATTGAGGAGCTGGCCAGAATTCTTCGCGCCACGGGTCGCTCCTCCGATGTGATTGGAACCCTCGGTCCGGGAGAGTTCGCGATCGTAGCCGGCGGCACGGACAGTGCGGGCGCAGAGCGCCTAGCGGAACGTCTCGCTGACGCGGCCGGTCGAATCTTTGGCGGCGATGATGTCCGCGTCGCCGTGGGCTACGATGTCGTACCGAACTACTCCGAGTCGCCCATTGACCCGACAGATATGCTCTCGCGAGCGAGCGCCGCGATGCGCAGGTCGCAGCAAGAGGCGCAGTATGGGCGTCGCCTGCACCTTCGGCGCTCGACCCCAACGCTGAACTAGCCCGAGCGCCGCGTTAGTACGGCTCTACGAGCGGCCCGCGCCTAGCGCGTGCCGCTCGTAATGCGTTTGCGCATCTCCTCAGCCGACTCGACCTCATCCTCCGAACGATAGCCGGCGACGTACGAATAGTACCGATACATCCCTTCGGTCGCGCTCACGTCATTGAGCACCGCACCAAGTATGCGAATGGGCAGGCGCTGCAAGGCGTCCAACCGAGCGCCGGCAAACTGACGATCCGTCTTCCCGTTGCGGAGCACGAGCACGAGCGTGCCGGTAAGCGACGCAAGAATCAACGGATCCACGCCGGCACCGAGCGGCGGCGAGTCAACGATTATCGCCTGATAGCGCGTGCGGAGCTCCACTAGAAGCTGCTGCATCTTGGGGGATGCCAGCATTTCCGGCGCAGCTGCGAGGCGCGTGCCGGTCGGCATAAAGTCCATCCCCGCGTCGGGGAGATGCACGACGACCTCGTCAATGGAGGCGTTGCCGGTGAGCAGATCCATCAAGCCCGGCTTGCGCTCCACGCCAAAGGCGCGGTGCAGGACGCCGCGGCGATTGTCCGCGTCGATGAGAATCGTCCTGCGTCCGGACGCCGAGAACGACTTGGCGACGTTCGCCGACGTGAACGACTTGCCGTCTCCGGGACCCGGGCTCGTGATCGTGGTGACAAAGCTCCCCGCTGTACCGTGCGCATAAAGGAGCGCCATTCTGATGGCGCGAGTGGCTTCCAGAAGCGCCGAAACGTCATCTCGGTTCGGCTGTCCGTCCGGCCCCTTGCCCAGCATTGGCAACGCGCCGAGAATCGGCAGGCCCAAATCGCGCGTAACCTGATCCGGATAACGGATGCGCGTGTCAAAGATATCAAGGAGCAACGCGAGGGCGATTCCGAGGAAGAGCCCGCCACCAAGGCCCATCAACAGCACCTTCGTCACCGAGTCGGACATCGGCGTGGTGGGAGGCACCGCCTCGTCGAGCAGGCGCACATCCGGCGTGGCGCTCAACTCGGCGAGTCGCGCTTGTTCGTAGGAGCCCTGCAGCTGCGTGTAGATCATCTGCGCGACTTCCACATTTCGGGTGCGCCGGGCTTCCTCCGTGAAGCGCACCGGAATTTGCTGCATCTCACGCGACGAAGTACCGATGCGGCCCTCGAGGTCGGCGACGCTCGCGGCGAGATCGTTCATCAGCGAGCGCGCCTGCGTTACCACCTGGTCCTGTAGCGACCTGATCTCAGTCTCAGCGGCGCGAACCTGCGGATGTCCAGCCGCGAAGGCCACCCGCAGCTGTTGAAGATCGGCCTGCCGATTGGTGAGCGCTTGTAACGACGCCGAAAGCTCGCGCGAGTTCCGGACGGAAGCGATCGTACCAAGACTCACCGCCAGCGAGCGCGCGCTGTCACCGGCTGTGCTCAGTGCCCGAGCGATAGCCTGACGGTCACGCTCGACCGCATCGCGATCCGTGCGCATCTGGAAGTACGCGTTGCGCGCGGGATTGGTCGTCTCGCTTAGGCCCGGCGCGATAGGCGATCCCTGATCCGGGAGCGTGATGGTCTCGACGCGGAACCGCTGAAGTTCCGTCTCGGCAGCGGTCAGGTCAGCACGGGAGCTCGCTAACTGGTCGCCAAGCACGCGCGTCACGGTGGTGAGCTTCTCGCCCTTGAGCGTCGTCGCTACGGCGATGAAGCGCGTGACAATATCGTTCAGCAGGGACGCCGCGGCGCGCGGATCGCTTCCACGCATCGAGAACCGAAGGATGGACCCGTCCTTCGAGAGAAAGGTCTCCAGCGAGCCATTAAGCCGTGTCGCCGCGTCGCGCAGCGAAGCCACCCGAAACTGAATCGCGCGACCGTCAGGCAATTCGGTCGGCTGCCACCGCAAGCCCACGTTCCTGCCCAGCGAATCGCCGAGCGCCACCTCTTCCACAACGTCCCCGTCCACCGTGGAGAGGCGCACCAACCCACCCCCGATGCGCTCGATGCGGTACGATCCAGGGACGAACGACGCGGCGAGGTCTAGTCCGGCAAAGAACGTCGTGTCGGACGACTGCGCGACGGAGAGGTACGTGCGGCGCGAACGCACCACATCATCAAGCACTTGAAACGACCGCGCGAGCTCGATCCAGCCGATGCCCTCAACGAGCGGCGGCGAAGCGGTTGGGTCGTTCTGCCAACCACGCGGCGTCGGTAGCTGCACCGCGGCACGCGCCTCATACACCGGCTTCACAAACGTCGAGCCAACCACACCGCCGACCAGCCCGACCAGGGTGAGCCCCAGCACCAGCCACTTGTAGCGCAACACCGCGTAGAAGTACCGGCGGAAATCCATTCCGCCGCCTTCCTCGTCGTCGAAGCTCTGCGCGGCGCTCACCCGGCCGAGATCAAGTTCTGGCGGCGCATTCGAGTGAGCATCGTTAGGACCAAAATTCATCGCGCGCGGGCTAGTGCCAGTTGCTGGTGAGTTGAGACGAAAATATACCCCTCGCCGTCACGTTCAGGGACGTTCCTAATCGTTGTACCTTGACGCGAAGCGTTGCAGCCGCTAGTTGTATGGCGCGGACGAGTCAGGTGTTGCTGCTGCGCCACGAACTCGAGTCGCTCACTTTCTCCGCCCCGCCCCCCCCGTGAACGACGCGTTCAGCCGCACCCCGCCGCCTCTCGAAGGGCGCGAGAACTCACTGGTCCCGAGCGACTTCCGTGCCACACTCAACGTCCTCATTGTGGACGATGAGCGAACGTTGCGCGAAACCTGCCGCACAATTCTCTCCGGGCTGGGCTATCGTGTCGAGGCGGCCTCCCGCGGAGAGGAAGGCATCGCGCTGCTACAGCGGAAGGCCTTCGACATCGTCCTCTCCGATCTCTACTTGCCGGATTTAACCGGCGTCGATGTAACGAAGGCGGCCTTGGAGCGCACCCCCGCGCCAATCGTCGTGGTGATGACCGGCAACCCAAGCGTCGCGTCGAATGTGGAGGTGCTTCGGGCTGGCGCCTGGGACTATCTCCCTAAGCCGTTTTCCGCCACGCACTTAGAGATACTCATTGGTCGCGCGGCGCACACGATTATGGTGGCGCGCGAGGCAGACGCCAGCACCACGGAGTCCCGCGGTAGTGTCAGTAGCGGCACCGACGACGACGCCCCTCTGGGCGTCTCTTCATCATTTCAGCGTTGCCTCGAGCTCGCAAGAAAGGTCGCCGGCACCGATGCATCGGTGTTCATCACCGGTGAGACGGGCGCAGGGAAAGAGATGATCGCCCAGTACATTCACCGGCGCTCACGGCGCTCGCGGCGCTCGCTCGTGGCCGTGAACTGTGCCGCGCTCCCTGAGGGCCTGCTCGAGAGCGAGATGTTCGGCCACGTGAAGGGCTCCTTCACGGGCGCCGTACGGGACAAGGCCGGTCTGCTCGAGACGGCCAGTGGTGGCACGATGTTCCTCGACGAGCTGACAGAGATGCCGAAGCCGCTGCAGGCCAAGCTGCTCCGCGTCATCCAGGACGGCGTCGTGCGCCGCGTGGGCTCCAACGCGAGTAGCACGGTGGTGAACGTGCGGTTTATCGCGGCGTCCAACCGCAATGCTGACGATGCTGTGCGCGAGGGCGTACTCCGCGAGGACCTCTACTACCGCCTCCGCGTGGTGCCCATTGAGATCCCGCCGCTGCGCGACCGGCCCGAGGACGTTGTGCTGCTTGCCAACGCCTTCATCCGTCGGTACTGGAAGCAACATCGGGGGCTGGACAGCCGCGTGCCCACCCTGTCTGACGATGCGGTAGTCGCACTACAGCGCCACCGCTGGCCTGGAAACGTCCGCGAACTCCAGAACGCCATTGAGCATACCGTGGTACTGCTCGAGCCAGGGCAGCCGGTTAAAGCGAGCGATATTCCGCTGCACGGAGCCACACGCCCTACTCCCCGCAAGAGCGGTGGTGAGAGCGTGTTCAACTTCGACCTGCTCTCGCAGAGCTATCACGAGGCACGCGAGCGGGTCATCGCTCAGTTCGAGCGGCGCTACATCGACGAGCTTGTGGCGGCGGCGGAGGGCAATATGTCCAAGGCCGCCCGCATTGCCGGCGTGGACCGCACTACGCTGTACCGCCTGATGGAGCGCCACGGCCTCCAGCGAGAGGCGGTCGTGACGCCCGGCCGTAGCTAGTCGCCTTTCTCTCGATGGCTGACAGCTCCTCTGCCGACTCGCGCGCCACACGGCCCGGACATCTCCGGGCCGTGCCGGGTGGATTGGGCGCCGAAGGCGATCCGGCGGCCCTGCTGCGGATGGCCGCGGAGGAAGTGCGCCTGCAGTGGGAACCCGTTCTCAGCGAGTCGTACGAGGAGGGTGAGGTCGGTTGGGTGATGGCGTGGCTGGTAGAGGGCGTGGTTGGGCTTGCCCACGACGAGGATGTGGCCGCTCCAACGGTGAATCTCACCTTGACTCGCTTTTTGCTCGAGCGACTGTCGAACGCCGTCGCAACGGCGGTAGCTGCGAGCCCGCAGGTCTCGAGAGAAGGCATCCTGCAGCTGCTCAAGGGTGTGGACGCGATGCGTCGCCGCGTCGAGCCGGAGTGGGATCGGTACTTCAACTCCCAGATTTCGGGTCCGGACGGGCTCGGAATGGTCACCGAGGTTCTGCACGACCTGCGCTCGCCGCTGACCTCCATTCGCTGCCTGGCGGAGCTGATGGAGCGCGAGCAATCGGGACCGATTACCGACGTACAGCGCAAGCAACTGCGTCTCATCTACTCGGCGGCTCTTGGCATCGGCTCGATGGCCACGGACGTCATCGAGATGGCGCGACAGGGAGACCAGCTTCCGGACGCCGACCCAGAGGTGTTCTCGGTCGGCGAGGTCCTCGAGGGCGTCGCTCAGATGGTGCGGCCGATCGCTGAGGAGAAGGGGCTGGAGATGCATTTCGGCAGCCTTCATAGCGATTACCGCGTGGGGATGCCGCACGCGCTGGGCCGGGTGCTGCTCAACCTCGTGACCAACGCACTGAAGTTTACGGACGCGGGATCCGTGAATGTGACCGTGAAGGCGCTGACGCTGTCTCGCGTGGAGTTCGCCGTAGTCGACACCGGACACGGGATTCCCGAGTCGGCGATTCCCCACCTCTTTCGGCCATTCCGCCGGACAACAGGACGTCCGGGGCGCACCGGTTATATGTTCTCAGGAACAGGGCTTGGGTTGGCGCTGTGCCGGAAGTTGGTTCGGCTGATGGGGAGCGAGCTGAGGCTCCAAACCACTCCGGGCGTGGGTACTCGCTTCTCGTTTGAAGTGGAACTGCCGCCCCAATCACACCTCTAGGTGTTCTCCTCACTGTTGCACCGCCACAACGGTGTTCAGTATTTCAACGGTTTCGCGCTAACGTAAGAAACCGTAACACATTTACCTCAAACAACTTAGGCGAACGAGCAACCGGGCCTCGCCGCGGCACGGCTTCTGCGCTGTGCTGTGGTCACGATGACCACGTTTGGCCTCCACACAGTGCTACCGCAGAATCAGCGCGCGGCATCTCGCGAGCTGACCTTCGAGGCACACCCCCACGACCGCGAGCGCGCCCGCCGGGCTCTCAACGTGGCGGTGGCAGCCGTCGGCCTCGTGCTGACCGCTCCGGTGATGGCCGTCATTGCCGCTGCGATCAAGCTCTCGTCGCCGGGCCCGGTGTTCTACAAGCAGCAGCGGGTGGGACTGTGTCGCCGCACCAATCAAGGCGGCAACTTCCGCCGCCAGCACGACATCGGCGGCAAGCCGTTCACGATTTACAAGTTCCGCACGATGCGTCCGGCCAAGCCGGGCGAGGAGTCGCAGGTGTGGT
>CAYPYY010000064.1:0-15906 GCA_964414995.1 uncultured Gemmatimonas sp.
GTGCGTCGCACGATCGTGCCGGCCGGAATGGAAGAGGACGTCATCAGGGCCATCCGCACGCGGCTCGAGAAGACCGTGGTCGGTGACCCGAGTGTCGAAGGCGTGCGGATGGGACCATTGGCGAGCAAGGCGCAGGTGCGCGACGTCGGGTTGGCGGCGGAGCGGATTCGTGCCGCCGCCGAGCGCGTGGCCGGTGGCGGCGACTTCGTCGTGGTGGGTGCGGATCGTGAGAAGGGCGCGTTCTACCAGCCCGAGCTGATGTACTGCGCGGATCCTCTGGCGCGCACCGAGCCGCACGACGTCGAGGCCTTTGGCCCGGTGAATACGGTGATGCCGTACCGCTCCCTTGATGAGGCCGTTGAACTCGCGCGGCGCGGGCGCGGTTCGCTCTGTGGCTCGCTCGTGACCGCGGACGCCAGCGTCGCGCAGCGCGTGGTGCTCGGAGTGGCGCCGTATCACGGTCGCCTGCTGGTGCTCGATCGCACGAGTGCCAAGGAGAGCACCGGGCACGGCTCGCCACTGCCAAATCTCGTGCACGGCGGTCCGGGCCGCGCGGGTGGCGGCGAGGAGATGGGTGGCGCGCGCGGCGTGCTCCACTATATGCAGCGCACGGCAGTGCAGGGCAGTCCAAGCGTGATCACCGCCATCACGCGCGAATGGACGAAGGGCGCCAGCGAGACGACCGACGCTGTGCATCCGTTCCGCAAGACCTTCGACGAACTGCACGTCGGCGACACGCTCGTGACGGGCACGCGGACCATCACGCTCGACGACATCGTGAAGTTCGCCGAGCTCTCGGGCGACCGGTTCTACGCGCATATGAACGACGAGGAGGCGCGTTCCAACGGGATCTTCGAGGGGCGCGTGGCGCACGGCTACTTCGTGGTGTCAGCGGCGGCGGGCCTGTTTGTCGAGCCGTCTCTCGGTCCTGTGCTCGCGAACTACGGGCTCGAGAACCTGCGGTTCACCAAGCCGGTGTATCCGGGCGACACCATTCGTGTCCGGCTGACGGTCAAACAGAAGACCGCCAAAGAGACCCCCGAGGGCGGGATTCCGCAGGGGGTGGTCGAATGGGACGTCGAAGTGACGAATCAGCACAATGACGCAGTCGCGCTGTACAGCATCCTGACCCTCGTGCGACGCGGCGCGGCAGCGCCCTAGTCGCTCGGCGGCCGGGCTTCGGTCGAGGTTCGGGGCCGAGGGTCGGCCCAGCCGTCGGAGGCGGTTGCGCGTCAGGCATTTCCGGACGCATATACGCTTGGCACTCGCCGACCGCGGTCGGTGGTTCCGGGCACTCCCCCTGCGTCTGGGTCTTCGAATGACTCGAACCCTCAAGTCGCTCGCCGTGCGGTTCCCGCTGCTGGTCGGCGCGATCGTGTTCGCGGTCGCGCTCGTGTCGGGTCAGCTCATCGAGCGCGAGATCGGGGCCCTGCTCCTTGAGGACGCTGCCAGCGAGGCGGACGAGGGGGCACGGCAGGTGGCGTCGATGCTCGCGAGCTCGATTCCGGCGACGCGCTCGCGGTACGCGGAGACTGTCGCCAGTGCGAAGCTGCCGCAGGCGCTCGCCGATACGCTGCGCAGCAGCGACCGCCTGCGCGAATGGGCGCGGCAGGTAGGCGACACGGACATCGTGATGATGCGCCTCGTCGACGCCAGCGGCACCGTGCGCGCATCGGAAGCGCGATGGCCGGCCGCCGAACGCGTGACCTGGGCCGTGCGCGCGGCCGCGGAGCGGCGACTGTCGGGGGACTCGGTCACGATTGGCCCAATCGTGGCCATCGCCGACTCGGTCCCGGGATTTGTCGTTGCCGCCCCTCTGCTGGCTGCCGATGGACAGCACCGCGGATGGTATGTCGAGCTCCGCCGCGTGCGTGCCACGGGCGTCCGCGACGTGCAACGGCTCTTGCGCGCGGATCGCCTCTTGGTCGGTTCCCTCGAGGATGGAGCGTGGACCGACCTCGAGCGTGTGGTGCCGGCGCCGCAGGCCGCGCCGCCGATGGGCGCGCCCGCGGTGGTGCCGGGTCGCGATGGCGGTCCGGTGATGGCTGCGCAGGTCTCGGTGGCGGGCACCCCGTGGCTCGTCCGCGTCGAGGAGTCGGAAGCACGCATCCTGTCGCCGCTGCGGGCGTTCGTGTGGCGCCTGTGGGCGGCGATTGTGGCCGTGGGGCTCATCGGTGCCATCGCGTCGTGGGCGCTGGGGCGCTACGTGGGCCTTCGCATTCAGGCCGTTGCGGCCGAACTCGAGCGCACGCTCGCCCCGCACGCGAACGCTGCGCACGACCCCGAGCGTGGCGACGAACTGCGCGCGCTTGAGCAGGCGTACGCGGACCTCGAGCAGCGCGTCGCCGAGCGACAGCGGCTCGACGCGGAGATGCTGCAGACGCAGAAGCTCGAGGCGGTCGGACGGCTCGCGGGCGGAATCGCGCACGACTTCAACAACCTGCTGACGGTGATTTCCAACTACAGCGAGCTCGTCCGCGCTCGCCTGGATCCAAAGTCTCCTGAGGCCAGCGACCTGAACGAAGTGCTGCAGGCGAGTCAAACGGCCGCGGGCCTCACGCGCCAACTATTGGCCTTCAGCCGCCGCCGACTGAATGACGTCGCGCTCCTCGATCTCAACGAAGTCGTCGCGCGCACCGACCGAATGCTCGCACGGCTGATCCCCAGCAACATCGCGCGCGCCCTCTCGCTTGCCGACTCGCTGCCCCTGGTGCGCGCCGACATCGTGCAGGTGGAGCAGGTCCTGATGAACCTCGTCGTCAACGCCGTCGACGCGATGCCCGATGGTGGACGCCTCACCATCAGCACCGAGAGCGATGGACGGTTCGTGTGTGTGGCCGTGCGCGACACCGGCGCCGGAATGGACGACGACACCAAGGCACGCCTGTTCGACCCCTTCTTCACGACCAAGGCGCCGGGCAAGGGCACGGGACTCGGCCTGGCGACGGTGCACGGCATCGTGACCGCGGCAGGCGGCCGAATCGCGGTCGAGAGTGCCGTCGGTCGGGGGACCGAGATGCGGATCTACCTGCCCGCAGTTCCGGTGGAACCCAAGTCGGCGGCGCGGCCGGAACTGCCCGTCACGGTTGCCCGCGCTGAACCGAGGCACGTGCTGCTGGTGGAGGACGACGATGCGACGCGCGGCGCGTTCGTGCGGCTGCTGGAACGCGGTGGACACCGCGTGAGCGCGTTCGCCTCAGCCGAGGCGGCGCTGGATGCGCTCGCCATCGCTGCGGAGTCGCCGCCCGACGTGGTCGTGACGGACCTGATGCTGCCGGGCATCAACGGCGCGGAATTCGGGGCCGCGCTGCGCGAGCGCTACCGCGACATTCCGCTCGTGTTGATGTCCGGCTATGTCGACATTGACGAGCGCATTCCGGAATCGATGGTGCCGCGGCCGGTGATTCTTGAAAAGCCGTTCAACGCGCAGACGTTTCACCAGGCCATTGCGCGTGCCGTGTCCAGCGCGTCGGTCGGCTAGGTCGAGAGCCGCAGTCCGAGCCAGGCGCCGGCGGCGCTCACGCTCGCGGTCAGGACTACGCCCCACGCGAGGTCCACGGGGACCACGGCAGCCGGGAATCCTCGGAGCAGCGCGAGCGACGTGAGGTCGAACGCCGCGTAGGCGGCGAGGCCGAACACGGCGCCCAGGGCCACCGCGCGCGTGAGCGACTGCTTCTCAACCGCGGGCAGCACGCAGAGCACGACGATCGCGGCGACGTAGATGAGATAGAAGGCGATCGCCGCTCCCCAGCGCGTTTCCTCGGCGAGCAAATGGCCCATCTGCGCTCGGTAGAAGCCACGCGCCACGAACCCCAGCCACACGAGGTCCAGCGTGAAGAACGTGGCCGTGCAGAGAGCGTAGAGCTTGAGATAGAGCACGGGGCGGCTCGCGGCGAAGTGTGGGCGGAGGGCGATCAGCGTGGCGCGCGCACCGTAATGCGTATCGGCCGCGAGTTCAGCTCCGGACCGATCACGCGATGCTCGTGATCCGCGAGCACGAGGCGCAGCGTGTAGGTCCCGGGCGCCAGCGACAGGCTCGTCTCGATCTGGCCAAGGCCGAAGTGGCGGTGCAGGGAATCCGCCGGAATCACGGTACCCGCGGCCGGCGGCTCGACGTTGATTAGGATGTGGAAGTGCCCGGTGCGCGGGAAGTTCACGCTCGCGGGCGCCACGCCGTAGTTCCGCAGCCCGAAGACGACGTCAAACGTGGTGGAGACGGTCGCACCGTCGGCCGGCGCACGGAAGAAGATCTCCGGCGTCGGGGCGGCCTGTTGCGCCTCCACCCAGGGGGCGGTGAACGCGAGGGTGCAGGCCGTGAGAAGCAGTTGGGTCACGCGTTTCATTGGCGTGCGAGGGTATGGGAGAGACGTCGTACGTTAACCAACGCTCAAGCCCTTCGCCGCGTTCGCCCGTTGCGCCCGCCCGCGCGCTCCTTCACGTTAGACCGGCTTCTATGACCGACCTCCTCGCTCTCGCAGCACTCGTCACGCAGGTGGCAATGGTTTCCCCTGGGCGCGCGCCGGAACCGACCGCCGAGGCCCGGCGCATCCCGCACCCCGCGGAGGTGGCGCGTGCGTCGGTGCCGCTGGAGGTCGAGTACAGCGAGGCATACTATCGCCGCCTCGACGTGCACCGCGCCGCGAGCCGCCTGATGCTGCCGCTCTTCGCGCTGCAGCTCGTCGCTGGTCAGCGGCTGTTCGAGGAGAGCAGCGATGCGCCGGGCTGGGCCAAGGTTGGGCACCGCGTGGGCGCGACCGGCGTCGCCGCCGTGTTCGCGACCAATGTGGTCACGGGCGTTCCGAATCTCCTTGAGGGCCTCAAGGATCCGCGCGATCGGAAGCGGCGACTGCTCCACGCGACGCTGATGCTGACCGCGTCCGCCGGGTTTACGGCCACCGGGCTGCTCGCCGACCGTGCCGAAGGTGATCCCGATGCGCGCCGCCTGCATCGCACCACGGCGTACACGTCGATCGGCATCGCGACCGTTGGGTACCTGATGATGCTCGACGCCTTCAGGGGGAACTGATGTCGCGCGAGTCGAACGATGCGCGCCCCACGTCCGCGGCCTGCGCTGGCTGCGGGGCGGCGGCGGTGGACCGACGGACGTTCGTCGCACAATCGGCCCTCGCGGCGCTCGGGCTGGCCGTGAGCGCCTGTGGCGACGGCGAAATCGGCGGGCCGCTCGGTGGTGGTGACACGGGGCTCCCGAATGCCATCGTCGTGAACCTCGCCGACTACCCCGAGCTGGGGACGGTGGGCGGTACGGCCAGGGTGGATGCGAACACCAATAGGCCAGTCGCGGTCACGCGCACGGGGCCGAACGCGTTCGTGGCGCTTTCGATGATCTGTCCGCACGCGGGCTACAAACCGATTCTGATAATGGCGCCGGGCTTCGTGTGCCCGAATCACGGCGCCCAGTTTGAGTCGAACGGCAACTGGGTGGGGGGGCAGCGCACTCGCGACCTCACGCCGTATTCGGTGGTGTACAACGCGGGGGCGGGAACCCTGACGATTTCGTAGGTTCTTGGCGAAACGCCGGCACCCCTGTGTCCGTAGGGGGGAGGCCCCCCACACCACCGCCGCCGATGCCCCAAGACGCCCCTGCTGCCCCCGCGACCCCGACCGCTCCCGCGGTCGCCGGCACCCCGTCCGCAGCGCCGCAAGCGGTTGCCCCAACGCCAGTGCCGCTACCGACGGGCGCGAACGCGCGCGAGGTCTACGAGGCGATGCGCGTGCAGCGGCAGATCGTGCGTGAGCAGCTGTACAACGCGGAGCAGCAACGCGACGAGATCGCGCGCGAGCTCCGGAGCGGGGCCCTTACCGACGCCGACAAGGCTGGGCTGGAGGCGCGACTTCGCGTCGTGGATCAACGCATCGTGGACCTCGAGGCCCAGTTCGCGCGGGCACAGGCCCAAGAGGCGCAGGCCGCGGCGGTGCCCGGGGCGCACACCGAGACCATCCAGGAACAGCGCGAGGAGATCATTGAGATTGCGGCCGTGGTGACCGGCATCGCGTCGGTCTGCGTGCTCTTCCCGCTGATGGTGGCGTACGCCTGGCGATGGGTGCGTCGCACCCGCACCGAGTACCGGATGCCGCCGGAACTCACGGCGCGTCTCGATGGGCTCGACCGCTCCGTGGAGGCCGTGGCCATCGAAGTCGAGCGCATCGGCGAGGGTCAACGGTTTGTGAGTCAACTAATGGCCCCGCGGCGAGAGGGGCTGCCGAGCCACGCGGAGTCGGACCGAAAGTCCTAAGCGGGTCACGTGTGCGCTACGTCACCGAGAGCCGACGTGGCGCAATTCTCGCTCTTGACGGCCCGAGAACGCATCCGTAGCGTAGCGCGTCGCTCACCCGCGTGGGGAGCCGACGCGACCCCAGTCCCCACCGTCTTACTGGAGGTACGTTCGGATGCTCAGTCGCTCGTCTGTTGCCGTGCTCGCCGCGGCGCTTGTCCTCACGGCGTGCTCCGACGCCACGACGCCCACCGGGGCGCTGCGCGACCCTGCCGCGGCCGAAGCCGGTGTGGAGCGCGTCGGCTACATCGTGACCTTCCGTGATGGCGTCACGGATGTCCCCGGTCTCGCGCGCGCGATGGCCGCGTCGAACGGCGGAGAGATCGGCTACATCTATACGAGTGCGCTCAAGGGCTTCTCGGTCCAACTGCCGGGTCGCGCCGCCGAGGCGCTGGCACGCAACCCGAACGTCGCAATGGTCGAGCTCGATGGCATCGTCACGATCGATGCCACGCAGTCCGGCGCCACGTGGGGCATCGACCGCACCGATCAGCGTGACCTGCCGTTGAGCGGCACCTACACGTACTCGAATACCGGCGCGGGCGTGCGCGCGTACATCGTCGACACCGGAATCCGCGGTACGCACACGGAGTTTACCGGCCGAATGGCCGCCGGCTACACCGCCATCAGCGACCGCCACGGGACGTCGGACTGCAACGGACACGGAACGCACGTGGCTGGCACCGTCGGTGGCACCACCTACGGCATCGCCAAGGGCGTGACCCTGGTTCCCGTGCGTGTGCTGAACTGCCGGGGTTCTGGCACGAACAGCGGTGTGATCGCCGGCGTGGACTGGGTCGCGGCGCAGACGCATCGGCCGGCCGTGGCGAATATGTCGCTCGGCGGCGGCGCGAACACGTCGCTCGACAACGCCGTGGCCAACGCGGTGAGCCGCGGAATCACGTTCGTCGTGGCCGCCGGCAACAGCGGCGCCAACGCCTGCAACTACTCACCAGCCCGCGCCGCGTCGGCCATTACGGTGGGCGCGACCACCAGCACCGATGCGCGCGCGTCGTACTCGAACTTCGGCACCTGCGTGGACATCTTCGCACCGGGCAGCTCCATTACGTCGGCCTGGTACAAGAACGACACGCAGACGAACACGATCAGTGGCACGTCGATGGCATCGCCGCACGTGGCGGGTGTCGCGGCGCTCGTGCTACAAGGGTCGCCGAGCGCGTCACCGAGCTCCGTGACCAACGCGATCGTCGGCAATGCAACCAGCGGCAAAGTGACCAATCCGGGCTCGGGCTCCCCGAACCTGCTGCTGTACTCGAACTACTGACCTTCCGAGAGTCGTGGAGCCCCCCGGCAGCGTCGCTGCCGGGGGGCTCGTGCGTTAGCGTTCAACGGCAAACGCTTCGCGCGTGAAGCGCGTTTGGTGGTTAGCGCCACGCGCGAGTCCCGCGCTCCCCCCACCCGAGGCGAATGCCGCATCGTTCGATGTTCGACTACCCGCGTCAGGACGTGCTCGCGGGCGTCGTCGTATTTCTTGTCGCACTGCCGCTCTGCCTCGGCATCGCCATCGCCTGCGGAGTGCCGCCGGTGTCGGGGCTGATTGCGGGTGCCGTGGGCGGCGTCGTCGTGCCGCTCCTGAGTCGGTCGCCGCTGTCCGTGTCGGGCCCCGCGGCCGGGCTCACCGCCGTTGTGCTCGCGCAGGTGCAGGCCTTGGGCTCACTGGAGCTGTTTCTGACGGCTATCGCGATCGGAGGCGTGCTGCAGGCGCTCCTCGGCCTCCTTCGCGGCGGACGACTCGCCTCGTTGGTGCCGTCGGCCGTGATCAAGGGGATGCTGGCGGCGATCGGCATCACCATTGTCTGGACGCAGCTCCCGGTCGCGCTCGGCGTGAGCGGAGGCCTCGGCGAGCTCGCGACTGGATTACACGGCGGTGCAATCCTGATCGCGGTCGTCTCGTTGGCCGTGCTCTACGGCTGGCAGCTCACGCCGCTCGCCAAGGTTCGGGTGCTCTCGCCGGCGCTCGTGGCTGTCGTGCTCGGCTCGCTGATGGCCTCGCTGTTCGCAGGCAACGACGCGCTCGGGCTCGGTCCGGCGCATTACGTGGCCGTGCCGCTCGGACACCTCTCGGAGATTGCCGCCCAGATCCCGCGTCCCGATTGGAGCGGCCTCTCGAGTCCCGCCGTGTGGCTGGCCGCGATGACGGTGGCGATCGTCGCCAGCATCGAGACGCTGCTCAACCTTCAGGCCGTGGATCGGATCGATCCGCTGCACCGCGCGAGCCCGCCAAATCGTGAGCTGGTCGCGCAGGGCGTGGGCAATCTCGTGTCGGGCGTGCTAGGTGGCCTCCCGGTGACGTCGGTGATCGTGCGCTCCGGCGCGAACGTAGCCGCCGGCGGACGCGAGCGGCTCAGTGCGCTCGTGCACGGCGTGCTGATCGTCCTCGCGGTCGTGTTCGCTGGTCCGCTGCTCAACGCCATTCCGCTTGCGGCACTCGCCGCGGTGCTGATCCAAGTGGGCTTCAAGCTCTGCGCGCCGGCGTTGTTCAGCGCCCAAGCCCGGCTGGGCTGGACGCAGCTGGCACCGTTCGCACTGACGATCGTCGCCGTGCTGGCACTCGACCTGCTCAAGGGCGTGGTCGTCGGCATCGTGGTGGGCATTGCCTTTGTGCTGTTCCAGAACGCGCAAGGCGCGGTCGCGGAGGAGCGTGCGCCCAGCGGCGCGCGCGTGTTGCGCTTCCGGCGCGACGGCACGTTTCTCTCGAAACCCGCGCTGCTCGCGACGCTGGAGGCGATCCCCGACGGCGAGCACGTCATCATTGACGGCACGGGCGAGTACATCGACCACGACATCAAGGAAGTCATCGCGGCATTCCTCACGGAGGCGCCGCGCCGTAGTATCCTCGTGACCGTCACCGGCATCGACCTCTCGATGGTCGGTTCCACCGGCGGCCACTAGACCTTCGTCACCCGAACCGCCCCAAGGCCAATGCGTCGCACACTCTCCTTAGCGTTCCTCGCCGTCTTGCTCCTCGCGCCAAGCGCGCTCGCCCAGGCACCGCTCGTCGGTGTCCGCGTGGATGCAGATCGCAACAAGCTGCTGCTCGAGATTCCGAGCGCGCTGCTCGACAAGGACCTCCTTCATCAGATCACGCTGGCGACGGGCGCTGGCGTGGCGGCGCTCGGACTCGATCGCGGGCAGGTGGGCGGCGAGGCCGTCGTGCGCTTCGAGCGGCGCGGACGTCGCGTCCTGATGGTACAGGACAACCTCGTCTCGCGTGCCATTGGCGCAGATGCCGCGGGCCAGCGCGCCGCCGCCGAGGCGTTCCCGCGCAGCGTGACGGCATCGTTCCCGATCGAGAGCGAAGCGGACGGCCGCCTCGTGGTGGACGCGACGTCCTTCTTCCTCTCGGACGCCTACGGCATCGGGGAGTCGCTACGCCGTGCGCAGCAGGGCAATCCGCGGGTGGATGCCTCGCGGAGTTGGTTCGATGCCTCGCGCACCAAGGCATTTCCGATGAACGCCGAGATCCACGCGGTGCTCACGTTCGGCGTCGACAATCCGGGACCGGCGCTGCGTCGCCACGTGCCGGACGCGTCGTCGCCGGTGTTTGAACTGCACCACTCGCTGGTCGCGCTCCCGATCATCGACGCGCATCGTCCGCGCGCCTACGATCCGCGCAGCGGCTACTTCGGCGTGTCGTTCTACGATTACGGTCAGGGGCTCGATGGGACGTATCGCAACGGCTACATCAACCGCTGGCGGCTGATTCCGAAGGACCCAGCCGCCTATGCGCGCGGCGAGCTCGTGGAGCCGGTCACCCCGATCATCTACTATCTCGATCCCGCGATTCCCGCGCCTTACAAGGAGGCGTTCCGCGAGGGCGGCAACTGGTGGGGCAAGGTGTTCGAGGCCGCCGGCTTCAAGAACGCATTCGCCGTACGTGATCTCCCCGCCGGCGTCGATCCGATGGACGCGCGCTACAACCTCATCTACTGGGTGCACCGCAACACGTTCGGCCCGTCGGTGGGGCCGTCGTTCAGCGATCCCCGCACCGGCGAAATCGTGCGCACGGTGGTGCGGATGGATTCGTATCGCTCGCTCGTGGACTACAACATCTGGGCGGGCCTGCTGCCCGCGGCCGGTGCGCCGAACGTCGACGCCGAGTCATTCGCGATGGCGCGGCGGCGTCAACACACCGCGCACGAGATCGGTCATACGCTGGGCCTGGCGCACAACTTCATTGCGGCGTCGCAGGATCGGTCGTCGGTGATGGACTATCCGTTCCCGATGATCAGCGTAACCGCGGGCGGTGCGATCGACTTCCAGAACTCGTATGCGCCGTTCGCCGGCGCTTGGGACTCCCTCGCCATTCGCTACGGCTACACGTGGTATCCGACGGCCCAGGCGGAGCGGGAGGGGCTCGCGCGGATCATCAATGAGGGCATCCGGCGGGGCGTACGGTTCGTGGGTGATCAGGACGCCGACGCGACGGGTTCCATTCCTGCGGCGACGCGCTGGGTCGAGGGCGCGACGATGTTTGCGTCCGTGGACCGCACGGTGGCCGTGCGCCGCCGCGGCATCGAGGCGTTCGACGAGCGCGCCATTCGGCCCGGCGAACCGATGTACCTGCTCTCAATGCGCTTCCTGCACGTGTACCTGCACCACCGCTACGCTCTCGAAGGCCTCATCAAGAACGTGGGTGGGATGGACTATCGCTACGCGATGCGCGACGACGGCCAGATTCCGACCAGCGTCGTGCCTGCCGCTGACCAGCGTCGCGCGCTGACGATGGCGCTCGACGCGCTGGAGCCGACGCAGCTCGCGGTTCCGGAACGCGTGCTGGCGCTGATTCCGCCCGCGCCGCCGGGGGCCGAGCGTGGCTACGACTGGCTGCCGCGTGCCGGGTCCGCCGTGGATCAGATTGCGCTGGCTGGCGGGCTCACCACGGAAGTGATTGAAGGCCTGCTCCAACGCGAGCGACTGCAGCGCGTGGTGCTCTTCCACGCCCGTGACCCGCAGATGCCGACGCTCCACGAGGTCGTCGAGGCCGTCGTCGAACGGTCGTGGGGTGCGGCGATGCCGGCGAATCCCAACCAGGCCGCACTGCGCCGCGCGGTGCGCCGCGTGGTGCTGAACACGTTGCTTGATCGCGCCGGCGACGAGCGCGCGACGGCGGACGTGCGGCAGGTCGCGGCGATGCATCTCGAGGGGCTGCGCGCGCGGTTGCGCGCGCAGGCCGAGCCGACCAACCCGGCCGAGCGCGCGTTGCGCGCAGCGGCCATCCGTGAGATCGACCTGTTCTTTGCGGGCGAGGATGAGCCCAACGAGCGCAGCCGTTACCAGGTCATCCCGCTCCCGTGGCCTTAAGACTGGATTAGGAGTTCGTTAAAGGCGATGCGCCGCCGTGTACCGCAGGCTAGGGTATCGGCGGCGCAACCCTTTTCGGGATGTGCGGTGTCATAAGAAGGTTCAGTACGCCTCCCCCGAGCCCTCCCACCCGAGACCGAGGCCAGCCGCGAATGCGTCTCCCCCGTTCCCGTCGCACGCTTGCGATTCTCGCGCTGCTGATTGTTGGCGCGCCAACCGCGTGGCTGCTCGCGCGCCCCGCGACGGACGAGGGCTCGGCCCTCTCCGCGCGTGTGAAACAGGGTGACTTCGTCGTCACCGTGACCACGGCCGGCGAGCTGCGCGCCCGCTCGTTCGTTCAGATCCAGGCGCCGCCGGGAATGCAGCAGGCGAATGCCTTCAACGTCAAGATCCAGACGCTGGTCCCGGAAGGCACGCTGGTGCGCGAGGGGGACGTGGTGGCCGAGCTGGACCGCTCGACGCTCGCGCAACGAATGTCGGACGTCGGGCTCGCGCTGCAGAAGGCCGAGGCGCAGTTGGAGCAGGCCTCGCTCGATTCGGCGCTGACGCTCTCGAAGGCGCGCGAGGACATTCGCGGAATGGAACTCGCGCTGGAGGAGAAGCGGCTGGCCAAGGAGCAGGCGATCTATGAGGCGCCGACCGTGCGCCGGCAGGCCGAGCTGGATCTGGAGAAGGCGGAACGTGCGCTGGTGCAGGCGCGCTCCGACTACACGACGCGCGTCGAACAGGCCAAGGCCAAGATGACCGAGATCGGCGCCGACGTGCAGCGCCAGCGTAACCTGCTCAACATCGTGCAGAACGTGATGGCCGGCTTCACGATCAAGGCGCCGGCGAGCGGAATGGTCATCTACGTGCGCGAATGGAACGGCAAGAAGAAGACCGCCGGCGGCCAGGTGAATCCGTGGGAGCCCACCGTCGCGACGTTGCCGGACCTGACGCAGATGGAGTCCATCACGTACGCCAACGAGATCGACGTGCGGCGTATCGCGGTGGGACAGGAAGTGACGCTCTCGCTGGACTCCGATCCGAACAAGCGCCTCACCGGCACCGTGCGACAGGTCGCGAACGTCGGCGAGCAGCGGCCCAACTCCGATGCGAAAGTGTTCGAGGTGGTGGTGACTGTGGCCCAGTCCGACACCTCGCTGCGTCCGGGAATGACCACCAGCAACGCGGTGCGCACGCAGCGGATCCCGAATGCGCTCTTCGTTCCACTCGAGGCCGTGACCTCCGCGAATGACATCCCGGTCGTATACAAGCGCAGCGGCGTGCGGGTGGTGAAGCAGGAGGTCCAGACCGGCGCGATGAACGACAACGAGGTCGTCATCGTGCGCGGGCTCGAGGCCGGGGACGAAGTGCTGCTCGTCCCGCCCACCGGCGCGCAGGCGATGGAGATCGTGCGGCTGCCGGGCTCGACGGCCGGTCGCCCGACGGATAGCACCGCGACGCCGTCGCGCGACACGGCGGCGCCCGCCCGGACGGTTCCGCGTGGCAACTGAGTCGGCGGGACCGTCCCTCGCCCGTCAACTGTTCGCGCACGCCAGCTTCGCCCTGCGCACCGCCTTGGAGGCGGTGGCGCACAATCGGTTGCGCGCCGGGCTGACCTCGCTCGGCATCCTGTTCGGCGTCGCCTCCGTGATTGCGATGCTCGCCATCGGCCGGGGCGCGGAAGCCGAGATCCTTGAACAGATGCGTCTCCTCGGCGCCAACAACGTGCTCATCGCGCCCTACATCGAGCAGAAGGAAGGCGATGCCGCGGAGGAGGAGGACGCGAAGCAGCCGAAGCGCTTCTCGCCCGGCCTGAATCAGTTGGACGCCGAGGCAATCCGCGTGCACGTGCCCGGCGTGCTCGACGTGAGCGGCGAGGTGGTGCTCAACACGACCATCGTGCGCGAGGGGCGCCGCCGCTCCGGACGCGTGGTCGGCGTGGACAGTTCGTACTTCCGACTGCTCAATATGGGGCTGGCCGCCGGCGCGCAGTTCAGCGAGGAGCAGATGCAGCAGGGGCGCCCCGTGGCGATCATCGGACACGGCGTCCGCACGCGGTTCTTCACGACCGAGGATCCGGTCGGCAAGTCCATCAAGCTGGGCGACATCTGGCTCACGGTCGTCGGCGTGCTGCAGGACCGGCAGGTGGCGGGAGAGAACACGGAGCGACTTGGCCTCCGCGACGTCGGGATGGACGTGTTCGTCCCCGTCAACACGATGCTGCTGCGCTTCCGGAACCGCGCGCAGGTGACGCAGTCACAGATCGAGATCGCGAGTCGCGAGAACGACGGCCCCAATCAGGTCGAGCCCACCGAGGAGCAGCGCAAGGAGCGCGAGAACTATCACCAGCTCGATCGCATCGTGGTGCGGGTGGCTGACTCGCGGCACGTGCCACAGGTCGCCGACGTGGTGCGCCGGATGCTCACGCGGCGGCACAACAACGTGGTGGACTTTGAAGTCACGGTGCCGGAACTGCTGCTGAAGCAGGAGCAGCGGGCCAAGACGATCTTCAACGTCGTGCTCGGCGCCATCGCGAGCATCTCGCTGATCGTCGGCGGCATCGGGATTATGAACATTATGCTGGCGTCCATTCTCGAGCGCATCCGCGAGATCGGGGTGCGGCGTGCGATGGGCGCGACGCAGCAGGACATCCTCTGGCAGTTTCTCGCCGAGGCCGTGTTGATCTCCGTGGCCGGCGGCGTCGCCGGCATTCTCGTCGGGGCGGGCCTGTCGCTCGGCATCGAGAAGTTCGCCGGCATCCGCACGATGGTCTCCGCGACCTCCGTGGTCGTGGCCTTCGGCGTTTCGCTGTCCGTGGGACTGGTGTTCGGCATCGTGCCGGCCTGGCGCGCCGCGCGCCAGGATCCCGTCGTCTGCCTTCGCTACGAATGAGTCCTCGCATCCGCCTTCTCGCCGCGGCGCTGCTGGTCGCCGGCCTCGCGCCCCTCGCCCGCGCCCAAGCTCCGCTGCGGCTCACGCTGCAGGAAGCGATCACGCGTGCGCAGACGCGCGGACCCAACGCACTCGCCGCGCGCGCCGCGCGCGACGCCGCGCGTGCCCGCGACAACGCGTTCGACGGCGCGTTGCTGCCGCAGATCGCCATCACCGGCAACCTGCCGACCTTCAATCGGTCCATCATTCCCGTGTTGCAGCCCGACGGGTCCACCCTGTTCCGCTCGCAGGAGCAGAACGAGGGCACGGTCGGAATGTCCATCACGCAGCGCCTCCCGTTCACCGGTGGCGATCTGTTCATCAACTCGGGCCTGTCTCGACTCGATGTGGTGGGCACCACGAGCACCCGCACGTGGTCGTCCACGCCGATGCTCGTCGGCATCCGGCAGGACATCTTCCGCCCGAATCAGCAGCGCTGGAATAACCGCGAGCAGGCGCTGCGGATCGAGGTGGCTGAGCGGCAGTATCGCGAGGCGCTCGAGGACGTGGCGATTGCCACCGCCAACGCGTTCTTCGACTACTACACAGCGAAGCTGGGGATGGAGAACGCGGCGTTCAACGCCTCGGTGAACGACACCCTCTACAGGCTGAATAGGGGGCGCTTCGAAGTCGGCCGCATCGGCGAGAACGACCTCCTGCAGAGTGAGCTGGCGCTGCTGCGCGCGCAGGTGGCGCTCGACGGCGCACGGCTGGAGCACGACCGCACGCTCGCCGCGCTACGCATCGCGCTTGACCTGCCCGTGGGAGCGCCGCTGGAGATTGTCGTGCCGACCGAGATCCCGGAACTCGCCGCCGATACGGCGGTCGCCGTGCAGATGGCGCTCCGGCATCGCGCGCAGATGCGTGAACTCGAGTTGCAGGAGGTCCAGGCGGACCGCCGCATCACCGAGGCTCGCTTCGGCTCCGGCTTTGGCGGCACGATCACGGCCTCGATGGGCGTCAACCAGACCGCCTCGGCGCTCGACGCCGTCTATCGCGACCTGCGGGAGGCGCAGCGGTTCCAGCTGGGCGTCTCGATGCCGCTGGTCCAGTGGGGTGTGCGCAGCAACCAGATTCGCGCGGCGCGGCTTGACGGCGATCGCGTGGAGTACCTGGGCAAGCAGACGCGCGAGCAGACGTCGCAGGAGGCGCACTTCGCCGCGCTCGGCCTGGCGCAGGCGCGCCGAGGGCTGGCAATCGCCGCCAAGGCCGACACGGTCGGCACCAAGCGATTCGAAGTCGCCAAGAACCGCTACGTCGTGGGCCGGATCAATATCGACAACCTGTATATGGCGCAGACAGAGAAGGACGCGGCGCTGGTGCAGTATCTCCAGTCGCTGCGCGGGTACTGGGTGGCGTACTACCGTCTGCG
>CAYPYY010000065.1:0-15301 GCA_964414995.1 uncultured Gemmatimonas sp.
CCGGCGAGCCCTACACCAAGGCCGAGGGCACCAAGTTCGATTGGTGGCGCGCGCGAATGCTCGGCGGGCGCACCAACCACTGGGGCCGCATCTCCCTGCGCTTCGGCCCCGACGACTTCCGCCGTAAGTCGATTGACGGAATGGGCGACGACTGGCCGATCACGTACGATGACGTGAAGCCGTGGTACGACGAGGTGGACAAGCTCATCGGCATCTTCGGCAGCGTCGAAGGCTTGCCCAACGAGCCCGACGGCATCTTTCATCCGGCCCCCGCGCCGCGCTACTACGAGCGCCGTGTGAAGGAGGCCTGCGACCGGATGGGCATCACCTGCATCCCGGCGCGGCTCTCCGTGATCACCAAGCCGCTGGGCAATCGCGCGCCCTGCCACTACTGCGGGCAGTGCAACCGCGGCTGTATGACGAACTCGAACTTCTCGTCGCCGAACGTGTTGATCTTCCCCGCGCTGCGCACCGGGCGGCTACGGCTCGTCACGAACGCGATGGCCCGCGAGGTCACCACGGGCACGGACGGCCGCGCCACGGGCGTGAGCTACATCGACAAGACCACGGGCGAGGACCGCCACGTCCGCGCCAAGATCGTGGTGCTCGCGGCCAGCGCGCTGGAGAGTGCGCGCATCCTGCTCAACTCCAAGAGCTCGCGGCACCCGCAGGGCCTCGCCAACGCGAGCGGCGTGCTCGGCCGCTACATCACCGACACCACGGGCACGGACGTGGCCGGCTTCATCCCGTCACTCGTGGATGTGCCGCGCCACAACGCCGACGGCGTCGGCGGCAACCACATTATGATGCCGTGGTGGCTCGACAATAAGCGGCTCGACTTCCCGCGCGGCTATCACATCGAGGTCTGGGGCGGGCTCGGAATGCCGACCTACGGCTTTATGGGCGGCATCGAGCGGTATCCCGAAGGCGGCGGCTACGGCGCCGACCTCAAGCAGCAGTACCGCAAGTACTGGGGCGCGACCGTCGGCTTCTCCGGCCGCGGCGAGATGATCCCCAACGACAAGTCCTTCTGCGAGCTCGACCCCACCGTCACCGACAAGTGGGGCATCCCCGTGCTGCGCTTCCACTGGGAGTGGCGCGACGCCGAGCTGCTGCAGGTCAAGCATATGCAGGAGACGTTCCGCGCCCTGATCGCCGAGATGGGCGGCGAGGTGTGGAGCGCGATGCCCACGCGCGAGCAAGGCTACGGCATCGCCAACGGCGGCGCGATCATCCACGAGCTCGGCGGCGTGCGGATGGGCAGCTCGGACCGCGACTCCGCCCTCAACGCCAACTGCCAGGCCTGGGACTGCGACAACCTGTTCGTCGCCGACGGCGGGCCCTTTGTGTCGCAGGCCGACAAGAATCCGACGTGGACCATTATGGCGCTCTCGATGCGCACCAGCGCCTACATCACCGAACAGCGCCGTGCGGGGAGACTCTAAGATGAGCGAGATGGATCGCCGCGAGATGTTGGCTGCGCTGGCCGCTTCGGCCGCCGCGCTGGCCATTCCACAGGAAGCGATCGCCGAGGCCGCGGCGCACGCGCACGAGATAGTCGAGGCCGAGGAGCGCGCCCAACAGGCCGGCCAGCAGCCGCCCGCCTACCAGCCCAAGAACTTCACGCCGGACGAGTGGCGCCTGCTGCGCCGTCTCGTGGACTACATCATCCCGCGCGATGCGCGCTCGGGCTCGGCTACGCAGGCCGGCGTGCCGCAGTTTATGGACTTCGTGCTCACCGAGTATCCCGGCAACCGCACGTGGATGAAGGACGGGCTGGCCTGGACCAACGCGGAATGCCGGCGGCGCTTCCAGAAAGGATTTCTCTCGTGCACCGAGGCACAGCATCGCGAGTTGCTCGATGCGATCGCGTATCCGAAGCGTGCGCGGGCGCAGGACCGGCCGGGCGTGGAGTTCTTCAATCGGCTGCGGAACCTGACGTCAAGCGGGTTCTGGTCGAGCCGAATGGGGATCGCGGACCTGGGCTACGTGGGGAATCGGCCGGTTGCCGAATGGGTGGGCACGCCGCGCAACGTGCTCACGTGGCTGGAGCGCTCGAAGCCTTCCTGACGCGCTCCCCTCCGCGCGGGAGCGGGACCTCGCGTCCCGCCATCTGGGCCACGCTCGTCTCCGCGAGGAAGGCGTACACGCGCTCGGCGATCGGCTTCCAGGTCTCGTGCGCCTCGCAGGCCGTGGCGGCGCTACACTCCTTCCCGCCAAGCAGGCACTCGCGGTAGCGCTCGGGCGGGTCGAATGGCGCGACGACCTCGGCGAGCCACACGCGCTCTGCCGGCCGGCCGAGCCGGAACCCGCCGCCGCGTCCCCGGCGCGACGCGAGCACGTTCGCTGTCGCAAGCTGGTGCAGCAGCTTGGAGAGGTAATTGGCCGGCATCCCGAGCTCCGCCGCCAGATCCGATGCCTGTGCCCACTCGTCGGGCCCGAGGTTCGCGAGCCGCACGACCGCGCGCACCGCGTACTCGGCGCTCTGGTTCAGCACGACTGCGTCCTCGGGTGCCGCACATTCACCACCTTGTTCTGCCGAGCGTTCAGGGCGTTGTGAGCGCGAGTTGTCGGTCAGCGAGCGACACCAGCGCCACGCGTGAGGCCGTGATCGTGAGCGTGGTGTCGAGCACCAGGGACCGCGGCACCGCGCCGCGCCCGACGTTCGCTGAATCCATCGGCGCGTCCCACGGTTCCACACGGTCGAACTGCAGTTGGATGCGGCGCGCGCCCGGCGTGAGGCGATATTCGTCGAGAACGAAGATCGAACGGTCGCGCCGGAGGCCACCGCCCGTGAGTACGTGATCGGCGAGCAACGAGTCGTCCACGCTGACGCGCAGCCGGTACGTCGCGGCGCTCCCGCTACACTCCTGCGCCTGTCGCATATGCGCGGGGCGCGTGGCAAGCTCCGCCTCGGTGAGCGTGCGGCACTCATCAATGCGCTCGGGCCGCGCGATCCACGAGAGGCGCAGTTGCGCCGCATCGGCCCCGTGCCACCCCACGTTCAGGCCGGAGCTCCGGGCAACCAGCCAGCCGGCGACGACGAGCGCAAAAACGCCGGGAAGGCGGCGGAGGAGGTTCACGCCGGCACCTCCGACTGCACCGACTCACAGAGCAAGAGGAGATCCACGTCCTCCTCGAGCTGAGGGCGATCCAGAGCCGCGAGCGCGTCGCGGAACGCCGCGAACTCGGCGACCACGTCCGCACTGCGGCCTGCGGGCGCAGTCGCCAGCCGCACGCGCCGGCGGTCTACGCGCGCCTGAAGCTCCGCCTCGCGGTCGTGGTACATCCGCAACTCCGTCCACTTGGGGCCCTCACGTGCGGCGCAGTCGCGTGGTGGGCAGCCCACCACGAACACGCCGCTGGCACCCTGACGGAGCAGCAACTCGATAACCGACGTATGCAGCGTGCCAATGCAGGGCACGGCGTGGAGTTGCGCGCCCTCGGCCGAGAGCTGCGCGGCCAGCGTTGCGTCCGTCTGAGCACAGTACGCAACTACCACACGCACCGGGGTCCCGGCGGACGCGAGCGCCGGCAGCAGGGTGGAGCGGACGTGTGCGAGCTGGTGCCGTCCCGTGCGACCCTCGGGTCCAACTCCCATCGGCGCGCACGAGGCGGCGCAGATCCCGCAGCTCACACAGAGCGTCGGATCCACGAGCGCGACGAGCGTGGGACGGTCGTCCGTGCGCGGCACCATCGTGATGGCGCCCCACGGGCAGTCCTGCGTGCACTGATCGCAGCCGGTGCAGAGCCGCGGATCGACCACACTCGGCGCGAACGAGCCGACGCGCGGGCGCCGTGCGAAGAGCGGCAGTGCGACAACGAGCGCCGCGCCCACCAGCAACACCGCCCACGCGACGAGCGGCGAACTCCGCTCGGCGAGCGGAATCCACCAGGCCGTGCTGAGATTGAGCGGCGTCGTGGCCGGCAGCACGAGGGCGTCGGCGGCCGGGCCCAGCGGCGCCGGCATCGCAATCGCAAGGACGAGCAGCGCGACGGCGATGCCCCACCGCAGCGCGCGGGGCGGCGCCAGCACCGGACGGGCGACCTTCGACACGTGGATCCAGAGGCCCACGCCCATCGCGAGCGGCAGCCCGATGTGCGCGAAGAGATTGATGAAGAAGAAGGCCGAGGGCACCGGGCGATCGCCCGCGAAGATGCGGCTCACCGGTTCCGAGAGGACGGGGAGCACGTCGAAGAGTCGCGCTCCCGCGAGGGCCACCCGCTGCCCGAACGAGTCCCAGGCCATCACGAAGCCGGTCCACGCGCAGGCGAGCCCCACGCCGACCAGCGCCACGCCCGACACCCACGCGCGCGCGCGCGCCCCCCAGCCGCGCGACTGGCCGAACAGGCGTAGCGCGTGCACGAGCGCCGCGATCACGAACAGGTCGGTTGCGTAGCGATGCACGCTTCGCATCCAGCGACCGATCCAGGGATCATCCACGAGCCGCTGCACCGAAGCCGCGGGAGCGCCGACTCGATAGAACAGGATGAGGTACAGCCCGGTAACCGTGAGGACGATCAGCAAGTACGCCGCAATCGTCCCGCTCTGGTGCAGCGGATTGAGGCGCCAGTCGGCCAGCCGGTGCACGGCGGCGTCCGCGGCGCGGAGGGCTTTACGCGCGAAGCGCTCGAGCGAGGCGATCACGTGCCGGGGGGCCGCGTGAGGGAAATCCTCGCAGGCCGGACCGCCATTTGCGCCGAATCTCTCATATGCCTATGATATTTTGACAATCGGACTTCGTCCAGCCTGCCCCACCCCCCACGCCGGAGATCTGAGTGGATCCCACCCCGCGCGAGCAGGATCAGGAAGCCCCGCCGCTGATGCAGCGGCTCTTCGACAATATGTGGCTGCTCTTAATCGTCGGCCTCGCCGTGATGCTCATCGTCTACACGGGCTGGGGGATGTGGGAGATCCTCTCGATGCCCCAAGCCACCCTTCCCTGAGGCCATCCGCAATGCTTACCAAGGTGCATACGGGCCTCGATCCCGTTCCGGGCGTCTGGTGGAAGCCGGCGCACAAGTCCGAAAAGGTGTGGGTCGGCATCGCCTTTGTGTGGTGCCTGATCCTGTTCGCGATGATGCCACTCTGGCATTGGAAGGGCGGCCAGAATCCCTCTGGCATCCGGCGCAAGGTGGACCCGCAGGCCTTCTTCGCGCGAACGGTCGCTTTCGCGACGCAGTACAAGATTGGCGAGGACCGCGGCGTCCCGATCGCCGCACCGCCCCCGGGCAGCCACGTCTATCTGACCGCGATGGCGTTCTCGTGGTATCCGATCCTCCAGCTCGAGAAGGGCAAGGAGTACACGCTCCACCTCTCGGCCCTCGACGTGAATCACGGATTCAGTCTGTATCCGCTGAACGTCAACTTTCAGGTCATCCCGGGCTACGACTACGGCCTCCGGGTGACGCCGACCGAGAGCGGCGACTTCCGCATCATCTGCAATGAGTTCTGCGGGATCGGGCACCACACGATGGTCGGCCGCGTGGTGGTCGTGGATAGCGCCGGTGCCGTCGTCGCCGACAACGCCACCGCCAACCTGCGCGCGGAGGGTGACAAGTGACCGCCCCCGCCCTCACCACTTCAGCGTTCCGCACCTGCGACGTCACCGGCCGCAAGATCCATCGGCAGGCCGAGTTGCTCGTGCGCGCGAATGCGGTCGTTTCCGTGGTGGCCCTGCTCATCGGCGCCATCGCGGCCCTCCTGCTGGTGCTCACGCGCTGGCAGGCCGTGCATCTGTTGCCGGCCACCTGGTACTACCGGCTGCTCGGCGTGCACGGGATGAATATGCTGATCTTCTTCATCATCTACTTCGAGATGGCCGTGCTGTGGTTCGCGGGGACCGTGCTGCTCAACGCACGCCCCGCGGCGCCGCGGTTCGGATGGTTCAACTTCGGGCTGATGCTGCTCGGCACGTTGATGGTCGAGTGGGCCCAGTGGACCGGACGCGCCGACGTGCTGTTCACGTCGTACGTGCCGCTGAAGGCGCATCCGGTCTACTATCTCGGCATCATCATCTTTGCCGTCGGGGCGCTGCTGGTGACGTTCCAGTTCTTCGCCACGCTGCGCATCGCCAAGCGCGAACGGACCTATGAGGGCTCGATGCCGCTCGTGGTGTACGGTGCGCTCACCGCCGCCATCATCGCGGTGATCACGCTCGTGCACGGCGCGCTGATCTACATCCCCACCCTGCTCTGGTCCCTCGGCATCATCGATTCCGTGGATCCACAGGTCTACCGGATGGTCTGGTGGGCGCTCGGCCACTCGTCGCAGCAGATCAATATGGCCGCGCAGGTATCTATCTGGTATATGCTCGGCGCGCTCACGGTGGGTGCCGTGGTGTTGAACGAGAAGGTCAGCCGCACGGCCTTCGTGCTCTACATCCTGTTCATCTCGATGGCGTCGGCGCACCACTTGCTGGTGGATCCAGGATTCGGCCCGGCGTGGAAGATCACCAACACCTCCTACTTTATGTATATGGCGGTGCTGGCGTCGATGATCCACGGCTTCACGATCCCCGCCGGAATGGAGCTCGGAATGCGGCTGCGCGGCTACACGGACGGCCTCTTCGGATGGCTACGTCGTGCGCCGTGGGGCGATCCGGGGTTCAGCTCGCTCGTGCTCTCGGTGATCATCTTCGGCTTCGTGGGCGGCATCACGGGCGTCACCATCGGCACCGAGCAGATCAACATCGTCGTGCACAACACGCTGCGCGTGCCCGGCCACTTCCACTCCACGGTCGTCAGCGGCACGGCGATGGCGTTTATGGGCGCCACGTACTATCTGCTGCCCCTGATCTTCCGGCGCCGGGTCGCGTTCTGGGGACTCGCGAAGATCCAGCCCTACCTCTTCTCGCTCGGGGTGCTCCTCCTGGCGATGGGAATGACGTTCGCGGGCAGCTTCGGCGTGCCGCGGCGGCATTGGGACATTTCCTTCAGCAACGCACCCTACGGCGTGGAGTTCACGCCGGCCGTTGACCTGATGCTCGCGATTATGGGCATCGGCGGGATTCTGGCCGTAACCGGCGCGCTCATCTTCATCGCCATCGCGGTCAAGTCGGTGTTCTTCGGCGAAAAGATCGAGGCCATCACGCGCGGCACGGCGATGGTCGGCGTGCCGCAGGGCCTCACGCATCCGCCGGTGCACGCATCGGACGCCGACGCCAAGAACGAGGAGATGCACGCACCCGCGCGCGGCCTGATGGGCCCCACGCCGGGCACGATCATCCTCGTGGCCGTCTTCTTCATCGCCTTCGTCACCTACTACTTCACGAATTGGAAGCTCCTGTCGTTCCTCTGGAAAGTCGGGTGATCGCCACGCCAGCGCCACGGCCGCCATTGGCGGTCGTGGCGCTGGCGGCGATCCTCGGCATTACGGCAGCGTGGTGGGCGCTGGCGCTGTGGCCGCTGGAAGCCACGGCGCCAGCGTGGCTCCTGCGTACGCGGGAGGTCTGCTTCGGCGCCACGCATTCGGGCCTGCCGCACGCCGGCGGCTGGTTGTTGCTCATCGGGGAGCCCATCGGACTCATCGGATTCCTTGTCGTCGTCTGGGGCGACGACCTACGCACCGACCTCCGACGACTCCGTGCACACGCGCTCGGCCGGTTCGCGATGGCCGCAGTTGCGATCGCCGTACTGTCCGGCCTGTCCGCTGCCGGACGACGTGTCGCCGTGGCCAGCGGCGGAGGGGAGCCGTTCGCCATCCGCGCCGAGCTCTCTGAGCGTGGCGTCGCGCCGGCCGCTGAACTCGGCCTCGTAGATCAGCGCGGTGAGCGGGTCGCGCTCGATGCATTCAGCGGGCGCTGGGTCGCCGTCACGTTTGCGTTCGGCCACTGTGAGGACATCTGTCCGCTCATCGTAGAGCAGGCCCGGCGCGCGCGCGCAGACGAGGCCGTCCCCGATCTGCCGATCGTGGTCGTGTCGCTCGACCCGTGGCGCGACACACCCGAGCGACTGCCCACGATTGCTGAGACGTGGCAGCTCAGCGGCGAGGACCGCGTGCTCTCCGGGAGCGTTGACGAGGTCAACGCAACGCTCGATCGGTGGCGCATTCCCAGGCAGAGAGACCCGGACACCGGGATGATTGCGCACGGTAGCATCATCGTGCTGGTGGATCCACGCGGTCGCGAGGCTTGGCGCATCGAAGGCGCGCCGCAACGAATCCGCGAGGCGATCGCTCGCGCGGTCGCGGAGTCGCCAGGGCCCGGACTGCGCTAGGCGCCGACGACGGCCGGCTCGGGGGCCGGCTCGTGCAGCGGTACCCACACAGCGTGCACCGCGAGCACTCCAAACGTCAGCGCCAACGTTCCGACGAATTGATGCAGCACGCCGAGGGCCACCGGTACGGCCATCAGCAGCGTCAGCACGCCAAGCCCGAACTGCACGGCAATCGCCAGCCCGAACATCCGCACGGCCGTCGCCCCGTACTCTCCGAGCGTCTCGGGCCGCGCGCGCCACGCGAGCACGAGACTCCCGAGCCCGGCGAGCGTCGCCAGCACCCGGTGGTGGAACTGCGCCGCGACGGGATTCTCGAACGCATTCGTCCACCAGCCGACAAGGGCCTGATACCCAGGCGGCACCAGCTGACCACCCATCAGCGGAAACTCGTTGAACACCTTGCCGCCTCGCAGGCCAGCCACGAACGCACCCGAGATGATCGTGATGCCCACGAGCGTCACGGCGCCGAGCACCGCCCAGCGCCATCGCGCGGTCGCCACGACCGCCTGGCGACGCGGGTTCAGGTCGGCCCACGTCCACAGCGCAATCACAAGGATCGTCAGGGCCAGCGCGAGATGCGCCGCGAGCCGGTACGCACTGACTTCGGTTCGCACCTCGAGCCCGCTGCGGACCATATACCAACCGAGCACGCCTTGGGCGAGCGTGAGCAGCGGCAGCCAGGCCAAACGCATTCCGTAGCGTTCGGGCAGGCGCCCCTTCGCGACAAACCACAGGAACGGCAGCGCGAAGATCAGTCCCACGCCGCGCGCCGCGAGACGGTGGAACCACTCCCACCAATAGATCCACTTGAACTGTGCCATCGTGATGCCCGCGTGCGTCGTCTGCGCCTGCGGGATCTGCCTAAACTTGGCCAGCGCGTCGTCCCATCCCGCGGCCGACATCGGCGGGAACACGCCCGCGACGGGCTTCCATTCGGTGATGGACAGCCCGCTCTCAGTCAGCCGCGTAATCCCGCCGATGATCACGGCAAAGAACACCGACACGATGCAGGCCATCAGCCACTGGCGAACCACCTTGTGCTCGGTCACGCAGGGATGGTAGTCAGGACGGCGACAACACGCTATCTCTGGACAGCGCAATCGCCACCTCGAACCTGGTACTCCCAATGTCCGCACCTCTCGGCGTCGGCTTCATCGGCTCTGGCTTCAACACCCGCTTTCACATTCAAGCCTGGCGCGGCGTGCGCGACGCCGATGTGCTCGGCGTCTGGAGCCCCAACGCCAAGAACGCGGCCAGCGCAGCCGAACTCGCCCGCTCGATCGACGTCGGCGCGGCCAAGCCCTACAAGAGCATCACCGCGATGGTGGCCGATCCACGCATTGACGCGCTCTGGCTCTGCGGCCCCAATCAGGCGCGCATCGAGAACGTCGAGGAGATCGTTCACGCCATCAAGACCGGCAAGGGCACGCTCAAGGGCATCGCCTGCGAGAAGCCGCTCGCACGCAACGTCGCGGAGGCCGAGGAGGTCGCGCGGCTGGTGAAGAGTGTTGGCCTCAAGACCGGTTACCTCGAGAACCAGCTCTTCGCCCCGCACGTCGAGGCCGGCAAGCAGTTGCTCTGGGCACGCGGCGCGGCCACCACGGGTCGCCCCTACCTCGCGCGCGCCGCTGAGGAGCACGCCGGGCCGCATATGCCGTGGTTCTGGCAGGGCCAGCTGCAGGGCGGCGGCGTGCTCAACGATATGATGTGCCACTCGGCGCTCGTCGTACGGCACCTGCTCACGGAGCCGGGCAAACCACTCAGCAGCGTGAAGCCCGTGCGCGTGACCGGGCACATCGCGTCGCTCAAGTGGTCACGGCCCGCCTACGCCAAGCGCCTGCAGCAGACGATGGGGCGCGCCGTGGATTATTCCAAGCGGCCGAGCGAGGACTACGCGAGCATCGTGATCGAGTTCAAGACCGCCGACGGCCACAAGGTGATCGGCGAAGCCTCGACCTCGTGGTCGTTCGTGGGTGCAGGCCTGCGGCTGAGCGCGGAGCTACTTGGGCCTGAATACTCAATGAAGTGGAACTCGCTCGACTCCGGCCTGCAGTTGTTCTTCTCGCGCGAGGTCACGGGGCGCGCCGGCGAGGACCTCGTGGAGAAGCAGAACGCCGAGCAGGGCGTGATGCCCGTGGTGCCCGAGGAGTACCTCGCCTACGGCTACACGGGCGAGGATCGCCACTTCGTGCGGGTGTTCCAAGGCAAGGAGAAGGCGCGGCTGGACTTCGCTGACGGCGTGGAGGTCGTGAAGATGCTAATGACCGCGTATCGCTCGGCGGAGGAAGGCCGGACGCTGGCGTTCCCGAGCCGCGGGATCGAGCGGTTCGTGCCGAAGGTGGCGAAGGGGACGTGGAAGCCGTGAGGTAGCGGGCTGGGGGTTGACGAGAGCGAACACTAATCCATATTTTAGTGCTTACTAACTTCTCGCTCGCCCCCCTCCGTGACCGCTCGCCGTCCGCGCCATCTCGCCGTCGTCAGTCTGCTCGCCGTAGCCGTCCCCGCGACGGTTGGCTGCAGCGACATTTTGCCGCCGGCCCCTGACGCATCGCAGGAGCTGGTCGGGATGGTGGACGGACTCAGCCCCGCGCAGCGCGCCCAGCACCTGCGCGGCGATGCCGAGTTCGCGCGCACGTTTGGCACGGCCGACGGACTCGGGCCGGTGTTCGTCGCCGCGTCCTGCGAGAGCTGCCACGTCGGGGACGGCAAAGGGCATCCGCTCTTCCGCATTACGCGGTTTGGCCGCAGCACCGCGCTCGGCTTCGATCCGATGACCGCCCTCGGCGGCCCGCAACTGCAGGATCGCGCGGTCGCCGGTTACATCGCGGAAGTGTTGCCGCCTGGCGTCACTGGGGTCGCGCGCTTCATCGCGCCGGCGGTGACGGGCCTCGGATATCTCGACGCGGTTGACGACAGCACGCTCGAGCGCCTCGCCGATCCCAACGACGCCAACGGTGATGGCATCTCCGGACGCCTGCAACTCCTCGATCCGACGCCGCTGCACGACGCCGTCGTGGCGATGGAACGCGCCGGTCACGTGGTGGACGGCTCGCGCGGCAACCTGATCGGCGGTCGCTACATCGGCCGCTTCGGCAAGAAGGGACTCTCGGTCAATCTGCTTCAGCAGGTCGTGGGTGCCTATCACGAGGATATGGGCATCACGAGCGACCTGATTCCCACGGAGATCTTCAATCCGCAGGTCGGCGCGTTCACTGGCGACGCGGTACCCGAGCCCGAGGTGTCGCAGAGCGTGGTGAACGCGGTGTTGTTCTATATGAAGACGCTCAAGGTCCCGCCGCGCCGGAACGCGGCCGATCCGACCGTGCTGCAGGGCGAAGCGCTCTTCGTGACGGGCGGCTGCGCGAGCTGCCACCTGCCGACGCTGCGTACCGGGGCCTCGACGATCGCGGCACTGCACCAGAAGGAGTTCCATCCGTTCACGGATCTCCTGCTGCACGATATGGGCGCCGAGCTCGACGACGGCTACACGGAGGGCACGGCCACGACGTCCGAATGGCGCACGGCGCCGCTGTGGGGGCTCGGGCTGGCCGCGCGCGCGCAGGGCGGCACGATGCGCCTGCTGCACGATGGGCGCGCCACGTCAATCGAGCAGGCCATTGGCTACCACGGCGGCGAAGGCGCGGCGAGCCGCGCGTGGTTCAACGGACTGAACGCCGAGCAGCGTCGCGCGCTGCTCGCCTACCTGCACTCGCTGTGAGCGCCCCGATGCATCGTCGCGCGTTTCTTGTCACCTGCGGCGGCGCCACGTTGGCCGCGGCCTGCGCGCGCCTCACCTACGTGACCGGCCAGCTCGACGGCGGCGCACTTGTCGTGCGCCGCAGCGAGTTCGCCGACCGCGACGGTGTGCTGGTCGAGCACGCGTCGCTCGCGTTCCCCGTGTACGTGCATCGCAACGCGGACGACACCTTCAGCGCCGTGCTCACGCGCTGTATGCACCGCGGCTGCACGGTCGAGCCAGCGGACGGTCGGCTCGTCTGTCCCTGCCACGGCAGCGAGTACGCGACCGGCGGCGCCATCCTCAAGGGGCCCACGGAGCTTCCCCTGCACCGCTTCCCCGTGCGTGTGGACGACGAGCGCATCTACATCCTCGAGCTCGAGGCGGCGCCACGATGAATCCGCGTCGACTTTCCGCGCTCACGCTCCTCGTCGCTGGCGCGCTCGTGCTCGCCCCCGCGCGCGCAACCACGCAGGAGCGCGACACGCTGCCGCGCACCGTGCAGGAAGCCATCTACACGCGGCCCTTCGTCGGCTCGATGGGTCGCACCGCGGTCGGTGGCTACGTCGAGGGCAACAGCAACTACGGCCAGGCCGATGGCATCAGCGACGGCTTCACGATGGAGCTGCGCCGGTTCAACATCTTCCTCTTCTCGGCGATCGGCTCGCGGATCCGGTTCATCTCGGAACTCGAGTTCGAGCACGGCACGCAGGAGGTCGCGCTGGAAACAGCGCTGATTGACTTCGCCGTGAATCCGTCGTTCGTGCTGCGGGCGGGCATCATCCTGCCGCCGCTCGGCGCGTTCAACGTGAACCACGACAGCCCGCGCTGGAACTTCGTGGACCGGCCGCTCGTCTCCACCGAGATCATCCCGGCCACGCTCAGCGAGCCCGGCTTCGGCGTGCACGGACGCCTCGTGCCGCCCGGCTTCTCCATCACCTACGACGCGTACCTCACCAACGGACTCGGCGAGGGCGTGATCCTGAACGCGGACGGCCGCACGTCGCTCGCGGCGGGCAAGAGTGAGGAGCGCTTCGCCGAGGACAACAACGGCTCGCCGGCATTCTCGGGGCGCGTCGCCGCGCAGCGGCAGGACCTCGGTGAGATCGGCGTCTCGTGGTATCGCGGCGTGTACAACACGTACCGTGTCGAAGGGGAAACCATCGACGAGACGCGCAGTGTCGGCTTGATGGCGCTGGATTTTGCGACGGCACTCGGGCCGCTCGAGCTACGCGGTGAACTCGCGCACGCGTGGATCGACATTCCCAGCGACCTGCGCGACCTCTTTGGCGATCGCCAACTCGGCTGGCACGTGGATGCGACGCTACCCGTGTGGCGACCCCGGATGCGCGGCCTTCCCGAGGCCGCGCTCAACGCCGACCTGCGCATCGAACACGTGGACCTGAATCGCGGTCGCTTCGCGTCCACGGGCGAGAACATCGGGTCTGAGACGGGCGCGGTGGTCTTCGGCGCGTCGTTCCGGCCGGTGTCGGGCACGGTGTTCAAGGTGAACTACCGCCGGGCGCGCTCCAGCGACGTGTTGGACAACCGGCCACGCGCGCGAGAAGGGCTCATCCAAGTGGGATTCGCGACGTACTTCTAGGCCGAGCGAGGCGCGGTGCGCGGCCCGGCCGCCACACCACGCCGTGTGGCTAGCGGCCGCGCAGCGCTGCCGCGATCCCCGCAATGATTTCCGGGTCCATCGCGCGGGCGTGCACCTCGCGCAGCCCCGCGCGCGCCACGATCTCCGCGGCGTTGTGCCCGCGCACGCCGCCGCCGGCGAGGATGACACAGCGCTCGCCCGCGCGCGCCTGCAGGCGACGCAACGTCTCCACGCCCTCGAGTGCCGTAGGCGCGTGTCCGGCAGCGAGAATGACGTCCACGCCAAGGGCCAACAGGGCGTCGAGCGACTCGTCCGGATCCCGCGAGTGATCGAACGCGCGGTGCACGGCCACGCGCATCGGCCGCGCGAGCGCGATCAGCTCGCGCATCACGGGCAGGTCGAACGTGCCCTCCGGCGTGAGCACGCCAAACACCACGCCCTGCGCGCCCGCCGTCTTGGCGGCGACGATCTCCTCGCGCATCTGCGCCACTTCGGCCGGCGTGTACACGAAGCCGCCCTCGCGCGGTCGCACCATCGCGTGCACGGGAATGCGCACGGCCCCGAGCGTCTCACGAATGAGCGCGCTCGAGGCCGTGAGGCCGTCGTGACCGGGCCCGCAGAGCTCGATGCGATCCGCGCCCGCACGTTCCGCCGCCGCGGCCTGTGCGGCGGTGATGACGTACGCTTCGATTACTACAGCGCCCACCCGCGCCGGTACGTCGGGTTCACCCACTCGCTCGGTGGCGTGACGTTGGTGATGGCACCCGTGTTCGGGTTCATCTCCAGCGTCTGTCCCATCCGCGCGGCGAGGCAACCGGTGACGATCATCTCGGTCATCGGCGCGGCGTAGCCGGCAAAGTCGCTGCCGGGCTGCGTGCCGTTCTTGATGGCCGTGATCCACTCCTGGTACACGCCGCCGGTGCGCGCGTACTTCTGCGGCAACGGACTCGCCTTGAGTTCGTCGTTCGCCTTGTCATCCACGAGCCGCGGGTTCTCGGCGTACGTGCCGGCGACGAGCATTCCCTTGCTGCCCACCCAGAGCTGACCGCCGGTGGCGTCGTACGGCCACGGGAGCGTCTCGGGATAGCCCGCCGGCTTGGGCGGGTTGAACGAGCCGTCGCGCCACGTGAGCGTCACCGCACGGCGCGCGCCGATGGCCGGAAACTCGTACACAATGCGTTCGGCCGCCGGGGCCGTCTCGGCGAACGGCGTGGTCGTCTCGGGAATGATCCGTGAGGGATACTTGAGCCCGAGCACCCAGTAGGCGGCGTCCATAATGTGGCAGGCCATATCGCCCATCGCGCCCGTGCCGAAGTCCCACCAGCCGCGCCAATTGAACGGCGCATAGCTCGGGTGATACGGCCGCTCGGCCGCGGGGCCGAGCCAGAGATCCCAGTCGAGCGTCGGCGGCACGGCGTGCATTTCGGTGGGACGGTTGCGCGCCTGCGGCCAGATCGGGCGATTGGTCCAGAACTCCACGCGCTCGACTTCGCCGATCAGACCGGCCTCCACCCACTCGCGGATGAGGCGGATGCCGTCGCCCGCGTGGCCCTGATTGCCCATCTGTGTGGACTGCCGCGGCCGGCGTGCGGCCTCCGCCTGCAGCGCGCGGCACTCACCGATCGTGCGCGCGAGCGGCTTCTGGCAGTACACGTGCTTGCCCATCTTGAGCGCCATCATCGCCGCGACGGCGTGCGTGTGGTCCGGCGTGGAGACCGTGACGGCGTCAATGTTGTTGCGCTCCT
>CAYPYY010000066.1:0-15078 GCA_964414995.1 uncultured Gemmatimonas sp.
CGTTGAGCGTCTGCATCCCGTGCTTCTTGCCCGACTGCATCATCGAGTAGATCTGATGGATCTTGTCGTCGCGGATGAGCGCCCGGATGGCCGGCGTCACCACGAGGATTTCCGCCGCCATCACGCGGCCCTTGCCGGTGCGCTTGGGCAGCAGCGTCTGCGTGATGATGCCCTCCAGCACGAAGGCCAGCTGGGCGCGCACCTGCGCCTGCTGGTGGCTGGGGAAGACGTCGATGATGCGGTTGATGGCCTCGGCCGCCGAGTTGGTATGTAGCGTGGCGAAGGCCAGGTGGCCCGTCTCGGCGATGGTCAGGCCGGCGTGGATCGTCTCGTGGTCGCGCATTTCGCCCACGAGCACGACGTCCGGATCTTCACGGAGGGCGTACTTGAGCGCGTGACCGAAGCTCTTCGTGTCGGCGCCGACCTCGCGCTGGTTGACGATGCAGCCCTGGTGCTTGTGGATGAACTCGATGGGGTCCTCGACCGTGAGGATGTGTCCCTTTCGCTCGCGGTTGATCTTGTCGATCATCGCCGCGAGGGTCGTGGACTTACCCGAGCCGGTGGGACCCGTGACGAGCACGAGGCCGCGGGGCTTCTCGGCCAGCTTGGCGATCACCGGCGGCAGGCCAAGGTCGGCGAAGGTCTTGATCGAGAAGGGGATCTGCCGGAGCACGATCGACACGCAGCCGCGCTGTTTGAAGCAGTTGCCGCGGAAGCGCGCGAGGTTCTGGATGCCGAACGAGAAGTCGAGTTCGTCCTCCATCTCGAAGCGCTTCTTCTGGTTCTCCGTGAGCACGGAGTACGCCAGCTGTAGCGTGTCCTTGGGCTGCATCACGACCTCGGAGCGCGAGGTGGTGATGTCGCCGTCGATGCGCATCATCGGGCGTGCCCCGGCGGTGATGTGCAGGTCGGACGCGCCGCGCTCGATCATCTCCTCCAGCAGCGCGCGAAGGTTGACGCCCTGCTGCGGGGCTGCTGCTGCGGGTGTGGGAGCCGCGGTTCCGGACATTTCTTTCGGGATGGAGTCGGAAGGAGTAACGAAGGATGCGGGGACGCGAGCCGGCGCTAGGCGCTGGTCTCGGTGATGACTTGCTCCAGCGACGTGATGCCCTTCCACACCTTCACGAGGCCGTCCATTCGCAGGGTGAGCATTCCTTCTTCGATGCCGAAGTCCTTAATCTCCGCGGCACCGACATTCTGCAGGATCAGCTTGCGCAGTCCGGGTGTCATATTCAGCACTTCGTACGCGCCTTGGCGGCCGCGCGAGCCCGAGCCCTTGCACTGATCGCAGCCCTTGCCGCGGAAGTAGGGCATATCGCTGACCAAGGTCTGCAGCGTGATGTTGGCGAGCAGGGGCTTCACGTCGTCGGGCGCACGCGCCTTCAGGCCATCGATGGCGGCCTGCGAGAAGCGCAGGTCGGCGAGCGTGGTGGTGGGCTTGAACCGCGCGCCCTCCATCTCCTCGGGCGTGAGCTTGTAGCGCTCCTTGCAGTTGGGGCACACGCGGCGCAGCAGGCGCTGGGCGAGAACGAGGTTCAGCGCCGAACTCACGTTGAACGGCTCGAGACCCATATCCAAGAGACGCGTGATCGTCTCGGCCGTCGAATTGGTGTGCAGCGTGGAGAGCACCAGGTGACCGGTGAGCGCCGCCTTGATGGCGATGCCGCCGGTCTCGAGGTCGCGGATCTCGCCCACCATAATGATGTTCGGGTCCTGCCGCAGGAACGCCTTCAGCGCGGCGGCGAACGTCATTCCGATCTCGTTGCGCACCAGCACCTGATTCACGCCGAAGAGGTTGTATTCAACCGGGTCCTCGGCGGTCATAATGTTGGTTTCGACCTTGTTGATCAGCTTGATGCTGGAGTAGAGCGTGGTCGTCTTGCCCGAGCCGGTCGGCCCGGTGACCAGCACCATTCCGTAGGGGCTGCGCACGGCATTCATCAGGTCGCGCTCGGCGGCGGGCTCGATGCCGAGCTTGTCGAGGTCCATCAGGTTGCTCTGGCTGAGAATGCGGAGCACGACCTTCTCGCCGAACAGCGTGGGCAGCGTGGAGACACGGAAGTCCACGACCTTGTTGGCGCTCAGCTTGAGCTTGATGCGGCCGTCCTGCGGCACGCGGCGCTCGGCGATGTTGAGCGCGGACATAATCTTGAATCGGGAGATGAGCGCCGGCTGCATCTTCTTGGGCGGCTTCATCACTTCCTCGAGATGCCCGTCGATGCGGTAGCGCACGCGGAGCTCCTTCTCGAAGCACTCGAAGTGGATGTCCGACGCACCCATCTTCACGGCGTTCGTGAGGATGGCGTTGATGAGCTTCACGACGGGCGCATCGTCCACCGCGGCGGCCAGCGCCGTGGCGGACATCTCCTCTTCCTTCTCCTCGACGACCTCGACCTCGCCGTCCTCGAGGCTCTCGATCTCGCTGAGCAGCGCCGACATCTGCTGCTCGTTGGACTCGTAGTGCTTCTCGATGACGTTGCGCAGCGTGAACTCGCCGGCGATCACCGGGAAGATGTCGTAGCGCGTGATGAACTTGAGGTCCTCGATGACGCCGAGGTTGGTCGGGTCGGCCATCGCGACGGTCAGCGTGCGGCCGTCGCGCTTGAGCGGCAGCACGAGGTTCTTCACCGCGAGGTCCGCGGGCACGAGCTTGATGATCTTGGTGTCCACCTCGAACTTCGAGAGGTCCACCGCCGGCATCTTGAACTGGCGGGCCAGCGCCCGCGTGAGCTCGTTCTCCTGGATGAAGCCGAGCTTGACGAGGTTGTAGCCGACGCGCGTGCCGTTCTGCCGCTGCTCGTCGAGGGCCTGCTGGAGTTGCTCACGGGAGATGAGCTTCTCCCTCACGAGGAGATCGCCGATTCGTTCGGAACCTGCGGACGCCGGAGCGGACATTTGCGGGCAGCGGGAGCTGGCGCGGTCGGCTCCGGGGTGAAGCCCGGGGCTGGGCCGACGCGTAACAGGGTGAAGGTGTCCGGGTGGTGTTACATCGTCAAGGATGTGAGGGCCGCTGTTTCCGAGCGCGGGGCGTTACAGAGGGCGGCGCGGGCCTCGGAACGCCGGAGAACGTGATGCGGGGCTTGAGCTTGGCCGCCAACGCCGGACCGATTCCACGTACGCGCTGGAGGCCCTCGAGCGACCCGAAGGGTCCGAGCGAATCCCGGTCGGCGACGATGCGCGCGGCCAAGGCGGGTCCAATGCCCGGCAGGGCGTCCAGCAGCTCGGCGCTCGCGCGATCCACGTCAACGGGGCCCGCCAGCCCCACGGCGGGCGAGCCAGCCGAGCTTCGCTCTGCGCCGGGCGCCGCGGCGCGCGTGCGGACGGCGGGCGGCGCAGTCGTAGTGGCGCGGCGCGTCGAACGTGGCGCCGGACCCGCGGTCACCGCGGAGTCCACGGCGGCAATCTGCTGGGCGAGTGCCGCACGATCCCCGGCCGCCGCAGGCGGCGGGCGCAGGCCTTGGCAGCCCCGCACGCCGACGCCCAAGGCCGCGACGGCGGCCACGAACATCAGGGCGCTTCGCTCAGCAGGGGTCGGCACGACCTAGAGTCGCACCGGCCCCCGCGGAGACATCCATCACGCTCGTGCCACTCGTGCGGATTTCGCGCGGCGTCCGCGCGACTCCGGGGCGGACTGCGCTGACTACAGACCCCGAATCAACGCCATTGCGACGTCGCCGACGACGCCGAGCGTGGTCGCGGACACCTTGTCTTCGGTGTCGTCCGGCGTGTGGTGGTGCAGGTAGTCAATGTCGATGACGTCGATGACCTTGAGCCCGGCCTGGATCAACGGCACGTGGTCGTCGGTGATCGCACCCCACTCCCGCGTGGGGAAGTACGCGGCGTGCCCACGGGCGGCGGCGAGACTCCAGACGCGCTGCACGACGTCGGGCGCGGCGTTCACCGAATGACTCTCGTATTGGAAGCGGGAATCCGGCTTGCCGACCATATCGAACAACACGCCAAACTCCGGGGCGTATCCAGGTTCCGGCAGATGTGTTGCGAAGTAGCGCGACCCGATCAGCACGTCGGTCTGGGTGTCGAAATCGCCGTAGTCCTCGCCGTCCACCAACAGCAGGTCCACGCCGACGGCCGCGGGGCGGGCCTTGAGCGCATCGGCGACGCCGAGGAGAACCGCCACGCCCGAGGCGCCATCGTTGGCGCCGGGCACCGGCTCGTTGCGGCGCGCGGGGTCGCCGGCTTTCTCGGAGATCGGCCGCGAGTCCCAGTGTGCGAGGTACAGCACGCGGCGCGTGGCACGCGGATTAAAGCGCGCCAACACGTTGCGCATCGGCAGGCGCCGGCCGTCCGCGGTGGTGTGCGTCCAGGTCTGCACGATCACCGTATCGGCGCGTGCGCGGAGCTCGCGCACGAGCCAATCGCCGGCGTTGCGGTGCGCGGCGGTGCCGGGCACGCGCGGCCCGAAGGCCAACTGCGCGCGCACGTAGCCCATCGCCTTAGCCGAATCGAACTCGACGGCCGCGGGCACGGCGGTCGCCGTCGCCGGTCGGTCCGCCGCCTCGCTCCCGCCGCATCCCAGCACGAGCGCCAAGATCCCTCCGGTCAGCACACGCATCACTCGCCTCTGGTCGGTTTCGCCGCGACGCCCCGCACGGGGTAGAAAAGCGCCCGCCGCACCTTGCCCTGCCCCTCGCATTCGGTGGAATATACCGCAGTGAAGATCGTCCACCGCTACATCCTGCGAGAACACCTCGGGCCGCTGGCGTTCGCGCTCTCGGCGTTGACCTCGCTGCTGCTGCTCAACTTCATCGCCAAAAAGTTCCCGGACCTCGTCGGGAAGGGCCTGCCGTGGACGGTGATCGTGGAGTTCCTGCTCCTCTCGATCCCGTTCACCCTGGCGATGACGCTGCCGATGGCGGTGCTCGTGGCGACCCTGCACGCGTTCTCGCGGTTCGCCTCGGAGAACGAGATCACGGCCTTCAAGGCCAGCGGCGTGAGTATGCAGCTGCTCGTGCGCCCGGTCATCCTCGCGGCCGCGGGGATCTCGGTCTTTATGATCTGGTTCAATGACCAGGTGCTGCCGCGCGCCAACCATCGGCTGGCCACGCTGCAGGCGGACATCGCGCGCGTGAAGCCGACGCTGGCGCTGTCGGAGCAGGTCATCAACGAGGTGGTGCGCGGCTCGCTGTACCTGCGCGCCGCACGCATCGAGCCGATCAGCAATCGGATGCGCGACGTCACGATCTACGACCTGAGCAACCGCGACCAGCGCCGCACGATTCGCGCCGACAGCGGCCTGCTCGCGTTCTCGCGCAGCGGTGAGGATCTCATCCTGACGCTGCACGACGGATTCTCGACTCAGGTGGCCAACAACGCGCCCTCGCGGGTGCAGCGGAGTTTCTTCAAGGAAGACCTGATCGCCGTGCGCGGCATCGCCACGCGGCTGGAGCGCGAGGCGCCACAGCCGACGTACAAGTCGGATCGAGAACTCACGGTGTGCGAACTGCACCTGCGGGTGGTCGAGGGCGCCGCCGTCCGCGACACGGTCTGGATGCGGATGAAGCGCACTGAGAACCCGGACGTCCCGCTGGGTAAGCCGCCGGGCGTTCCGTTCGGCATCTCGACGCCCTACTGCGCGCTGCAGCTCGCGTGGAAGCGCTGGCGGCTGGTGCCTGAGGCGGAAGCCGCGACGCTGCCGGCGCAGGAGACCAGGGCCGCGCCGTCGGCGATGAGCTACGACCAGGTCGTGCTCGAGGGCCTCCGCTACGAGTATTCCTCCAGCGAAGCCAGCATCGACCGCTACCGAGTGGAGATCGAGAAGAAGTTCTCCATCGCCATCTCGTGCATCGTGTTCGTGCTACTTGGCGCGCCGATTGCGCTGCGCTTCCCGCGCGGCGGCGTGGGGCTCACCATCGGCGTGTCGCTGGGCGTGTTTGCCATCTACTACGTGGGGCTGCTCGCCGGCGAGGCGCTGTCCGACCGCGGGCTGGTGGATCCCGCCCTCGCGATGTGGAGCACCAACGCGCTGCTGGGCATCGTGGGCATCTACCTCACGGCCAAGCTCGGCTCCGAAGGCAGCACGCACCGCGGCAGCGAGACGGCGGAATGGTGGGGACGGGTGCTCGACCGCTGGCGCGCGCGCGTGAAGCGCAAGGCCGCGTGATGCGTCTGCTCCTGCCGCTGGACCGCTACGTCCTCGTTGAGTTCTGGAAGGTGCTGGTCGCCACGGCGATGGGCTTTCCGCTCCTCGTCATCATCATCGACGTGTCGGAGAAGCTCGACAACTACCTCGCGCGCGAGCTCACGTCGCGGGACATCGCCCTCGCGTACCTGTTCGGCATTCCGGAGACGATGTTCCAGGTGCTGCCGGCCGCCGTGCTGTTTGCCACGGTCTTCACGGTCGGCGGCTTCACGCGCCACAGCGAGATCACGGCCGCCAAGGCCTCGGGCATCTCGTTCCATCGCTTCATCCGTCCGATCGTCTTCGGCTCGATCGCCGCCGCGCTGATCGGGCTGGTGCTCGCCGAACTGATCCCGCCGCTCAATGCGCGGCGACTGGAGCTGCTCAAGGAGAAGGCGGTGCGGGCGGCGAACCAGCGCTCGAACTTCGCGTACGCCGCCGACGAGGGGCGCGTCTACAAGATCGGCTACGCGGACGTCATCTCCCGCACGATGCAGCAGGTGGAGATCGAGCGTCGCGGCACGGGACCGGAATTCCCGTCGTACGTCGTCGTGGCGGCCGAGGCGGACTGGAACGAGCAGCGTGGCTGGATGCTTCGGAAGGGGTGGGTGCACCTGATGCCGGACTCGCTCTCGAACCTGAGCATCGCGTTCGACTCGCTGCACGACCGTTTCCTGACCGAGCAACCCGTGAACCTGATGGCCAACCCGAAGGCACCGGCGGAGATGGGGTTCCGCGACCTGGGCAAGTTCATCACCGCGATGGAGCGCTCCGGCGCGGACGTGCGCAAGCTGCGCGTGGAACGGATGCTCAAGATCGCCATCCCGGTCACCTGCGTGATCATTATGCTGATCGGCGCGCCGCTGGCGACGAGCACGCAACGGGGCGGGACGGCCTACGGCATCGCCGTCAGTCTGGCCACGACCGTTATCTTTCTGGTGCTCCTGCAGCTCACGCAGGCGATCGGGGCCGGCGGCCTGATAATGCCGGAGCTCGCCGCCTGGCTCCCGGGCGCACTGTTCACGTGCATCGGGACGTATCTCCTGGTCAAGGTTCGCACCTAGCGTGCTCACGCGTCCCACCGGTTCGTATCCGATCGTCCCCCGCGCCGGCCTGCAGACCTTCCGCGGCATCGGACGCGGCGCCCTCGCGCTGTTCGGGGGCATCGGGGCACGCGTGCTCTTCGTTCGCGAGCTCGGGCGCGCCTTCACCGAAGTGCGCACCTGGTCGCGCGAAGTGATTCATCAGATGCGGGCCATCGGCGTGGACTCGCTGCCGCTGGCCATTATGGTCGCCTCGTTCATCGGCGGCGTGATCACGATCCAGATCCGCTACCAGCTCTTCCCGGGCATCCAGCTCTCGATCGTGGGCCTGAGCGCGCGCCAGATCGTGATCCTCGAGACGGGCCCGCTGCTCACGGGCCTCGTGCTGGCCGGGCGCGTGGGCGCGAAGATGACGGCCGAGATCGCGACGATGCGCGTGACCGAGCAGATCGACGCGTTGGAGACGCTGTCGTTCGACCCGGTGGCCTTCCTGGTCATCCCGCGGCTTATCGCGGCGGTGATTATGCTGCCCATCCTGACGATCTTCGCCGACGTGTTCGGCGTGCTCTCCGGCCTGATGGCGGCGGTGACGATCACGGACGTGAAGTACGCGCAGTTTATGGAAGGCGTCCGGCTGGGCTACGACCAGTTCCAGGTCACGTATAGTCTCATCAAGGCGACGCTCTTTGGCGGGGCGATCGCCTTCCTCTGCACCTACGAGGGCTACACGACGCGGGGCGGCGCCGAGGGCGTGGGCCAGAGCACGGCGAAGGCGGTCGTGATCTCGTCCATCGCCATCCTGATCCTCGACGCCATCACGGCGGTCCTCCTCGCCCCTTACCTTCAGGCATGAAGCGACGCGACGAAGTTCTCGTGGGACTCGTGGCGACCGTGGCGCTGGCGCTCGCGGTCACGGGTTCCCTGCTCCTGGCCCGCGGTGGGCTCGCGCCAGGCTATCCGGTCTATTCGTTCTTCACCTGGGGCGGCGGCCTGCGCGCCGGCCAGCCCGTGCTGCTCTCCGGCGTGGCGGTCGGCTACGTCTCCGACGTGACGTTCCAGCGCGAGGGCAACCTGAAGGTCGAGATGCGGATCTACAACCGCTATCAGATCCCGGCCAATTCGACCTCGCGCGTGGCGCCCAACGGCGTGTTCGGCGATATGATGGTCGTCATCACGCCGGGCGAGATGACCCTGGACGATTTCGTCGTCGGCGACACGGTACCGGCCGGCCCGCCGCTCGTGCAGGTGGGCGACGTCATCGGCCGCGTGGACTCAATCGGCCGCGACGTGCAAGCGCTTACCGCCGCGCTCAACCGCGAGTTGGTGCAGAACAACGGCATCGCCGAGCTCCGCTCCACGGTGCGCAACGCCAACGCGTTCCTCGAGGAGCTGACGGAGATTGCGCAGGCGCAGTCGGCCGAGCTGACGCTCACGCAGCAGTCGGTGCGCAAGGTGATCAGCGCGGTGGACTCGGCGCAGGTGGATTCGACGGTGCGGGCGCTCAACGGTGCGTCCACGGCGATGACGATGCTGGCGGCGGACATTCGCACGACCACCGAGCGACTGAACGGCGTGCTGGCGACGCTGGAGGGGACGCAGGGGTCGGCGGGGCTGCTGCTCAACGACCCGAAGATGTACAACGAGACGCGGGCGCTGTTGGTCCGCTTGGATTCGTTGACGGCGGACTTCCAGCGGAACCCGAGAAAGTATATCAAGCTCTCGATCTTCTGAGCCGGCCGGCGCTGACGACGGCGTGAAAACTCAGAGGCCCCGGCGACCTTTCGGTCGCCGGGGCCTCTGTCCTACGGAGGGGCGCTAACTCAGTTGAACGAGTAGCGGAGCCCGAGCTGCATACGCCAGACGTCGTTGACGCCGGCGTTCTTCTGGAAGGTCTTGTTCATCAGCTGGCCGTTGATGACGCGCATCGTGTAGCGGGCGCGGCCGTCGGCGAGCGGGGCCACCGGGATCAGCGGCTGGTTGTTGATGACGCGCTGCGAGAGGCCCCAATCACTGTTGAGCATATTCGTGAAGTTGAGGATGTCGAAGCGGACCTGCAGGGCGTTGCGCTGGCCGCCGATGAGGCGGCTGATGTCCTGCGAGACCGCGACGTCCATCCGCGTCACGTTCGGCAGGATGAGGCCGCCGCGCATCGCGTAGGTGCCACGGCGCGTGGAGAGGTGCGGATCCTGGTTGATGTAGGCATCCCAGGCCGCCGCCTGCTGCGCGGCGGTGAAGAGCGTCGTCGCGCCCGACATAATCGGGGCGAAGTTCATCTCCGTCTGGTCGCGGTGCACGTAGATCAGGTCGTTCGAGGTGCCGCCGTCGCCATTGAGGTCGCCGCCGAAGACATACGACGACGTGCCGAGCGTGAAGCTCTCGATGAAGGTCGAGATGACGGTGTTGCCGAGGCCCGTGAAGTTCTTCGTGTACGAGGCCACGAGGAAGTGACGACGGCCCTGGTAGCCCGCCGCGTTGCCGATGCCCGGGTTGTTCGGGTCGCCCGAGTGCTGGTTATTGTTCCAGCTGCCGAAGGCGATCGAGCCGGCGTCCACCGTGTTGGTCGCGGTGCCGTAGGCCGTCGCGCCCTTCACATAGAGGCCGTTCGTGAACTGGCGCTCCAGCGAAATGGCCGAGTTGTACGTGCGACCGACGTTCTGGTTCTTGAGGACGATTGCGCTGGTGACGGCGCAGTTGATGCGGTTGGTCTGCGTGCCGGTGAACTGCGGCGGAATGGGGCCGGCGCCGTCCGGATCCACGGTCGGGCAGCGGTCGCCCACCCAACGCACGCGGCTGTCCGGGCCGGCGAACACGTTGTCCGGCGCGGGCATATTGGCGTTGATGTAGTACACGCCGTTCACGTCCTGGCCCCAGAGGAGCTCAAGCGTCGCGCGCCAGCCGCTGGCGAAGCGGTGGTCGAGCGCGAGGTTCGAACGGAACACCTGCGGGAACCGGAAGTCCTTGTCCGTGAGCGCGAGCTCGTAAGTCAGCGCCGGCGTGCCGTTGACCGTGGTCGGCTTGTAGCGATCCGGGTTCGGATGGAACGGGAAGTTCGTGAGCGAGTTGTTGGTGCCGGCGTCCTCGGAGATGAAGCCGGTCAGGATGCCGTTGTTGCCGATCTGGTTGGAGATCCAGACGTAGGCGGGACGGCCGGTGAAGACGCCGGCGCCGCCGCGGAGGACGGTCTGGCCGTTGCCGCGGGCATCCCAGTTGAAGCCGATGCGCGGCGAGAACAGCGGGGCCGCGTCGGGCAGCTTGGCGGTGTTGTACTGCACCGTCTGGCCGTTCTCGTCACGGAAGTTCATCGAGTTCACCGCGGTGTTCTCGAAGCCCGTGTTGCCGAAGGTGGCGATGTCCACGCGGACGCCACCGGTGAGCGTCAGGTTGTTGAACACGCGCCACTCATCCTGCACGTACACGCCCGAGAAGTTCACTTCGAGCGGCTGCACGGGCTTGTCCAGTCCGGCGATGTTCATATACCGGACCTGGAAGCGGCGGGGACCGACGCCCGCGGCCGACGTCGTCGGGGCGGCGGCGCAGCTGTTCCAGTTGGCCGGGTTCGTGCCGCAGGCGGCGACGAAGGCGTTGGCGTCTGCGTAGAAGTCCGAGAGCTGGTTGTAGACGTACGCGCTCTGGCGGCCCGGATAGAACACGTTCTCCGACTCGTAGAGCTCGACGCTCACGCCGAAGGTCAGGTCGTGGCGGTTGCCGAAGATCGTGAAGTTGTTCTGGAACTGCACCGAGCTATAGCGCAGCTCGTTGTTCGGCGTAAACGGCTCGGCGCCGAACGAGGTGTAGGTCGCGCCACCGCCGCCCGGAATGTCACCGCCGAGGATGTCGACGAAGGGGAAGAGGTTGCTGATGGCGCCGCGGCTCTCATCCTGCTTCGTGAAGCCGACAATCATCTGGTTCGACATCCGATCCGAGATCAGCGAGTTCCACTCACCGACCACCGACTGGATGTTCTCCAGGATCGTGTAGTTCGAGGCCTCGAAGCCCATCCACTGGCCCGCCGCGCCGCGGCCGAAGCCCAGCGACGACGAGGTGGAGGTCAGGACGTCCGTCTCGGAGTTCAGGTTGGTCACGCGCACCGAGAACTTGTTGCGCTGGCTCGGCGCGAAGTCGAGCTTGGCCGTGAGCCGCGCCGACGGCGTGCCGAACGTGTAATCCTGGTAGCGACCGGTGTTGTAGCCGAAGTTCGTGGACAGGAACGTGGAGAGCGTGTTCAGGTCCGTCTCGGTCACGCGGGTGATGTTGCCCGCCACCGTCTGCGACCCCGTGTTGGCGCGGAACGTCGTGCCCGGGCGCAGGTTGTCGTCCGACTCGTAGCTCAGGAAGAAGAACAGCTTGTCCTTGAGGATCGGGCCGCCGAGGCGGAAGCCGAACTGCTCGAAGGAGAAGGTGCCCGGGTTGAAGGTGTTGCGACCGGCCTTCGTGCCGACGTTGCTCTCGTCGCGGGTCAGGTAGTAGACCGAGCCCGAGAACTGGTTGGTGCCGGACCGCGTCACCGTGTTGACGGCGGCGCCGGTGAAGGCGCCCTGGCGCACGTCGAACGGCGCGATGTTGACCTGCACGGCCTCGATCGCGTCGAGCGAGATCGGGGCGACGCCGGTGCGGTCACCGGGCTGGCCGCCGAGGCCGAACGAGTTGTTGAAGTAGGAACCGTCGACCGTGATGTTGTTCAGGCGATTGTCCTGGCCGGCAAAGTTGCTGCCGCTCGCCTGCGGGGTCAGACGCGTGAAGTCGGCGAGGCGCCGGCTGATGGTCGGCAGCTGCTCGAGCTGCTCCTTGCGCACCGCGGTGGCCGCGCCGGTACGCGTCGAGCTCAGTTCGCCGCCTTCCGACGTGATGGTCACCTGGCTCAGCTGCGTCGCGACCGCCGACATCTTGAAGATCAGGTCGGTGGCGACACCGAGCGAGACCGTGGCGTCGTCGCGGCTCTGCCGCGCAAACCCGATCATCGTCGCGGCGACCGAGTACGGTCCGCCCACGCGCATACCGGGAATGTTGAAGCGGCCGTCCGACCGCGTGACGCCGATGTACTGGGTGCCGGAGGGCGTGTGTACCGCCACGATCCGGGCGCCTTCGATCGGCCGGTTGTCCGCATCGGTCACGAGACCACGCATCGAACCCGTGGTCACCTGCGCCGCTGCGACCGTCGCGATCGCCGACGTGGCGAGAGCCGCCACCGCCAGCGTCAGCCGAGCAATCCAACGCTTCATTAGGGAATCCTCTCTGGGTGGGAACCGTCCACGGCACCACGGCTCCGAGGCGAGCCTGAGGCCGGACTTAAGCCCCGAAAATATAGTGCGCGGGGGGGCATCCCGCCGCACCCCCCCGCGCCGACCGTGACCGACCTTTGACGTTCGGTCCCGCCGCTAACGCTTTCGACCCACACTCAGGTAGAACACCGGCGCGCCTACAAGGCAGACGCCCAGCACGCCCGCCGTCTGCCAGCGACTCGCCGGTTCGATCAGCGCATTCACGAGCAGATACAGCACCGCCGCCATAAACAGCAGCGGCACCACCGGGTATCCCGGCACGCGAAACGCCGGCTGATAGTCCGCCTGCTTGCGCAGCCGGAAGATGCTCGCCACCGCCAGGAAGTAGAACGGCAGGAAAGCCGTCACGAAGGCGTCGGCCAACTGCTCGAACGTCCGCGTCAGCACGAAGATCGCGCCCAGGCTCGCCGTCATCAGGATCGAGACCCAGGGCGTGCCGAAGCGCGGGTGCACCGCCGCCACGGGCTTGAAGAACAGCTTGTCCTCGGCCATCGCGAAGAACACCCGCGGACTCGTGAACAGGACCGCGTTCAACGTGCCGAAGGTCGAGATCATCACCGTCACCGACACGAAGACCACGCCGCCCGCCCCGATCACCCGCTCGGCGACGTCTGCCGCCACGAGGCGCGAAGTGCGCATCTCCTCCATCGGCAGCACGGTGAGGTAGGCGATGTTCGCCGCGAGGTAGATGGCGATCACCAGCAGCGTGCCGCCGATGAGGGCCCGCGGCAGGTTGCGCTGCGGGTCGCGGACCTCGCCGCCGTTATACGAGATGTCCGCCCAGCCGTCGAACGCCCAGAGCGTGCTCACCAGCGCGAGCCCGAACGCCGACACGCTGATGCTGCCCTCGGGCACCATCGGCGTGAAGTGCGAGAGTCCGTTCGAGGGCAACCCGACCGCGAGCGCCACCACCACGATGAACAGCAGGCCGCCGTACTTCGCCATCACCGTGAAGTTCGTGAACGCCGCGCCGACGCGCGCGCCCAGCACGTTGAACGTCGCGGTGAGCAGGATGGCGCCGGCGGCGGTGTACCGCACGGGCATCACGAGGGACGTGTCCCAGCCCATCACGCGGAAGAAGTACTCGCTGCAGGTGATGGCGATAGCACCGAGCGAGGCCGCGCGGATCATCGTGAACTGCGCCCAGCCGAACATAAAGGCGGGCAGATCGCCCCAGCCCTTGCGCAGGAATACATAGATGCCGCCCGTGCGCGGCAGCGCGCTGGCGACCTCGGCGATGGTCAACGCGCCGCAGATGGCGAAGAGGCCACCGGCGATCCAGGCGCTGAGCATCGGGAGCGGGCCCGGCAACCGGTCGGCGATGCCGGCCGGCGATCGAAAGATGCCAGAGCCGATCGCCGAGCCGATGACGACGGACATCGCGCTCCACAGCCCGATGCTGCGCTGGAGCGAGCCCTGCTGGGGGTCGGTATGCGCCATCCGCCGAAACTAACCGCAGGGCTCCCTGCGGGAAGCCAGCCCGGCGATAATTCAGGATGCCCTCCGTTCCATTGACCGTCATCTTCTGGCTCGCGAGCGCCGCGGTGGCCCTGGGTCAGCTGATGATCCTGCGCTCCACCGTGCGCGCGTGGCGCGTGGCCGGCGGCCCCGTGCCCCTCATCGAGCGCGTGTTCGCCTTCGCGCCCTCGCTGGTGCTCGCGCTGGTGCTCTGGCTGTCGTACCAGAGCGCCGTGGCGCCGCCGGTGATGGAAGTGGAGTTCCCCGCCCTGATGGGGACGCGCCTGTGACGTCACCTGTCAGCGCCCCGGCGCCGAGCCCGGTGCCCGCCGAGGCGCCGCTCGCCAAGGACCTGATCGCGCTCACGAAGCCGCGGATCATCTCGCTGCTCCTCGTGACGACGCTCGCGCCGATGTACGTGGCCGGGGTGCCGTCGGTGGGCACGGTGCTGCTCGTGATGCTCGGTGGCTATCTGATGGCCGGCGGGGCGAACGCGGTCAATATGTACCTCGACCGCGACATTGACGACGTGATGGCGCGGACAAAGCTGCGGCCGATCCCGAGCGGCCGAATGCACGCCACCGCCGTGCTCGCCTTCGGCGTCAGCATCGCGACGGCGGCGACGTGGATGCTGGGCGCGTTCGTGAACGTGCTGACGGCGGCGCTCGCGCTGGCGGGCTTCTACTTCTACGTCTTCGTGTACACGCGCTGGCTCAAGCGCTCCTCGCCGCAGAACATCGTGATTGGCGGCGCGGCGGGCGCGTTCCCCCCGCTGGTGGGCTTCGCGGCGGTGACGGGCTCCCTGAACCTGACGGCGTGGTTCCTGTTTCTCATCGTGTTCTACTGGACGCCGCCGCACTTCTGGGCGCTGGCCCTGAACAAGCAGCGGGACTACGGCAACGCCGGCGTGCCGATGGCGCCACTGGTGTGGGGCGAGCGCGAGACGATCGTGCAGATGTGGTGGTACAGCGTGCTTCTCGTGGGGCTGACGCTTCTGCCGGTGGCGTTCGGCGCGTTCGGTTGGTTCTATGCGGCGAGTGCGGCGGTACTCGGCGCGCTGTTGCTGCACGGCGTGTGGCGCGTGCTGCGGGCGACGCCGGAGGCGCGCGTGGGGCCGTCGTGGTGGGTGTACGGGTACTCGCTGCTGTATCTCGCGCTG
>CAYPYY010000067.1:0-2776 GCA_964414995.1 uncultured Gemmatimonas sp.
CTCGGCTGGGGCGGCCCGCAGACGCGGGAGCCGTAGGCGGCGTCGGGCGGAGCGCGGCGTGTCCGTGCGCGCCCTGGCGCCGCACGACCGCGCTGGTGACTGCGCCACGCTGATGTGCCGCGGCGCGCAGCGAGTCGCTATCGTTCAGCCGTGCTGACCGAACTCCGGATCCGCAACCTCGCGATCATTGATTCCGTGACCCTGCCGCTCGCGGCGGGCTTCAACGTGCTCACGGGCGAGACGGGTGCGGGCAAGAGCATCATTGTTGGCGCGCTGGGGCTGCTGATCGGCGAGCGTGCCTCCAGCGACCTCGTGCGCACGGGCGCGGAGAAGGCGACGGTGGAGGGCGTGTTCGATCTGCACGAGCGCGCGGATCTGATCGCGATGCTCGACGCGCGCGGCGTGGAGTGCGACGAGGGAATGCTCGTCCTCAAGCGCGAGGTGGCGGCGCAGGGCGCCCGTGCGCGCGCCTGGGTCAACGGCTCGCCCGTGACTGCGGGCGCACTCGCCGAGATCGGCCGCGCGCTGGTGAACGTGCACGGCCAGCACGAGGCGCAGGCGCTGCTCGAGCCCGAGGCGCAGCGGCAGATCCTCGATGCCTTCGGCGAGGCGGCAGCAGAAGTCGCGGCGGTGGGTGCGGCGTGGCGCGAGGCTGAGGCCGCGCGTGACGCGGTGGCCTCGCTCGCTGCGCGCCGCGACGAAGCGCAGAAACGCGCCGACTGGCTGGCGCACGTGGCCAAGGAGATCAGCGATGCCCAACTGCGTGAGGGCGAGGAGGAGCGCCTCGACGAGGAGGCCCGCCGCCTCACGCACGCCGAGGAACTGCAACAACTGATCGGCGAGCTCACGAGCACGCTCGAGCAGAACGACGGCTCGGCGATGCAGGCGCTCGGGCATCTGCAGAAGCCGCTCGCCGCACTACAACGCATTGACCCGAGCACGGCACGCCTGCAGGAGCTGTATGACAACGCGTGGTACGCGCTCGAGGAGCTCGCGCGCGAGGCGCAGGCGTACGCCGATGGCGTGGAGCACGATCCCGCGCGGCTGGACGAAGTCGAGCGCCGCCGCGATCTGCTGTTCCGCCTGATGAAGAAGTACGGCGGCTCGCTCGACGCCGTGATGCGCACGGGCAAGGAGGCTCGCGCCGAGCTCGATCTGCTCGACACCGCCTCGCTCGACCTGCGCGGTCTCGAGGCCCGCGTGCGCGAGACGCGCGACGCGCTCGACCGGGCCGCCACCGCGCTGACCAAGAAGCGCAGCGCCGCCGCGCGCGCCCTCGCCAAGGCCGTCGAGGCGCGACTGCCGGACCTCGGAATGCCCGACGGACGGTTCCTCGTCGAGTTGCGTACCCGCGAAGCACCCGGTGCGACGGGCGCGGAGGACATCGAGTTCCGCGTGGCGCTCAACCTCGGGCACGAGGCGAGGCCGCTTTCGCGCGTGGCCTCGGGCGGTGAGCTCGCGCGCGTGATGCTGGCCCTGAAGACCATTCTCGCGCGCCTCGACGGCGTGCCGACGCTGATCTTCGACGAAGTGGACGCCGGCATCGGTGGGCGCACGGGCCTGATGGTTGGTGACGCGATGCGTGACGTGGCGGGCCACCACCAGGTGTTCGCCATCACTCACCTGCCGCAGATCGCGGCGCGCGCGCACCATCACATCGTGGTGCAGAAGGGCGCGAAGGGCGGCGTCACCACGTCCGACGTCGGTGTCGTCGGCGGCGATGCGCGAGTGGATGAGATCGCCCGAATGCTCGGCGGCGACGCCGAGAGCGCGACGAGCCGTGAGCACGCGCGCGAACTGCTGGATGTGGCGTCACGCGGGGCGGGGAAGCCCGCGGCTGCGGTAAAGGCGAAGCGGCGCGCCTGATTGGTTAGCGGTGCCGGTGCGCCACCGTTGGTAGCGTCTAGCGCGCCTTGCCCGAATAGATCCGAATCTGCACGCGATCCTCCCAGCGCCGCGGCACGATGCCCACCGAGCTACCGATCGACTGCTCGTGCGTGTACCCCACCTCCCAGCGCGCACGGGCGCGCCCACGCGCTGCCGACGCGAGGGTGGAGTAGGCCACCTGCCAGCCCCAGCGATGCTCGTTCCACGCGCTTTGACGGTCGAGGGCTGCGCTGCTCAGCGTCACCGCCGCTCCCTGCGGTGTCGTGGCGTCGGGCGTGGCAATCGTGTGCGCATCTTCGCCCTTGGAGCGCCAGCGCCACTCCCCGCCGAGCTGGAAGTACTCGTTGATCACCCAGCGCGGTGCGACGCGCAGCTCCAGCACCGCCGCCGGCGCGATCTGCACCACCGACGTTCTCCACGGCTCCAGCCACGCGATGCCCGCGGCATCGGGCACGCGCATCGTGCGCTCGTAGCCAAAGCCCTTGCCCACACCGACCATCACCGTCGCCCAGTACTTCTCGTTCCAGACGAGATCCGTGTAGGAGCGCAGCGCCACGGCATCGTGCCCGCTGCCAGTGGGGAGGTCAATGAAGTTGTCCGGTAGGTCGTACAGCCCACCGCCCAGGCGGTACGCCACGCCGATCGTCTGCCGAATGCCGCGAGTGTTGGCCGCAAACCGTGCGGAGTCGCCGGCAAAGTCGTCGCGCAGCGTGAAGCGCAGCGCGAAGTCCACGTCGCCTACGTTCTGACGCGCCGTGTTCGTCATAGGCTCGGCGCCGTAGCCGATCGAATCGCCCGTCACCAGCGCCACGAGCTGCGCGTTGCTCAGCGGCGTCTGCGCGCCCAGCGGCAGCCCGGTGCTCGGCGTGATGTCGGCCACGCCGTAGCG
>CAYPYY010000067.1:2876-11564 GCA_964414995.1 uncultured Gemmatimonas sp.
GGCGCGTTCACGCTCAGCGTGAGGCGGTTGGTCAGCCCGTACTCCACGCCGAGTCGCGTGACCGCGTAGCGCTGCCGCAGATTCAGAAACGTCGAGCCCAGTGAGGCATTGAGCCCCGTCACGCCGATCCCGCTCGCGGCGTCGTCGAGGGCGTCGAGCCACGAGAGATGCGGCGCGCCGAGCGCCGGCACGGAGAATCCGCCGCCTAGCCCCTCGCTGCGGCCCTCGTTCCAGCGGCCGCGAAACAGTTGGTTCTCCACGAGGATTGTCGTGCGCACGATGCCGCGCGGCAGCGTCACGGCATCGTCGCCCGGTCCGAGCACGCGCTGGGCCCCGAGGTCGGTGGCCCACACGAGAACAGGAAGGGCGAGGAGAATCGAGCGGAGCGAAGCGCGCATTGACACGGTCGGATAGTTTACCCGCAGCACCCGAACAAAGTAACGTGACGCCACAGACTTCCTCGACCGAATCGCCCGCCGCGCTGCCCACGGTGCCGTGGCAGGTCACGGGCAACCACTGGTTCGCCCTGCCGTGCATCCACCCGCACGACGGGGCGGTGCACGCTGTGGGCCTGCTCCACCGCGGCGCGCGCGCCGCCGTGGAGTTCGCCGGCGGGCGCGACTTCGTAGGCGGCGGCTCCGAACCGCTCGCGCGCCCCGTGATTCGCGTGAACGGCGAGGCGGTCGAACTCGCCCGCGCGGGCATCGCCTGGGAGCGCGCGCTGCACTGGCTGCCCACGTTCACGTCCACCGTGGGCGACCTGGTCGTGCGCGGCACCGTATTCGCGCCCTTCGGTCAGGACGCGGACATCGCCGGCGCGGTGTACACGCTCGCCTTCGAGAACCGCTCCAAGCGTCCGATGGAGATCAGCGTCGGTCTCGAAGGCACGCTGGGCCATCGCCAACTGCGCGTGCGCACGCCGCGTCCCGCCGAGGACGCCCACCGCGTCTCGGAATCTGGCGCGGGCGTGGTCATCCTCGATGGCGTCGCGGTGCCAGGGATCTGCGCGCTCGCCGTCGCCGCCGACGGCGATGCCGCGGTCCGCGTGACGCCGGGCGAGGCCCCGCGGTACGCCATCACGCGCACGATGACCATCGGGGCGGGGCAGCGCGATGAGTCCGCGTTCTACATCGCTGCCGGCCCCGAGCGCGACGGCGCCGAGGCCACGGTAGGCGTGATGCGCCGCCGCGGCTGGCGTGCATTGCTCACCGTCACGCGCGACTCGCTGCGGCTGCTGGAGCAGTCCACCGGCCTCGAGTCGCTCGACGCGCTGATTAACCGCAACCTGCTCTTCGCCTACTTCTTTGCCGTGGGCCGCGCACTCGACGACGCGCAGTTCTACCTCGTGCGCAGCCGCGCCCCGTGGTGTGCCTGGGGCGTCACCGTGCGCGACTGGGAAGCGCTCGCCTGGACGGTGCCCGCCATTCAGCTCGCCGACCCGCCGCTCGCGCGCGAACTCATCCTTCGCGCCTGCGAGCTCCACGGCTACTCACCGGGCCGCGGCGTGCACTACCTCGACGGTACGCTCTTCGAACCTGGCTTCACACTCGAGGGCTGCGCGTCGTACGCCGTTGCCACCGAGCGCTACATCCGTGAGACGGGCGACGACCAGATCGTCGAAGAACTCATCCTCGCCGACACGCTGTACCAACTGAACGACGAACTCGCGGCGCGGCGAGACGAGCATCACCCGCTGTATCACACGGAAGTCACGCTCGACCGCCGGCCGGCGGCCCTGCCGTTCACGCTGCACGGCAACGCGGTCGTGGCCTACGCGCTCGACGCATTGAGCCGCACACTCGACGAAGAGGCCGCGGCCGAAGTGCAGCAGGCCGCGGCCGTGCGCGCCGCCCTGCGACGCCACTTCACCGTGGGCGGCGAATCCAAGTCCACGCTCGCGGCTGCCGCCGACCTCGGCGGCAAGACCGATCTCACCGACGATGTGGTGGGCACAGCACTGTGGCTCCCGATGTGGGAGGCGATCGAGCGCACGGACTCGCTGTACCGGCGCACGGCGAAGCGTATCCCCGAGGGCGACGAGCTCGTGACGCGTATCGCGCGCCTCTTCGGGCCCGATGCCGGCGCGGCGCTCGAGTGGCTTCGCGTCGCGCCGCTGCACGACGGACTCGGCGTCGAGCGCGTGGACAGCGACGGACGCGCCATCGCGAATGGTGGCGACGCTTCGATCAGCGGACTGATTGCGTACACGGCGTGGTACACGATCCACGCCCACGGCATCCGCCCCTAGCGGCGCAGCACCTTGGCGAGCACCTGCAGGCAGCGGTCCACGCCATCCACGGTGTGGTCGCCCATATGGCCGATGCGAATCGTCGTCTCCTGCAACTGGCCGTAGCCGCGGGCGATGGTGATGCCCGCTTCCTTCACGCCGGCCACCACATCGCGCGATGAGACGCCGCTGGGGAGGGTGAGGCAGGACACCGACGGGGCGCGCTCGCCGGCCCGCGCAAGGAAGCCGATGCCGATGTCGGCCGCGCGCTGCTCCTCGACCCAGGCCTCGACGTGCGCGAGCATCGCGCCGTGGCGGGCCCAGCGCGCTTCGATGCCTTCCTGTGCGATGTGCGCGAGCTGCGCATCCGCCGCGTAGAACAGCGAGATCGCCGGCGTCGTCGGCGTCGTGTCGGCGAGCGCGGATTCCTCGTACTCGATTGCGTCGAGATAGCGGCCGCGATCTCCCACCGCCGAGGCCTGCAGGATGTAGGCCTCGCTGGCCACGGCGAACGCGAGGCCCGGCGGCATCGCCAGTGCCTTCTGCGAACCCGTGAAGACGAAGTCCACGCCCCACAGCTCGGTCTCCAATGGCGCAGCCGAAATTCCTGTCACCGAGTCCACCAGGCACATCGCGCCGTAACGATGTGCGAGCTCGGTCAACGCCTGCACATCGGACAGCACGCCGGTACTCGTCTCCGAGTGCACACAGGTCATCGCCGCGAAGCTCTCGCTGGCGAGGTGCTGCTCGACGAGGTCCAGCGGATGCGTGTCGCCCCACGGAACCGTGACCACGCGCGTGTGGCGATCGCAGGACTGCGCGACACGCGCGAAGCGCTCGCCGAAGCTGCCGTTGACCAGCGAGAGGATGCGTCCTTCCGGCACGCCGCGAATCGCCATCTCCATCGCTGCCGTGGCGGAGGCGGAGATGGTGTACACCGGCCGGCCCGTGCGGAACACGGATTTGAGTCCGGCCACCACGCGCCGATGCATCGCCGAGAACTTCTCGCTGCGATGCCCGATCATCGGCTGCGCCATCGCCTGCAGGATCGCCGGCCGCACTTCGGTGGGGCCGGGAATGAAGAACGTGCCGAAGTCGGTCATCCGCGCATCCAGGTAAAGCCGAGGTAGGCCGCGCCAATCGAGCCGAGGACGCTCACGGCGATGTACAGCGCGGCACGGGCCGGCGAGCCGGCGTGGAGCAGTGAGACGGCGTCCACGCTGAAGGTGGAGAAGGTGGTGAAGCCGCCGAGCACGCCGATCGTGAGGAACGCGCGGGGCAGTGGTGCGGGGCCGGTGCCCGCGACGGCGGCTCCGGCCAGCGCGCCGAGCAACAGCGAGCCCGAGACGTTCACGGCGACTGTCGCCCACGGCATCGCGGCACCCGCGGGCGAGTGCGGTACGAGGAGACCGACGAGGTAGCGCAGCACCGACCCAATCGCGCCGCCAGCGGCCACGGCGCCGGCAGTGCCCAGCGAGAATGCGGCTTGCATATTCCAAATATGCCCAGCCGCCGCGCTCCCAGCGACCAGTCACCGTCGTACGGCGGCAGCTTTACGGGGACGATGTTCCGCTGGGCGGAGGGGAAGGGGGCGTGGTACTTCGTGGCGGTCCCCGATCGGCTGGCACCGCCGGCGCGGCTGGCGTGGGGGAGAACCCCGGTCACGGCGACGGTGGACGGGACGACGTGGGAGACGAGTGTGTGGCGGGGGAAGGATGGGAGGACGCTGCTGGCGATTCCTCGGGCGGTGAGGAAGACGAAGGACGACGGGGACAAAGTCCGCGTCGTCCTCAGGTTTCGGTCGTTGTGACCGATGGTTTTCTAACAGAAGCTGTGAGATGTGAGATGTAAGATGTAAGTGGGCACTTCAGTGCCCCTCTCTTACATCTCAAACCTTACATCTCACATCTGCAGGTAAACTCGGCGCACCCAACCGTCCGAGACCTCTCACGACGTCGGCGGCAGCTCCACCGCCAGCAGGTACGACCCCGTCTCCTGCGCCGTGTACGTCGACGCCGCGATGTAGTACGTCCCCGGGCTCAACTTCACGCGGATCCACGCATCCAGCCCGCCCAGCGAGTCGTCGTCCTCGGCGATCACATAATCATCCTCGTCGAGGATGAGCAGGTACGGGTCGAGCGTCGTGGACTCCATCGTGATATCCACGTAGGTCGTATTGAACACGCGCAGCTCGAAGTAGTCGGCGTAGGCGCCCGAGCCGTCCTGCATCACGCAGTCGAGCGTCGTCAGGTTGGCGGGGATCGCCTCGCCAATGCTGATGGGCCGCAGTGAGCAGCCTTCGTAGCGATCGGGGTCCTCGAGCCCGACGGTCTCGACGCAAGCCGAGAGGGGAAGAAAGAGGGCGGCAGCGAGGGCGCGCGCGCGGGTGGAGAAGGCCATTCGGGGTTCCTCGACGACGGGTTCGAGGAGGTGCTACCCCACAATGCCGGGGGTGGGAATCGAACCCACACGGGGGTTGCCCCCCAAGGGATTTTAAGTCCCTCGCGTCTCGCCATTTTCGCCACCCCGGCAACGCACACGGGGGCGGTCCAGTGGACCGCCCCCGTGAATGCTACTCTCTCGCGCGTCAGAGCGGGAAACGGGACTCGAACCCGCGACCCCAACCTTGGCAAGGTTGTGCTCTACCAACTGAGCTATTCCCGCGTAGGGGGAAGGTTATTGGGGGCTGGCGCGGCGGGCAAGCGGCGGCGCGCAGAGAACCCGCTCCGCGTGCCGCCCCGCCGCGCCTGCCGCCTCACACGTACCGCGCCACCGCCATTATCGCCGCGCTGAGCGTCAGCGCGCCCATCGCGATGATCGTCCCCACCGAGGACTTCTTGCGCACCGAATCCAGCTCGGCTTCGATCCCCGCCTTGGCCTCCGGCGCCGCCGACCCCAGCTGCGCCGCCAGCATCCCCATCTTCACCGACGCCGGCCGCACGTAGAACATCGCGAACACGAAGCCGACGATCCCCAGTCCGCCGCCCACGGTGATCAGGTGGCCGAACATCGTGTGGAAGTAGTGGCCCTCGAACCCGTTTGAGGAGATCCAGATCATCCGGATGCCGCTCAGGATGGTGAGCACGGCGACGGTCGGAAGCACGGTGAACAGGCGACGGCGCTGGAGCTCGCCCATAATCGCGCCCGCCGCGGGTCCGGCCTTGGCCAGCGCCGGCACGATGAAGATGGTCGAATACAGGCCGCCACCCACCCAGAAGATGCCGCCGAGGATGTGGATGAGGCGGAGGAAGAGAAATTCGGTCATTGGTCGCGGAGTTGGGGGGAGTTCTGCTCTGCAAGACAATGCGAAAAAGAAGTAAGTTTCGCGAGCTATGTCCGCCCCGACCGATGTGGTGGCGCTCGCCGCCGAACTCCTCGCCATTCCCTCCACGACCCGCGACGAAGGGGCGGTGGTGGACTTCGTGTCGCGCTGGCTCGTCGCGCGCGACTGGAATGTGACGGTGCAGGAGGTCACGCCGGGTCGCGGCAACATCTGGGCGAGCCGAAAGGGAGGGGGAGTCACGCTTTCGACGCACCTCGACACCGTGCCGCCCTACGTGCCGCCGCGCCGCGAGCAAGGTCGCCTGTACGGTCGCGGTTCCTGCGACGCCAAAGGCATCGCCGCCGCAATGATGGTGGCGGGAGACCGACTGGTCGCCCAGGGCAACGAACGCGTGGACCTGCTCTTCGTCGTCGGCGAGGAGCGCGGTTCCGACGGCGCGCGGCTCGCCAACCAACTGCCGGCGACCTCCAAGTGGCTCATCAACGGCGAACCCACGGAGAGCGTGCTCGCCTCGGGCTGCAAGGGTGCGCTGCGCGTCATCGTGCGCACCAAGGGTCGCGAAGCACACTCGGCGTACCCGCACCTCGGCGAGAGCGCGATCACGCCGATGCTCGCGCTGTTGCAGGAGCTGCAGACGCTGCCGCTGCCGGTGGATCCGATCCTCGGTCCCTGCACGGTGAACGTGGGACTCATTCGCGGCGGCACGGAGGCGAATATCGTCCCCGGCGCCTGCGAAGCCGAGATGATGGTGCGACTGGTGGGCGACACGAAGCCGGTGAAGGCCGCGCTCGAGGCCTGGGCCAAGGGCCGCGCCTCACTCGAGTACGGCTCGTTCATTCCCGCGCAGCACTTCCACACCGTGGACGGCTTCGCGACGGCACCGATGGCCTACACCAGCGACATTCCGCTGCTGACGAACTGGGGCAAGCCACTGCTGTTCGGCCCTGGCTCGATTCACGTCGCCCACACGACCGAGGAGTTCATCGACGAAGCCGAGCTCCGCGCCAGCGTAGACGCCTACGTGAAGCTCGTATCACAGTTGTTGACCACGAAGTAGAGAGAAGCAAACAGCGAGTCGTGAGTAGTGAGTAGTGAGTAGTGAGTAGTGAGTTGTGAGTCGTCAAGCACTTGCCATCCAGTTCACCCCCTGACTCTCACAACTCAGTACTCAGAACTCACAACTGCAGTTCGCAGTAATCCCCATCGCCACAACAAGTGCAAAAGCTCCCAGTTGCCATCCTTGGCGCCACCGGCGCCGTCGGCCAGACCTTCATCCGCCTCCTCGCGAACCATCCCTGGTTCTACGTGGCGGAAGTCGCCGCATCGGATCGCTCCGCGGGCAAACGCTACGCCGAGGCCACCAAGTGGATCGAAGGCGTGATGCCGACCGAGGTCGCGAACCTCGTCGTCACCACCTGCGATCCAGCTGCCGTGAAGTCCAAGGTCGTCTTCTCCGCAATGGACGCTGTCGCCGCCGCCGAGGTCGAACCCGCGTTCGCTCAGGCCGGCCGCTTCGTGCTCAGCAACACCAAGACATTCCGGATGACTGAGGATGTCCCCCTCTGCATCCCCGAAGTCAACGCCGACCACCTCTCCTTGCTCGATGTGCAGCGCAAGAAGGGCTGGACCGGCGGCGTGATCACCAACGCCAACTGCGCCGCGACCGTCGCCTGTATGGCTCTCGCCCCGCTGCACGAGCGTTGGGGCGTGACCGAGGTGTTTATGGCGACGATGCAGGCCGTCAGCGGGGCCGGCTACCCCGGCGTGCCCTCCCTCGACATCCTCGGCAATGTGATTCCCTACATCGGCGACGAGGAGCCCAAGCTCGAGCGCGAGATGCAGAAGATGCTCGGCAAGGTGACGGGCACGGGCATTGAGCACGCGCCGTTCGTCGTCAGCGCGCACGCCAACCGCGTCGCCGTCGAGAACGGCCACACGACTGCGCTGAGCATCAAGCTGCGCAGCAAGCCGTCGGTCGCTCAGGCCATCGAGGCGCTGCGCTCGTGGAAGGGCCACGCGGTGGTGCGCGGACTGCCCAGTGCGCCCGAGCATCCGCTGGCCGTGACCGACGATCCCGCACGCCCGCAGCCGCGCCGCGACGTGATGGCCGGCAACGGGATGACCGTCACCGTCGGTCGCGTGCGCGAAGACTCGATCTTCCACCTCAAGCTGGTGGCGATGGGGCACAACACGATTCGTGGTGCGGCGGGCGGCTCGGTGCTCAACGCCGAAGTGCTCGCCGTCACCGGTCGGCTGGGGTGGACTCCCCCGGGTCGCGGATGATCGTCGCCAAGTTCGGCGGCACCTCCGTCGGCGACGCCGAGGCGATCGCGCGCACCGCGGCCATCATCCGCGGACGCCTCGATCGACAGCCCGTGGTCGTCGTCTCGGCGCTTGCGGGCACCACGAACCGCTTGATCGAGATCGCCGAGCACTCGTCCAAGGGCGAGCTGATCGTGGCGCTCGCCATTCTCGAGGAACTGCGCACGCGGCACTTCGCGACGATTCGCGAACTCGTCGGCGGCGAGCCCTCGGAGCCCGAGCTCACGTCGGAGGTCGGCGCGATGTTCGACGAGCTCGCGCACCTCGCCGAGGCGCTGTCGGTGCTCGGTCACCTCACGGCGCGCTCGCACGACGCGGTCGCCGCGATGGGCGAGCGACTTTCCGCGCCGATCGTCACCGCGGCGATGGTGAAAGCCGGCCTGCCCGCGGTGTTCGTGGACGCGCGCAAAGTGAACATCACCAGCGACGAGCACGGCCGGGCCGAACCGCTGGCCGACGACATCGCACTCGCGTGCCGCGGGCACCTCGCGCCGCTGGTGCGCGACGGCAAGGTGCCCGTGGTCGGCGGCTACATCGGCGCCACGCGCGGCGGTGTGACGACCACGCTTGGCCGCGGCGGTTCGGACTACTCGGCATCGCTCTTCGGCGCCGCGATGGAAGCCGAGGCCATTGAGATCTGGACCGACGTGGACGGAATGCTCACCGCCGACCCGCGCGTGGTGCCCGACGCACGCCTCATTGCGCACATCCGATTTGACGAGGCCGCCGAGCTCGCCAACTTCGGCGCGAAGGTGCTGCACCCGAGCACGATCGCGCCGGCGGTGCGGAAGGGCATTCCGGTGTTCATCTTCAACTCGCGGAAGCCCGAGGGCACGGGCACGCGCATCACCTTCGA
>CAYPYY010000067.1:11664-14978 GCA_964414995.1 uncultured Gemmatimonas sp.
TGCCCGTGGTGAGCGGGACCACCGGCTGGGATGCGGACCGCGCGCTGGTCGAGACCTTCGTGCGGAACTCGCAGGGCGCGCTCTTGTGGGCGCCGAACTTCGCGCTCGGCGTTCATCTCTTTGCGAAGGTCGTCGAGGAGGCGGCGCGGCGCTTCGCGCACGAACGCGCTGGCTTTGACATTCACTTGGTCGAGACGCACCACAAGCACAAGCTCGATGCGCCGAGCGGCACGGCGCGGATGCTGCAGTTGATCGCCGAGCGCGCGCGCGGGCAGCAGGTGCCCGTGACCAGCGTGCGCACGGGGAGCGTGCCCGGCACGCACGAGTTGGTGTTCGACGCCGCGTTTGAGCAGGTGCGCCTGGTGCACGAGGCCCGTGACCGCCGGGTGTTCGCGGCGGGCGCGCTCGCGGCGGCGCGCTGGATTGTGGGACGGCGCGGCGTGTTCACGCTGGATGACTTCCTCGGAGACGTAGCCCGATGACGACGATGCTCCGCGGTGCGATGACCGCGCTCGTGACCCCGTTCACTGCCGATGGCGCGGTGGACGAGGCCGCGCTCGCTGCGTTTGTGGACTGGCAGATCGCCGAAGGCATTCACGGCGTCGTGCCCGTGGGTTCGACAGGCGAGGCGGTCACGCTTTCGCTCGCCGAGCGCGAGCGGGTGGTCCGTGTGACTGCTGAGCGCGCGCGTGGCCGCGTGCCGGTGATCGCCGGTGCGGGCAGCAACGACACCGCGGCGGCGATCGAGGCGTCCAAGGTGCTCGGGCGCGCCGGGGCGACGCATCTGCTGCACGTCTCGCCGATGTACAACAAGCCGCCGCAGCGCGGCATCGTGGCGCACTTCACGGCCGTGGCCGATGCGTCGCCTCTGCCGATCGTGCTCTACAACGTGCCGGGCCGCACGGGCAGCAATATGACAGCCGAGACGACGCTGGAGCTCGCCGAGCACAAGAACATCGTGGCGGTGAAGGAGGCGTCGGGCAACACGGGGCAGATTGACCAGATCCTGCGCGGCCGGCCCGAGGGATTCAGCGTGCTGAGCGGCGACGACGGCCTCACGCTCGCGGTGATGGCGGCGGGCGGCGACGGCGTCATCTCGGTGATCTCGAACGCGGTGCCCAAGCTCTGTGCGCAACTGACGGATGCGCTCGCGAAGAGCGATCTCGCTACGGCGAGCGTGATTCATCATCGGCTCGCGCCCCTCGTCGAGGCGGCGTTCATCGAGAGCAATCCGATTCCGATCAAGGCGGCGATGGCGATGATGGGCAAGATGCAGAACACCCTGCGGCTACCGCTGGTGCCGATGGACAGCAAGCACGAGGCGCGGATGTCGGCGGCGCTGCGTATCGCGGGGGTCGCGCTGTGACCGAGATGTCTGCCGCGCAGCTCGAGGCCAAGGTCGAAGAGCTGTTTCCGCTCGCCGCCGACAAGCTGCCGCGCGAGACGGAAGCGCTGGTCGGCGCCCTGCTCGATGCGTTGGAGCTGGGACTCGTGCGCTCAGCGGAGAAGGGCGAGGACGGCACCTGGCGTGCGGTCCCGTGGGTGAAGCGCGGTATCCTGCTCGGCTTCCGCGTGGGCAAGCTCGCTGACCTGTCGCCCAAGGGCTCGCCGTTTCACTTCTTCGACAAGCACACGTATCCGACGCGCGAGCTCACGCTCGCCGACAATGTGCGCGTGGTGCCCGGCGGCTCGACGATCCGCCGCGGCGCGTACCTCGCCAGCGGCGTGGTCTGTATGCCGCCGATGTACGTGAACGTCGGCTCGTGGGTCGGGGCGGGCACGATGATCGACTCGCACGCGCTCGTAGGCTCCTGCGCGCAGGTCGGCGCCCGCGTGCACCTGAGTGCGGCCGCGCAGATCGGCGGCGTGCTCGAGCCCGTGAACGCGTCGCCGGTGATCATCGAGGACGACGTGATCGTGGGCGGCAACTGTGGCGTGTACGAGGGCACCGTGGTGCGCGAGAAGGCGGTGCTGGCCGCGGGCGTCGTGCTCACGCGCGGCACGCCGGTGTTCGATCTCGTGAACGAGACGGTGTATCGCGCGTCGAAGGACGCGCCGCTCGAGATTCCGGCTGGCGCCGTCGTCGTGCCGGGCGCCCGCGCGGTGAAGGGCGGGTTCGCCGCCAAGCAGGGGCTCTCGCTGCAGACGCCGATCATCGTCAAATACCGCGACGAGAAGACGGATCTCGCGACCGCGCTCGAAGCGTGGCTGCGCTAAGAGTCCCGGGCGACAAGTCCATCTCCCACCGCGCGCTGATGCTGGCCGCGCTCGGCGCCGGTCGCTCGCGCGTCCGCGGAATCCTGCAGAGCGCCGACGTACACTCGACCGCCGGCGTGCTCCGCGCGCTTGGCGTGCCGATCCCCGCACTCAGCGACGATCTCGTGATTGACGGGGTGGGACTGCGGGGGCTCGCGCAGCCGACAGGCGACCTCGACTGCGGCAACAGCGGCACCACGGCGCGGCTGATGGCGGGCATCGTGGCGGCATCGCCGGTGGAGGCGCGCTTCGTGGGCGACGCGTCGCTCAGCCGCCGCCCGATGCGGCGTGTGGCGACTCCGCTCACGCAAATGGGCGCGCGCGTTGACCTTCCGCCGCACGGCGGCTTGCCGATGACGATCGCCGGTGCGCGGCTGCGCGGCATCACCTACCACGCCGAGGTGGCGAGCGCGCAGGTGAAGAGCGCGATCCTCCTCGCGGGCCTGGTGGGCAACGTCCCGGTCGAGGTGCACGAGCCGGTGGCCACCCGCGACCACACGGAGCGGATGCTGCGCGCGCGCGGCGTGGACCTGCGCGTGGATGACGGCGTGGTCGCGCTCCTGCCGAGCGCGCGGCTCGATGCGGGTGACGTGGATGTGCCCGGCGATCCATCGTCTGCGGCGTTCGTCGCCGGGTTGGCGGCGCTCGGGGCCACGCGCAGCGGCGAGGTGCGCGTGGAGAATGTCGGCATCAACCCGGCACGCACGGGTGCGTTTCAGGTGCTGAAGCGAATGGGCGCCGCACTGAAGTTCGCGGACGTGGCGGAGCAGGGGGGAGAACCCGTCGCCACAATCGTGTGCGGCGCGGGCGCGCTCCGCGGCGTCACCATCGACCCGTCCGAAGTCCCGAGTCTCATCGACGAACTGCCGCTCATCGCCTGCGTCGCGGCGCGCGCCGCAGGCGAGACGCGAGTCACCGGCGCCGCCGAGCTGCGCGTGAAGGAAAGCGATCGCATCAAGGCCATCGTGGACAACCTGCGCGCGCTTGGCGCCGACGCCGAGGAACTGCCCGACGGCTTCGTCGTGCGCGGCAGCGAGCGCAAGCTCACGGGCCGAGCG
>CAYPYY010000068.1:0-14926 GCA_964414995.1 uncultured Gemmatimonas sp.
GCCGCCGAGGTGCTTGGCATCGATCCCTCCACGCTGCACCGCAAGCTCGCGCGCTACGGAGTGGACGCGTGAGCGCAGACCACCACGCGCGCCGCGAGCAACTGCTGCCGCTGCTGGCTGGCGTCGTCGTCCTGCTCGTCGCAGTGTCGAACATCACGCCGCACTTGATCGGCGTGTTCTTTGACGACGGCATCTACGCGCTGCAGGCCAAGGCGCTGGCGGCGGGGCAGGGGTTCGTGTACCCACAGTTGCCCGGCACGCCGCCCGCGATCCACTACCCACCCGCGTTCCCGCTGTTGCTCGCGTTCGTGTGGAAGATCGCGCCGCCGTTTCCCGAGAGCACGATGTGGCTGAAGATGGTGAACCCGGTGTTGCTCGGGGTGGCCGCCGCGCTCACCACGCGCCTGACGATGCGGCTCCTCGGATGGAGCGCGCTGGCGAGCGCGGCGTTGGTCGTCCTCGGCTGCGCGAACGTACCGACGATGGTGCTGACCAGTGTGTTGCTGTCGGAGCCGCTGTTCTTGGTCGTGCTGGCGTTGGCCTTGCTCGCGGCCGCTGCGCTCGTCGAGCAAGGTGGACAACGCTGGGCCGTGCTGGCCGGCGTCGCCGCTGGCGCGGTGGTGCTTACGCGCACCGTGGGCGGGGTGATGCTGCCGGCTATGCTGATCGTCCTCGCGCTCGAGCGTCGCTGGCGTGAGGCGGCGACGTTTGCGGGCGTGGCCTTCGTGGTCCTCCTGCCGTGGCAGCTCTTCGTGTGGCGGCAGGCGCCGGGATTCCCCGACGAACTGCGCGGCTCGTATGGGCCGTATCTCGAGTGGGTGATCGGCGGGTACCGCGATGGCGGGTTAGCGCTCGTGGGGGCGGTGTTCACCAAGAACGTCGCCGACGCGTGGAGCTTTCTGGGGATCTTCTTCTCGCCGTTGGTCGGCTGGCTCCGGCCGATTGCCGCGGTCCTGGTCATTGTCGCCGCCTTGGTTGGCGTGATGTTCGGGCTCGCCGATCGCGGGCGCCGCCTATTTGCGCTGACCCTTGGCGCCTATCTCTGCGTGGTGTTCTTCTGGCCGTATCAGATCGAGCGCTTCTTGTGGGGGGCGTGGCCGTTCCTGCTTGTGCTCGCGGCCGCGGGGTTCGACGCAGTCTACCGCAGACTGAACGAACGCCGCGCCGTCGCCATCGGCGTCGTGGTGGTGGGACTCGTGCTCGCGCTGGGGCACGGTGCGTACGGGGCCCGCGGACTCGCGCGCGGCTGGGCGGCGAGCGCCTCGCAGCGAATGGTGGACCGAATGTTGCCGGTCGTCGAGTTGGCGCTCCAGGAGCCGCGCCTGCGCGGTCAACTCATCGCGTCCGACGTGGCCCCGATGCTGGCGCTCTACACGGGCGAGCAGGTGATCTCGCTGGACATCCTCGACGTACGCGACCATCTGGCGGAGAAGTCGATCCCCGAGCGCGCCGCGATCATTGCGCGGCTCGACCGCGCCTTCGAGCCGGACGCGTACGTGCTGCTGCCCAACTCGCCGGTGTTCCCCGCGTTCCTGCGTGCCGAGCGCGACCCGGCGCGCCATTTCCGTGAGTTCACTCCCGCGGGCGCGCGCGTGCGCGCCTTCCTCCTCGATCCGCGATGATGCCTCCCACGCCTCCGCCCGCCGCGCGCGCCGCGTCGCGCACCCCCATCGCCACGGACGCGCTGGTCCTCTCCGTCCTGATTCCTGTCTACAACGAGCGCCACACGATCGAGGTCATCCTCGATGCCGTGCACGCCGTGCCGGTGCGCAAGCAGGTCGTGTGCGTGAACGACTGCTCCACGGACGGCACGGCGGAGATCCTGCGCCGCCTCAAGGCCGAGGGTCGCATTGACGTGCTCCTCGAGCACGAGGTCAACCGTGGCAAGGGCGCAGCGATCCGCACGGCACTGGCCGCGAGCACCGGCAGCGTCGTCATCGTGCAGGACGGCGATCTCGAGTACGACCCCAACGACTGGCCCACGCTGCTCGCGCCGATGCTCGACGGTCGCGCCGATGCGGTGTTCGGCTCGCGGTTCCTCGGCGGCCCGCACCGCGTGCTCTACTACTGGCACTCAGTGGGCAACTGGGTGCTGACGACGTACAGCAATATGCTGACGAACCTGAACCTCACCGATATGGAGACCTGCTACAAGGCGATCCGCGGTGACCTGGCGCGGAGCCTGCGTCTGACCAGCGATCGCTTCGGGTTCGAGCCCGAGGTGACGGCGCGGCTCGCGCAGCAGCAGGCGCGCATCTATGAAGTGCCGATCTCCTACTCCGGCCGCACGTACGCCGAGGGCAAGAAGATTGGCTGGAAGGACGGCGTCGCCGCGTTCTGGCATATCACGAGGTCGCGATTCACGCGCTGAACGCACTGCAGCGCGCGTGGGCCGAGCGCCCCGCGTCGCTCGGCGCGGTGCTGGTCGCGCTCGCGGCGGTCGTGGCCAGCGCCACCTCGCTCGGCAACGGGTTCGCGCTCGACGACGTGCTCGTGATCGAACAACGTGCGCGGCTGCACTCCCTGGCCAATCCCTGGGAGTTGCTCACGACGGCCTACTGGCAGCTGCCACCCGCGGACACGCTGTGGCGTCCGCTCGGACTGCTGGCCTTCGCGGCGCAGTGGGCCATCGGCAACGGGAGTCCGCTGGTCTTTCACGCGACGAGCGTGGCGCTGTACCTCGCAGCGGCGCTCGCGGTGTTCGCGCTCGCGCGCGCCGTGCTGCCCGCGACGGGCGCGCTGACGGCCGGGCTCGTGTTCGCCGTGCATCCCGTGCACGTGGAGAGCGTGGGCAACGTCGTCGGTCAACTCGAGCTTGGCGTCGCGCTGGTCGTGGTGCTCGCGGTGCAGCGGTACGTGCTCGCGCGGCGTCGGGGCGCGCTGGGGTGGGCGGACGTCGCGCTGATCGTCACGCTGTACGCGATCGGACTGGCGCTCAAAGAGCACGCGATTCTGCTCCCGGGATTTCTCGTCGCGCTCGAGCTCACCGTGCTACGTGATGCGGTCGGCGAGGAGCCGGCGGTCGACGGGCGTGCGCGGGAGAGCGCCGCGCAAGGTGTGCACCCGCGCATCCTGTTCTATCTGCTGGCCGCGCTCGCCGTCGTGTGGCTGCTCGTGCGCAGCGACATCGTCGGCGGACTGGCCGGCGACCGCCCGCACGTCGCGCTCAAGGGACTGGGTGTGGTAGCGCGCAGCTGGGTGATGCTTGGTCTCGTGCCGGAAGTCGCGCGGTTGTTTGTCTGGCCGGCACGTCTTTATGCCGACTACTCGCCGAGCTTTGTGGCGGTGCACGCGGCGCCCGGCGCGGCGCATCTGCCCGGCGCCGGCATTCTCGTCGCGTTCGTCGGCGTGCTTGCGTGGTGCTGGACGCGCGCGCGCGCGATGGCCTTTGCGCTGCTCTGGATTGTCGTGGCGCTTGCGCTCGTCGCAAACGTGGTCGTGCCGACGGGCATCCTGCTGGCGGAGCGCACGCTGTTCCTCTCGACCGTGGGCGTGGCGCTGGCGGCGGGCGCGCTGGCGGCACCGATCACGCGGTGGGCGGCGGCGTGGCCGCGGATCGCTCGCACGATCGCCGTCGCCGCGGTGGCCGCTCTGCTTGGACTCGCGGCAGCGCACTCGGCAGAGCGACAGTATGCGTGGGCCAGCAACGATGCAATGATTGCGGCGCTCGTCGTGGATGCGCCGACAAACTTTCGTGGACACTACTGGCTGGGCGACGAACTCCTGCGTCGCGGCGAGTTCGTGGAAGGTGAACGCGCACTCCGCCACGCAATGCGGCTGTGGCCCGAGCACGACGGGCCGCCCTTGGCTCTCGCGCTGCGCTACCACGAGCGCGGGTACTGTGCGCCCGCGCTCGCCCTGTATGCGATCGCGATGCGCATCGATCCGGAGAAGCCCACGCCGCGCTTCGGACACGCGGGCTGTCTGCTCGCACTCGGACGCGCCTCGCACGCACGTGCGGAGGCGCTCGAGGGCCTCCGAATCGGTCGCGCTCCCGCGGCGATGCGGCTGCTCGTCTACCAGGCCGACTCGGTGTTGGCGGCCACGGACTCGCTGCAGGGCTCCAACTGGTGGCTGAGACGGCGGTAACCCGCGCTATCGAAGTCGCTCCGGGCGCCTCGTTGGACTGCCGCCGCAGGCCCCGGAACGTTGCAAGTTGCGGTGCCGCGGGGTCCCGAGCGGCGTAGGGGATGGACGTACAGCGTTTCTATCCCTATGTTTTACAACGGCTTACAAACCGACCTGTTACGTGGCACGGCCTTTGCTGTCTTATTGGGCGGCCACAGCTCACCTACCCATCACGGAGTTCTCTAAATGCTCAGCAACAAGAAGGGCTTCACGCTCATCGAGCTTCTCATCGTCGTCGTGATCATCGGCATTCTCGCCGCGATCGCGATCCCGAAGTTCGCCAACACGAAGGAGAAGGCATACATCGCGTCGATGAAGGCTGACCTGCGCAACCTGGTGACCGCCCAGGAGGCGTACTTCTCCGACAACACCGCCTATGGCAACCTGACGAACCTCGGCACGTCGTTCACGACGTCGGCCGGCGTGACCGTCACGGCGACGCCGGACGCGGGCCTGGGCTGGGCGGCCGAGGCCTCGCACACTTCGACCACGCAGACCTGCGTGATCAAGGTCGGCTCGAAGGTCGGGTCGGGCGAGAACGAGGGCGAGCCGGTCTGCGCGTAAGCGTAGCCAGCATCGGCTGAGTTGGGAGCGGGTCGGGCGCACAGCGCCCGACCCGCTCGGCATTCTGGGGGCCCGCGAAGCGACACCGTGATGACGGTCGAGTCGCGGGTCTCGCGCATTGTGGCGTATGCGAGCGCGCCGCGGCGTGTCCCTCATCGAAGTCATCGTCGCCGCGCTGCTCTTGGGCGTCGGCGTCGCTGCGACCTTGGGCGCGATTGCCGCGGCTGCCCGACTGCGTCAGCGCGCGGCGGTCCGCGAGCTCGTCGCGTCCGTCGCGTTGGACAGACTCCACTGGTTTGAGCGCAGCGCGTGCGCTGCACCCGATACCGCGGCGAGCGAAACCCGACGCGGCGTCGCCGTGGCGTGGGACCTGCGCGACTCGATGGGTCTCCGGTCACTGCGTGTATTCGCGCGGGGCACCGCGCGCGACCGCGAGCCCTTGGCCATTCACGCGAGTTGGCCGTGCGGCTGAGACGCGGGCATCTCCTGGTCGAAGCCCTGTGTGCGCTGGCACTGGCGGGCTTGCTCGCGGCGGTTGCCGCCGCGACGCTCTCGACCGTCCGCGGCGCGCTCTCCGCCGCCGAGCGTCGCGACCGTGCCGTGCGTGCGGAGCGCGACGCGGTGGCGATCCTTCGCGAGGCGATTGAAGCGTCCGAGGCGCTGGTCACTCGCGGCGACACAGCGATTGACCTCGACCTCCTGCTCGGCACTGCGGTTGTCTGCGGCATCGAGACGCGCGCCCTCTGGCTTCCGCCATCAACCGATGAGCGGTCACTCACCCAACTGCCGGCGGCCCTCGCGGCGGACGATCTCGTCGCCGTGCGTCTCGACGGTGCCGACGATAGTTGGTGGCACGGTACGGTGGACTCGGTGCAGTCGGTGACCGCAGCCGGCGCTTGCGACGCGGCCGATGGCTGGCGCGTGGGCGGTGCCCCGCGGTTCCGCGTGGTGCTTCGCGACACGGTGCCCGCCGAGGTGGTGCTCGGCGCGGCGGTGCGCCTCGCGCGGCGCGCGCGCTTCACGCTCTACCACGCGGGCTCAGGCGATTGGATGCTGGGCTACCGCAAGTGCCATCCGTGGCTCGACGTCTGCGGCGTAGTCCAGCCGCTCGCCGGTCCGCTGCGCACGCCGTCGGCGGAGGGGCTGCGGCTCGTCGTCGAGGGCATTCCGGCGCGCCTCGTGGTGCGTGCGCGGGGTGCGGACGGCGGCGCAGGCGCCGAGGCGGTCCTGGTGTGGTGATGCGCCGCGGAGTGGCGCTCCCGATGGTGCTGCTGGTGCTGGCGGCGGTCGGGTTGCTCTCGGCGCTGCTGCTCGCCGACGCGCTACAGGCCTGGCGTGCTGCGCAGCTCGCCACGGATGCCGTGCGGGCGCGGGCGGCCTCGGTGTCGGGGATCGCTGGCCTGCTGCACCCCGTTGACCTTCCGTGGCTCTGCCTGCAGTCGCCGTCCGCGGTGCGCGAGGCGTCGCAGACCTTGCCTGCTGGGGCCGTGGTGACGCTGCGCTGGTGGCACGTGGGGCGCGGGCGGGTGCGCGGCGAGGTGGAGGGGCGCGGTCGGCACGGCGGCCGACACCGCCGCATTGCCCTGATGCGGCCCGATTCGCTGCCGAGCGATTCGCTCGTGCCGGGGTGTCCCCTTGCGGGAAACCTTCGGCCCGCCGGCGGCGGCTGGATTCAGCATCATCCTGACGGCTAGATCGTGCGCGGGAGTTACCTTCGGGCAATACCGTTCGTGTACTGTCGCAGGTTGGCGGGATTGCATTGACCACGACCGGGCCCGCCCGCAAGTTAGGCGACCCGCGTCTTTCTGACCCTCGCAGGACGCCCACGGGAATCCCATGGCGCTTTTCGGTCGCAGCAAGAAGACAACGGTCGGTCTCGATATCGGCTCTGGCCTGATCAAGGTCGCCGTGGTCGACCATTCCAAGACGCAGCCCGAACTCGTTCGGATTGCGATTACGCCGTTGCTCGCCGATGCGATCGTGGAAGGCGAGATAATGGACCCGGGTATCGTGGCCGATGCCATCACGGCGTCGCTGCAGGCGGCCGGCGTCGTGTCCAAGGATGTCGTGACGGCGGTCGGTGGTCGCGACGTCATCATCAAGAAGATTCAGATCGAGCGCGTGAAAGAGGCGCAGGCGCGGGAGTTGATGCGCTGGGAGGCCGAGCAGCACGTGCCGTTCGATATGGAGTCGGTGGAGCTCGACTTTCAGATTCTCGATCCCGATGGCACCGAGCCGGAGATGCAGGTCCTGCTCGTGGCCGCCAAGCGCGAACTGGTCGAGGCCAAGGTGCGGGTGGTGACGGATGCGGGCCTGTCTGCGGTCGCCGTGGACGTGGACGCCTTCGCCCTGCACAACGCCTTCGAGCTGAACTATCCCGACGCAATGACGGGCACGGTGGCGCTGGTCAACATCGGGCACGAGGTCACGAACGTGAACATCGTCGAGGAGGGCGTGCCGGTGCTCACGCGCGACCTTCCGACGGGCACACGCCGGATGCGCGAGGATCTCCAGCGCGATCGGGGGCTGGGCTCGGACGAGGCGGACGCGTTGCTGCGCGGCTTCGACCGCTCGGAGCACATCGATGCGGTGCTCGAGACCCGCGGCGAGGAGATCGCGGTGGGTATCGAGCGGGCGATGGCCTTCCTCGCGTCGTCGTCGCGTTCGGGGGGCGGCGTGGGCGCCGTGTACCTCTGCGGCGGCGGCTCGCGCGTGCCCGGGATCGTGGATGTGCTCGCGGACCGGCTGCGCCTGCAGGTGATCGCGGCCAACCCGCTCGCGAATGTTGTCGTGCGTGACGGCGCTTTCGAGTCGCTCGTCACCGACGAGGTAGCGCCTCTGCTGATGCTCCCGCTGGGCCTCGCCCTGCGGAAGCCGGCCTGACCGACGGTATCCGAATGATTGAGATCAATCTCCTCCCAGGCGCGCGCAAGAAGAAAAAGGCGTCGTCGTCGAGCTCAGTGAACCTGGGCGCGATGTTCGGCGACCTCGCCTCGCGCCTCAAGGATCCCTGGTTGGCAGTCGCGGTGGTCGGGATGCTCATCGGCCTCTCCGGCACCGGTGCGATGTACCTGCTGCAGGGACGCGAGGCGGAGGCGCTCGAGGAGCGCCAGCGCGTCGCGCTCCAGGACTCGACGCGCTTCGCTGCCGTCCTGGCCCAGCGGCGGGCCGTCGAGGCACAGCGTGACTCGATCCTGCGCCAGATTGCCGTCATCACGAGCATCGATGGCGACCGCTTCATTTGGGCCCACGTGATGGACGAGATCTCGCGCGCGTTGCCGACGTACACGTGGCTGCGTTCGGTCGCCCAGACCAGCTCGGCCGCCGCCGTCAGCCCTGAAGAGGCCGCCGCCGGCGAGGTGCCGAAACTGGGCATTCGCCTCATCGCCTACACCGCGGACATTCAGGCCGTCACGACCTTTATGCGCAGTCTCGAAGCCTCGCCGTTCCTCGAGAATGTCGTCCTCGGCTCGACCGAGGCCGCCGAGGCGGATGGCAAGGAAGTGCGCCAGTTCACGCTGGACTTCCAGTACTCAAAGCCGGATGCGTCCGCGATCCGTACCGTTCCCCTTTCGATCGCGGTGAGGTAACCGATGGCTGGCCTCCCGACCAACCAGCGCGACCAGATTATGCTCCTCGTGGGCGTGCTGGGTCTCGCGATCGCCGGACTGTTCTTTTACTTCGTCTACAGCCCGAAGTCAGCGGAACTCGCGCTGCAGCTCGAGCGCATCGAGAAGCTCGATGCCAGCAACCAGCGCGCCAAGGCCCTGCTGGCCGGCGGCACGCAGGAAGAACTGGAGCGGGAAGCGAAGACGCTGCAGGACAACCTGAATCTGATGCGCTCGCTGATTCCCGCCGGGAACGAAGTCCCGGCGCTACTCGACCAGATCCTCGGTGCCGCGCGACGCACGGGCCTCGAGATCGAGAGTTTCGTGCCGGGCGCAACGACGCAGGGCGAGCAGTTCGATACCTATCGCTATCGACTGTCCATCAAGGGCTCGTACCACCAGATCGGTGAGCTCGTGACCGCCATCGGGTCGCTGCGGCGCATCATCGCGCCGATGAACCTGACGCTGTCGCCGTCCACCGTGGAGAGCCGCGCCAAGGTCGGGCCGGGCGAGCAGGTGCTCGCCGCCTCGTTCGACCTGCAGACCTACGTCGTGCGCACGACGCCGCTCGAGGGAGGTGCCCAGTGATGTCGCGTCGCGTGTGGGTCGCGCTCGCGGTGCTGGCGCTCTCGCTGCCAGGTGCCGCGTCGGCCCAGGGTCGCAACCGCCGTCCGGCGGCGCCGCCCAAGGCCGAGGTCAAAATTCCCGAGTTTGCGCGCGATTCGGCGGGCAACATCCTCTTCAACCGCGAGGTCTACTCGTACCCGCGGTCCGGGCGGCGCGACCCGTTCGCGTCGCTGATCACCTCGGGCGATATGCGCCCGTTGCTGGCTGACCTTGAGATCGTCGGCATCATCCTCGCCGGCGGCAACTCCGTGGCGACGCTGCGCGACATCTCCACGGGCGAGATCTACCGGGTGCGCACCGGCTCGACGATGGGCCGCATCCGGGTCACCGCGATTCGGCAGCGCGAGGTCGCGCTGTCGATCGATGAATTCGGTTTCACGCGGCAGGAAGTCCTGTCGATCAACGTTCCCAGTCGGGGAGGTAGGACGCCATGAGGCGAGTTCTGAAGCTGGCCCCCATCGCGGCCAGCGTACTCCTGATCGGCGCATCGGTCGCCGGCGCGGCTCCGTCCGCGCGTACGGAGGCCACCGCGACGGTGACCGCCGTGACCGTCGTGCCCGGAGCGGGACGCGCGGATGTCGTGCTCTCGTTCGACGGGTCGATGACCGTCAGCGACTTCACGCTCGAGTCGCCGCACCGCATCGTCGTGGACCTGAAGGGTGCCACGATGCAGCGGCGCGCCCCTGCCTATGACCGCGTCAACCGCGCGGGCATCCGCAACGTGCGGCTCGCCCAGTACTCGGCCGATGTCGTACGCCTGGTGCTCGACCTCGACTCGCCGCGCGAGTACGAGGTGGTCCGCGGCGCGCGTGAGATTCGCATTTCCGTGAAGGGCGCCGACGACTTCGCCCCGTGGTCGGCGACGTCCGTCGCCACCCGCAGCGACGAAGTGCGCCCGGTGGTGGACGTGGCCGATGCCGCGCCGGCCGCCGCACAGCCGGTGGACGACGAGCCCGTGTTCGTCCCCATCGCGCAGGCCGCGCCGCAGCAGGTCCGCGAGCAGCCGCGCATCACCGTCACGTTCGCCAACCGCGACATCCACGACGTCATCGCGACGTTTGCGGAGTTCTCGCGCCGCACCTTCGTCACCGGGTCGGGCGTGCAGGGCACCGTGCGCTTTACCGAGATCGTGAACCAGCCCTGGGACATCGCGTTCAACAAGATCCTCCAGGCCAATGGCCTGCGGGCGCTTGAGGACTCCACGGGCATCATCACGATCGACAGCTACCAGAACCTGACGAACCGCGTCGCGGCCGAACCGCTGGTGACGCAGCTCGTGGTGGTGAACTACGCCAAGGCGGAGCAGCTGGCGACGACGATTCGGCAGCTGATCGCCGCGTGCTCGTCGGGCTCGGCCGCTGGCGTCGGCACCGTGGTCGATGCGACCACCGGCGCCGCGCCGGCTGATGGCGCCGCCGCCCCCACGGCCGGCAACCCGCAGGCGACGACCTGCGGCCGCGGTGTCGTCACCTTCGAAGAGAAGACCAACACGCTGCTCATCACCGAGACCGTCTCGCGCCTGCCGGAGATCGTCAGCTACGTGCGCGACCTCGACGTGCGCACGCCGCAGGTCGCCATCAAGGCCAAGATCATCGCCGTGGATCGTACCGCGACCGAGGAAATGGGCCTGAGCTACGACTTCGGTTCGCCGACGAGCTACATCAACACGCTCTCGCCCCGCGGCACGCCGGGTGAGTTCACGATCGACTTCGGCGGCGATGCCTTCATCGGCGTGGCCAACGCCAACCGTACCTTCGGCGGGACCGCGGCGCTCTCGCTCATCTACAACACGGTGATCGGGGGCAACAACATCACCGCGTTCCTCGACGCGCTGAGTTCGCAGAACCTCTCCGACGTGCAGGCCGAGCCGAGCACGACGACAATTGATAACCGGAGGGCGACGCTGTTTGCCGGTACGGAGATCGCCTTCTTGCTGACGCCGCCGGCCGTGCCGGGCCAGATCCAGGCAATCGCGCCCGTCATCCAGCGCCAGAAGATCGGCATCACGCTCGCGGTCACGCCGCACGTGACCGCCAACCGGCAGGTGGCGATGGAGATTCAGGCCACCCAGCAGTCGCTGCTCAACATCACCGTGGCCGGCCCGGAAATCTCTGAGCGTTCGGCGACGAACGAAGTGCTGGTGGCGGATGGCGAGACGGCGGTGATTGCCGGCCTCACCCAGACCCAGGTGTCGCGGTTGGAGAGCGGCATTCCGATCCTGTCCAAGCTGCCGTGGATCGGCGTGCTCTTCCGCGAGACCCGCGTGATCGAACGCAAGCAGGACCTGCTCATCCTCGTCACGCCGCATATCGTGGACGAGGGCGACGTGATCCGCAGCCGCGTGCCGTAACCCGAGCGGCGCGGCAGCCAGGGCGCCCGGCGATATCTTTCGCCGGGCGCCTTTGCTTTGTGCCCCTGCGGCCCCCTGAGAGGGGCCGCAGGGCCCTTCTCACCCACTGCTGCTGCGATGCCGCACCTCCGCTTCCACACGGCTGGCGAGTCCCACGGGCAGGCCCTGATCGCGCTCGTAGAGGGCGCGCCCGCCGGCCTGCCACTCCTGGCCGAGCACATAGATCACGAGCTCGCCCGTCGCCAGCAGGGCTACGGCCGCGGCCGTCGGATGGCCATCGAGACCGACCGCGTGGAGATCCTCGCCGGCGTACGCGCGGGCGAGACGATCGGTGCACCGATCGCGCTAATCATCCGCAACAAGGACTGGAAGAACTGGGAGGCCATTATGGATCCCGCGCCACGTCCGGAGGACGACGCCCCCGAGGGCCGCAAACGCCAGGTGACGCGCGTGCGCCCCGGACACGCGGACCTCACGGGCATCCTCAAGTTCGACCGCGAGGACGCCCGCGACATCCTCGAGCGCGCCTCCGCGCGTGAGACCACGGCGCGAGTCGCTGCAGGGGCGGTCGCGCGACGCCTGCTCGCGGAGTTTGGCGTGCGGATCGGCTCGCATCTCGTGCACCTCGGCGGCGTAGACGCGCGCCCAGCATCGCTCCCGGACGACATCAACGCTGCCGCCGATGCGTCGCCGCTGCGTTGCCTCGATGCGAGCGCCGAGCGCGAGATGATTGCGCGCATCGACGCGGCGAAAGCCGAGGGTAACACGCTCGGCGGCATCTGTGAGGTCGTGGTCACGGGGCTGCCGGTGGGGCTCGGGGCGCACGTGAGCTGGGATCGGAAGCTTGATGGTCGGCTCGCGGCGGCCATCTGCTCGATTCCCGCCGTGAAGGGTGTCGAGATGGGTCTCGGCTTCGAGGCCGCGCGGCGCACGGGGGCCGAGGTGCACGACGAGATCGAGCCCGCGCCGGGGAATCCGCGCACGGGGAACGTGCGGCGGCGCACGAACCGCGCGGGCGGGCTGGAGGGCGGAATGACCACCGGCGAGCCGCTCGTGCTGCGCGCGGCGATGAAGCCCATCTCGACGTTGATGCGTCCCTTGGAGACCGTGGATGTGCGGACGGGCGAGAAGGCGGCGGCTGCGGCCGAACGCTCGGACGTCACCGCGGTGCCAGCGATGGGCGTGATTGCCGAGGCGATGACGGCGCTCGTGCTAGCGGACGCGTTCCTCGAGAAGTTCGGCGGCGACTCGCTCGCCGAGTTGAAGCGCAACCACGACGCGTACATCGCGCGCGTGGCGGACCGGCTGGGCTAGGCGCGCGGTGACATCGCCGCCGCGCATCGTGCTCGTTGGGTTGCCGGGCGCGGGCAAGTCCACCGTGGGACCGCTCGTCGCGGACGCGCTGGGCTGGGCGTTCGTGGATCTCGACCGCGAGATCGAGCGAGTGACCGGACGCAGCATTCCTGAGGTCTTCGCGCAGGCGGGCGAGGCGGGGTTCAGGCACCTGGAGCGTGAGGCAACGACCCGGCTGGCCGGTGTCGGACCCCTGGTGCTCGCGCCCGGCGGCGGATGGCTCGAAACGGCCGGGAATCTTGAGGCCCTGGGGACCTCGGTGACGACCATTCTTCTCGCGGTTTCGCCGGCCGTTGCCGCGCGTCGGCTGGGGGCAGGGGGTGGGGGGCGACCCCTATTGGCAGGGGGTGAACCCACTGTTCGGCTCCAGGAAATTCTCGCTCGGCGAGAGCCACTCTATGTGCAAGCGAATCATACAGTTAGCACGGATTCGCTGTCGCCGTCCGAGGTGGCCTCTATAATAGTTGCGCTTGCCTCTCGCGAAGCAGGGGGCTAGGATGACGTCCCTGATCGCACCACCATCAATTCGAAATGGCGACGTCCAAGCGCAGCACTGCAAAGAAGGCCACGAAAAAGAAGGCCGCGACCCCCCGCGCCTCCAAGCGGAAGGTCAAGGTCGAGCCTGAGCTTCCGCACGACGAGGAGGCCGCCCGGGCGGCGGCCGGCCGTAAGCTCGTCATCGTCGAGTCGCCCGCAAAAGCCAAGACGATCGGCAAGTATCTCGGGTCCGGCTATGCAGTGAAAGCGACGGTGGGCCACATCCGCGACTTGCCCGTCAAGAGCATCGGGATTGATACCGAGCACGGGTTCGAGCCGGAGTACGTGACCATTCCCGGCAAGGAAAAGACAGTCGCCGAGCTCCGCAGTGCCGCGAAGACCGCCGAGGCCGTGTTCATCGCCACCGACCCTGATCGCGAGGGTGAGGCCATCGCCTGGCACGTCGAGCAGCAGATCAAGGGACGGCAGGCGCCGCCGATCAAGCGCGCGCTGTTCTACGAGATCACCAAGGACGCCGTCACGAAGGCGCTGACGCAGGCGCGCGAGATCGACAGCAAGAAGGTGGATGCGCAGCAGGCGCGCCGCGTGCTGGATCGTCTCGTGGGCTACAAGGCCAGCCCCGTGCTGTGGAAGACGGTGAAGAAGGGCCTCAGCGCCGGCCGCGTGCAGACCGTGGCGCTGCGCCTGCTCGTGGAGCGCGAGCGCGAGATTCGCGCGTTCAGGCCGAAGGAGTACTGGACGATTGCGGCGCAGCTCGAGCACGAGGGGCAGGGCTTCACGGCCAAGCTGCATCATCTCGACGGCGAGAAGCCGGAGATTCCCGATGCGGCGTCGGCGCAAGCGATCGTCAACGATCTCAAGAGCCGCACGCACTTCGATGTCACCGACATCAAGCGGCGCGAGCGGCGCAAGAATCCCGAGGCGCCGTTCAAGACGAGCACGCTGCAGCAGGAAGCCGCCAAGAAGCTCGGCTTCGGCTCCAAGCGCACAATGCGGCTCGCGCAGAACCTCTACGAGGGCGTGGAGCTCGGCAAGAACGAGGGCGCGGTCGGCCTCATCACCTATATGCGGACGGACCACGTGCGCGTCGCGGACTCGGCGGCGGCGGCGGCGCGTGAGCACCTCGGCAAGCAGTTCGACGCCCGGTTCCTTGCGGCGGCACCGCAGCTGTACTCGGACACCAAGAACGACGCGACGCAGGGCGCGCACGAGGGCATCCGGCCGACGGATCCCGCCCGGACGCCGGAAAGCGTGGCCAAGTACCTCACGCCCGAGCAGCTCAAGCTGTACACGCTCATCTGGCAGCGCTTTATGGCGTCGCAGATGGCGCCGGCGATCTTCGACACGACGACCGTGGACTTCGATCTCGGGCGCTATCTGTTCCGCGCCACGGGCTCGGTGGTGAAGTTCCAGGGGTTCCTCGCGCTCTACAAGGAGACGCGCGAGGAAGGGGACTCCAAGGCGCTCGAGGACGAGCAGGCGCTGCCGGCGATCGAGCCGGGCGAGCACGTGCCGGTGCGCAGCGTGGATCCCTCGCAGCACTTCACCGAGCCGCCGCCACGCTACTCCGAGGCCTCGCTCGTGAAGGAGCTCGAGAAGCGCGGCATCGGCCGCCCGTCCACGTACGCGAGCATCATCTCGACGCTGACCGAGCGGCACTACGCCGAGCTGCAGCAGCGGCGCTTCTTCCCCACGCCGCTGGGCGAGAGCGTGGAGAAGGTGATGGTGAAGCAGTTCCCGCGTGAGTTCGACGTGGGCTTCACCGCGCAGATGGAGAGCGAGCTCGACAAGGTCGAGG